>DSBQ01000041.1 GCA_011045995.1 Methanoculleus sp. | reverse complement strand
CCGCCGTCGACGGCGGATGCACCCGGGTCTGTTTTGAACCGTCGTGTGCCCGAAACGGCGATGCCGGAGGAGCCGACACGCCCGCTGCGGGGAGCGAGCGGATGGCCGCGTCTCTCACGGCGGCGGCACAGGTGTGCAGGGATGCAGGCGTCTCCCTTGTCTGGAAATGGCCACGTATCACGCGGGGTCCGTGGCTTGGGATGGCCGTATCCCTCCTGCCCGTGGTCCGCCGTCTCCTTGACGGCGTGATGGTCGAAGGCCTCGGCGCGATGCAGGCCGCCCGTGATGCCGACCCCGGTCTGCCCCTGTACGGGGCGCCGGGCATAAACATCTTCAATGCAGAGGCGGCAGGCGCCCTTGCTCCGGACGTTGCCGCCCTCACCCTCTCGCCGGAGATGACCCTTGCGCAGGTCCGCGAGTGTGCCGGCATCGCTGCCGCACGGAGACCCGCCTCTGCCTGCCGGCTTGAGTACGTGGTCCACGGCCCGGCGGAACTCGCGGTTGCAGAAGACTGCGTCTTTGCGACCGCCACCTCATGTCCGGGCAAAACGAACTGCGGCCGGGATGGCACCGTCGCAGGCATCCGCGATCCCAAAGGACACATCTTCCCCGTGACGACGGACGACGAATGCCGGACCCATATCTGGAACTCGCGGGAGACCTGCCTCATCGACTCCCTTCCCGAACTTCGGGAGGCGGGAGTTGCGGGGTTCGTCCTCGACTGCCGCATCAAACCCCCGGCCTACACGCGGACGGTGACCGCCGCCTACGCGGAGGGCGTGAAGATGGTCGGCGGTGCGGGTGCCGGGGCAGAACCGGCGTCCGGCGTCCGGTCATGGCTGGGAAAGAAGAAGGAAGATATGAAAAAGATTGCAACGGGGGGGCTTACCACCGCCCATCTCTACCGCGGGGTTCTGGAAGAATCGCAGTAGAAGAGCGATGGCACTCAATGCGACGGTTTGACCCGCTTTGCGACGATGCGGATCCTGGCCGCTTCCGCCGCGTCCTCAACCCTGAGGAGGAAGGTCCCGTGACAGGGTTTGGTGAACGGGAAGGTGAGTGTGTCACCGTCAATCCCGATGAGGACCGGGGGGATGCCGATCATCGCCTTGTCAAATATTTTAAAGCCGGGCCGCACTTCGTACGCCTCTGCGCAGTTGGATCGGATGTACTTCGCCGCCTCGGGGAAGGAGGCATGGCGGATAAGGACTTCATAATCCAGTTTTTCTATGCATCCCATGAGCTCAGCACCTCCTGGACCTTTCGTTTCAGGGGAAGAGGATTGTGGCTGCCCTTCACGGCGATCACCCGGCAGCCCAGTCCCTCTATTTCCTGCGCCCGCTCCTCTGCGGCATCACCGAAGATCAACGCATAGGTGGTTCCCGCCGAGATCTCAGCCATCGTCGCCGCATAGGCAACCCCCGCGTCGTTGTGGATGAGGACGAATACCGCATCCACGTCCCGCTTCCCGTCGGCGATCTCCTCTATTATGGCATCGAGATCGCCCACGTTCGTCAGGTAGTGGTGGTCGGGGTCGGCGACCTCCAGCAGTGACCGGGCGGCAGGGGTGCCGCCCACGAGGCATGTTATTCCCTGTTTTTTGAGCGCTGCACAGAGCCAAAGGGCAATGCTCGTCTGTACGGGGACCTGGGGGCATCCAAGCAGGATGAGTGCCGTTTCCGGTTTTTGTGGTACTGGTTCGTTCATGCCCCGGGGTACCTCCAGTCGGTGTTCTTCTGGTGATGCAAGGCGGGGAGGATGCCTGAGATCCGCTCCGGGTGGGCAAAGATGGTAAACCGGTTGCCCCGGGAGAAGTTGATCATTGTGACGTTCGCTTCTTCTGCAAGGATGATCCCCTTGTCCGTCGGTGCCGCCCGCGAGATGAGGATCGGGATGCCGGCGTTCGCGACCTTGCCGACCATCCCGGACGGCTGGCGCCCGGTGCACCCGATGGCGCATTCTCCCCGGTCGATGCCCGCGAGTTCGGCAAACCCCACCACCTTGTCGACAGTGTTGTGCCGCCCGATGTCGCAGCTCTTGGCGATAAGGTCGCCTGCCCGGACCAGGACCGAACAGTGCACCCCGCCGGTCTGCTGCCAGGTATCGGACATGATCTCCCTGGTGGCGGCATAGATGGCATCCGGGCTCATCATGAGCGATGAGGCCACCTGCCGCGGGATATGCTGTTTGACCCCGTGGCCCCCGCAGGTCCGCATCTCCAGGTCGGCACTCCTGCGCACGTCCGCCTCCACCCAGATCTCATCACCCGAGGCCTCCACGGATTCGACGGTGTCTGCGAGCCCTTCGCAGAGGACAAACCCCGTTCCCAGTTCCCTGAGCATATCGGATGAGGCGACCTGTTCAATCAGGAGGGAGTTGTTGAGAAAGATCCGAAACCTGTCCTCGCTGATGATGGTGTCGATGATCTTTTCCGGGTGCCCGTCCTCAACGCGGATGCCCGGATAGGTAACAGTGAGCATTTCCATTCCTTCCTGCGTGTATTCGCCCTGCCTCCCAATAAATTATAGAGATGTACGGACGGGAAAAGGGGCACGTGGGTTGACATTATATCGGAAGTCTGCCTTATATGAATGGATGATGTACGCACAACGCCTTGATAACCTCCCACCATATCTTTTTGCACGAATAGACGCCATGAAGGCGGCAAAGAGAGCCCAGGGAGTCGATGTGATCGACCTCGGTGTTGGTGACCCCGATCTCCCGACACCCGTTCATATCGTCGAATCACTGGTGAAGGCGGTCCGTGACCCGGCAACGCATCATTATCCTGATTATACCGGGATGCTCTCGTACAGGGAGGCCGTTGCCGCATGGTACAGGGAGCGTTTTTCCGTTGAGCTCGATCCGAAGACCGAAATCCTCGCCCTCATCGGTTCGAAGGAGGGCATTGCCCACGTCCCCGAGGCGTTCGTCAACCCCGGCGATTATGTCCTGGTTCCGGACCCGGGCTACCCTGTCTACAAGACCGCCACCCTCTTTGCGGAAGGGAAGGTCCATGAGATGCCCCTTGCCGAGGAGAACGGATTTCTCCCCGACTTCGAGGCGATCCCGGATGCGATCTGCTCACGGGCGAAACTGATGTTTCTTAACTACCCGAACAACCCGACCGGTGCGGTGGCGGACCTCGCGTTCTTCAGCGAAGCGGTCGAGTTTGCCCGTGAACACGATATCGTGATCGTTCACGACAATGCCTACTCGGAGATCGCCTATGACGGCTACCGGCCCCCCTCGTTTCTCCAGGCGGACGGGGCGATGGAGGTCGGCATGGAGATGCACTCACTCTCGAAGACCTACAATATGACCGGATGGAGGATCGGCATGGCCTGCGGCGGGGCCGACCTCATCGCAGGGCTCGGGAGGGTGAAGACCAATATCGATTCCGGTGCCTTCGATGCGATACAGGAGGCGGCGATCACCGCGCTCACCTCCCCGCAGGACTGCGTCGCCGCATCGTGCGATGTGTACCGGGAGCGCCGGGACGTCCTCGTCCGCGGCCTTGAGGAGCTCGGCTTTTCCGTGACCGCCCCGAAGGCAACCTTCTATGTCTGGATGGAGGTCGGCGACTCGATGGCATTTGCAGCAAAGATGCTCGATGAGGCGGGGATCGTCGTCACCCCCGGCGTCGGGTTCGGCAGGCACGGGGACGGCTATGTCCGGTTTGCGATCACCCGCTCGGTCGGACGGATTGAAGAGGCGATCGAGCGGATGCGGGGAATCGCCTTATGAGCGGCACCACGAATGTCTGCATGAACCTGCCGCCCCACCTGACCGTGCGCGAGGGCCGCCTCCACATCGGGTCCCATGACACCGTCGCCCTTGCAAATAAATACGGGACGCCCCTGTATGTGACCGATGAACAGCGGATCCGGTCGAACTTTGCGGCCTACCACGACGCCCTGACCGGTTATTATGACCGTGTCCAGATGCTCTATGCGGCAAAGGCGAACGGCAATCTTGCCGTTCTGAAGGTATTTGCCGACCTCGGAGCGGGGGCGGATGTCTTCTCCGCGGGGGAACTCTACCTCGCCCTCGTCGCCGGGATGAAGCCCGAACACCTGCTCTTCAACGGGAGCTCGAAGACGCCGGACGACCTGAAGCTTGCGGTGCAGAAGAATGTCCGGGTTTCCCTCGACTCGGTCGACGAGATGATGCAGCTCAACGAGGTCGCACGTGCGATGGGCACCACCGTCGAGTGCTCCTTCAGGGTCAACCCGGCAATGGAGGTGCCGACCCACCCGAAGATCGCAACGGGCCTTGCGACGAGCAAATTCGGGATACACGCCGGCGAGATCATCGATGCGTACCGGGCAGCCGTCGAGGCGACGAACATCGTACCGGTCGGACTGCACTGCCACATAGGGTCGCAGATCCTTGATGTGGCCCCGTTTGCCGAGGAGGCCGCCGTGCTCGTGAAGGTGGCAAAACAGATCACCGACCTCGGCGTCAACCTCCGCTTCCTCGACATGGGCGGGGGACTGGGCATCCCCTACAACCATATGACGGAGGTCGCCCCCACGCCGCAGGAGTATGCCGACGCCGTCATGCCGGTCTTCATGGACGGGATTGAAAAAGCCGGCATCAGGCCGGAATTATGGGTCGAGCCGGGAAGAAACCTCATCGGCGACTCCACGGTCCTGCTCACCCGGGTCAACTCGGTGAAGAGGACCCACAAGGCTTTCGTCAACGTCGATGCCGGGTTCAACCTGCTCGCCCGCCCGGTGATGTACGACGCGTATCACGAGGTGATCGTCGCGGACAGGGCGGAGGCGGCACCCGCCGGAACCTACACGATCACCGGCCCCATCTGTGAGACCGGCGACATCCTTGCCCACGACCGGATGCTCCCGGAGGTCTCTTTCGGGGACACGATTGCGATTCTCGATACCGGGGCATACGGGTTCTCCATGTCGTCCCAGTACAACAGCAGGCCGCGGTGCGCCGAGATCATGGTGAACGGCGGCATGGAGGCCCCCATGCGGAGGGCCGAAACCATCATCGATCTGAAGATGACCATGGAACAGCTCCCATGGCAGTGATCCCCCTCTTTTTCAGGTGAACTATGCGGGCACATTTTTCACTTGTCGATGATCTCTTCCCATGGGACGAGTACGAGGCGCAGGTCATGGCCGTCATCGCAGATTCCGGCGGCGTGTATGAGGAGCGCACAGCCGCCATGATCGTCGTGCGAAATGCCGGGCGCAGTCACCTGAAGATCAGTGAACTGAAGGAGGGGCCGAGCTGCATCTCGTTCTACGGGAAAGTGCTGGAAATACGTCCTCCCCGGCAGTTTGAACGCAGGGACAAGACCCCCGGCATGGTCGCCCGGGTGCTGCTGGGCGACAGCTCGGGCGAGGTCTGGCTGGTCCTGTGGGACGAACAGGCCCTCGTCACCGCCGAACTGGCGGTTGGCGACGTTCTTGAGATCGTGGGAAAGCTGCGGGACGGCCAGGAGGTCCATGCCCTCGACCTGCAGCGAACCGCCTGCGATATCCCCACCCGGCGCGAACCGGGCGGGTTTTCCCCCTCCGGACGGGAGGAGGAGACGGTATCAGGCCGCCTCGTTGCGGCAGGAACGCCGCAGACCTTCACCCGCAGGGACGGGGCCGAAGGAACGAAGACGAACCTTGTCGTCTGGGACGGCGAACGCTTCGCCGTGGTGGTCGTCTGGGACCCGGAGACGCTCGAGGGCGTGGATGCCGGCTCGTCGTACACGTTTAGCGGCCTGCGAAGAAACGACCGGGCAAGCGGGGTCGAGTATTCGCTTGGCAGGTCCGGTGCGATTGCCGCCTGCAACGACGTGTGTGCCCCCCGCTTTGATGCAATCGGCGAGATCCGCGAAGGCGCGTGCGTCAGCATCCGGGGCACGCTCTCCGGGGTGGGGCCGTTCCGGCAGTTTACCACGAGAAAAGGGGACGTCTCGTGGGTGCGCAATGCGGAGATGGACGATGCGTCCGGCCGGGTGCATCTGGTCCTGTGGGGGGATGATGCAAAGGAGGATCGGGCGCCCGGAACGGTTCTGTCCCTGTTCAACGCGGCGGCCAAACCCGGCCGCTACGGGGACCTTGAAGTGCACTGCAGCTGGGGCAGTGTTCTCATCGTGGAGACCCCTAACTCTCAGGCATCCGCCGACCCCCCGGCGCCCGCCGAGATCCGGTTCAGGGGCACGGTCATCGATACGGCCGACGGGCGGTGCATCGACGACGGCACCACCTGCTACATCTGCGATGCCGCGCTCCTGCCCGGTGCGGAGGTGGAGGTGGTCGGGCTGCTGGACGGGCAGACCCTCCTGCCGTATGAGGTGCGTGAGGTGCCGCTCTCGGCAGAGGAGATCCGGGGCCGCATCCGGAGCCTGCCCCCGCATGTCAGGGCATGATCATGGGTGGTGCATAATGGCGGGTAGTGGATGGTCGCTGACAGTGCATGGTCGCGGGTGGTGCATGATCGTGATTCCGGGATTCACTTTCGCGGCGCACGGCGCAGCAACCTATAGCCACTTTCGTAATGGTTATCCAGTTGAATTGATGAGAGGTACATAAGTATGCCGGAACAGGATATTGAGGACATTCCAGGAGTCGGGCCCACCACCGCCGACAAGCTCAGGGACGCCGGGTACACGACCATCGAAGGCATCGCAACCGCATCCTATGCGGATCTCGCCGAAGCGGCGGAGATCGGCGAGTCGACGGCGAAGAAGATGATCAAGGAAGCCCGGCGCATGGCAGACATCGGCGGGTTCAAGACCGGAACCGTGGTTCTTGAGGAGCGCAAAGAGGTGCGCAAGCTCCAGTCGCGGGTCCCGGATTTCGATGACCTGATGGGGGGCGGCCTGGAGACCAAGTCGATCACCGAGTTTTATGGCGAGTTCGGTTCGGGAAAGAGCCAGTTCTCCCACCAGATGGCGGTAAACGTTCAGCTGCCCGAGGAGGAAGGCGGCCTGAACGGCTCCTGCATCTACATCGATACCGAAAACACGTTCCGGCCGGAAAGGGTCGAGCAGATGGTAAACGGCCTTGATATGGAGAGCGGCCGTCCGTCCTTCGAGGAGGTCCTCGAGCATGTTCATGTGGCCAAAGGATACACCTCGGATCACCAGATGCTTCTCGTCGACAGTGCACGCGAACTTGCCGGCGAACTCAAGTCGGGTGACAAACCCGTCCGTCTCTTCATCGTGGATTCGCTGACAGCCCATTTCCGGGCGGAATATTCGGGCCGCGGGACCCTTTCCGTGCGGCAGCAGAAGCTCAACAAGCATATGTATGACCTCGCCAAACTGGCTGAAGAGCATAATGCGGTCGTTTTGGTAACCAACCAGGTGCAGTCGAACCCCGCCGTCTTCTTCGGCGACCCCACAAAACCCGTCGGCGGGAACATCGTCGGGCATGCCTCGAAGTTCCGTATCTATCTCAGGAAGAGCAAGGGCGGAAAGCGTGTGGCAAAGCTCGTCGACAGCCCGAGTCTCCCTGACGGCGAGGCGGCGTTCATGGTCGACATGACCGGTCTCAAACCAATTTAAAGACGCAAGTGCAGGAGATGGATGTGCCAGAAGAGATACCAAAAGCCGTTATCACCGATCTGGACGGTACCCTTACCGATGAGCGCCGGCGACTGAACACGCGCGCGGTTGACACCGTCCGCCTCCTTGTCGATGCGGGAATCCCGGTCATCTTTGCAAGCGGGAACACCCTCTGCTCCCTGACGATCCTCTGCAAGATGATCGGGACCGACGGGACGGTCATCTGCGAGAACGGAGGATTATACCGGCTCGGGTTTAACGGGGAGGCACATATCCTCGGTGATATCGGCCTGTGCAGGTCTGCGTTTCACCATCTCGAAGAGCATTTCGGGGAGCAGGGGATTGAACTGGAGCTCTACAGTCCCGAGTACCGGTTTGCCGATGTGGCCTTTGCCCGGACGGTGGACCCCGCCGAGGTGAAGAGCGCGCTTGCGGGATTTGACGTCCGCGTCCTGGATACCGGGTTTGCCATTCACCTCCAGAGTCATGCGATCAGCAAAGGCACGGCATTCAGGTGCGTAGCAAGAGACCTCGGTCTTGACGTCTCCGACTTTCTTGCCGTCGGCGACTCCCATAATGACAAGGAGATGCTGCGGATAGCAGGTATCGGGATTGCCGTCGCGAACTGCAGTGACGATGTGCGTGAAGCCGCAGACCTGGTCACAAAAGAAGAGTATGGGGATGGGTTTATCGAAGCAGTGAAAGCGGTATTCCCCTCACTTTCGTGAAAAGAGATACCGGTCAACCACGATATAGTCGCGAATATCTTTTACTGCCTCAAACGGAACGAAGAGTTTGTCACCTTCGATGGCATAATTGGACGTGTCAAAATTCTGCTCGGGTTTGACAACAAGATCCGTAACCTCGCCGCTCTTGAAGTCGACCATAATATTTCTTATTGTCCCAATGACCATTCCATCCGTACTCATCACTTTTTTTCGGGAGAGATTGCGGGAGAAGGTATTCCTCATATTAGAAAAGGAGGGTCTGATACTATTTAAATTGTTTTAAAATCGGTATGAACCGGAGGATAATAAAAAGGTATTTTTTAAATCAGAGTGCAGGGATGACCCTGATGATATCCGACTGGGTAAGGATGCCGATGGGTTTTCCATCCTGCATGATGACGAGGCGCCCGATGGACTGTTCCTTGAAGCGCCCGATGACTTCATAGAGGTTGATATTGGGGGACGCGGTGACGACGTTTCTCGTCATCACCCGGGTAATGGGTGTTGCAAGGTCCATGCCCGAGTCGATGCCCCGTGAGATATCGGAGAGGGTGACGATGCCTACCACGTCGTCACCGTCCATTACCGGGGCTCCGTGAATGCGGTTGGCGGTGAAGATGGAGAATGCATCCCGGAACGATGCCGATGACGGGATGCTCTTGACCGGCGACGACATGTAGTGCTTGATCTTCCTTTTCGGCAGCGATATCATCTCGGTGATGGTGATCAGCAGCGACTGGGATACTTCATCTTTTCCGTAGATCTCCCCGCGTACCAGAAGTTTGTTCACCGGGGACGGCCCGATGGTGATCCGGTCGCCAATCCGGAACATCTTGACGCTGCCGATAAGGTGGACGACGGCCTGGCAGATGTCCGGGTGGCAGAGCGTGGTAAAATCAATCTCGCTGACATTCACGCTCTTGACGATATCTTCCCCGATCCGAATCGGGACCCTCGATTCAGTAGCATAATCGGCGATATTGAGTTCCTTGTAGGCAAGGGACGTTGGTGTATACCCCCCTTTGGGCCCGGGGACCCCGTCCACGAGTCCCATGGCCTTGAGAGCCTGCATCTGATTACGCACTGTCCCCGGATTTCGTTTGAGCATATCTGCAATGCCTTCACCTTTTATGGGAGATGAATTCTGGTGATAAAGGGCAATGAGAGTGATGAGAATATCTTTCTGTATGGGTGACAGATCCATAATGGTTAATCATAAGCAATTGCTAGTAATAATGGGTTGTGCTTTCAGTGGAATTTGAAACAATACCGACTATACCGACTGCCGATGAACTTCTTGAGCGGGCGCTCAAGAGGGCGGCGGCCGCAAAAAAAGAGAAGCGCAACAAAGTACGTGCAAATGAGGAATTTGTACGTTCCGTCTCTAAATCACTCTATGACAAATTAGATGATACTGTGCACCGTTTCCCGACATTTGAGAATCTTCCCGTCTTTTACCGGGACATGACAAATATCCTCTTTAGCATTGATAAACTCAGAAAATCACTTGGCGCCCTTACCTGGGCGGCGAACCGCATCCGTGATGTAGGCAACGAATACGCCTGGAAGATCCGGAGCGACCCCGACGATGCGTCCAACCTCAGAAAAGCCGCGACCGGGCGCATGGCCTCCATCATGCACCAGGTGGAGGATGACCTGCTCCTTCTCAACAATGCCCGCGACGTCCTGAGAAAGCTTCCGGACATACGCGATGAGTTTACCGTGGTGGTGGCAGGCTACCCGAATGTCGGGAAGTCGTCGTTTATCCGGCTCGTATCCTCCGCGACACCGCAGGTGGCAGGATATGCCTTTACGACCAAACAGGTCGTCGTGGGCCACCGTGATGTCGGACGCGAACGCATGCAGATCGTGGATACGCCGGGAATTTTGGACCGGCCGGCAGAAGAACGCAATTATATCGAACACCAGGCCCTCGCGGCAATCACCAATGTGGCGGATATCATTCTCTTCATCATCGATGCGAGTGAGGCATGCGGCTACCCGGTGGAGCGGCAGCTCGCCCTCCTCGAAGAGGTGCGCCGCGTGGTGGGGGACGTCCCGGTTGAAGTCGTGGTAAGCAAATCGGATCTCGCAGGAATGGAAGGATACATGAACATGTCCACGACGACCGGGGAGGGTATTGACGAGGTCGTTGCTCTTCTCCTCAGATATATGGAAGCCAGTCCCAGGTTCCCGCCAGCATACATCCAAGAAGAAAACCAGTGATCACCCCTCCGTTCAGGAGAGGAAGCCCTGCCTGCGGATTGCCCTTGTTCACATAATGCATGAGGATGATGAGGCCGGCGAGGCTTCCCAGCATCGCCCCGATGGTGGGGATGCTGAGCATCCCGGCAACGGCGGGTGCCTTGAGAAAGGCATAGGACGAGACCACGAGGATGGTGGGCATGATCAGATCTCCCATACCCATGATAAATGCCCCCCGTTCCTGCTTATCCTTCTGAATATCCACCCCTTCTTTTCGGTAGGAATACCGGATACTCTTCGGGACGACCACCAGGATCGGACTCTTTGACTCGATCACCCCTTTGGCGAGGTCGATCATGTGTTTTGTCCGGTACACGGAGATGGCATCGTACACCGCCAGCAGGACGAGGAGAATCAGGACCGGGAAGATGTTGAGCGATATGCCGAATATCGATGCGGCACCTGCCGATATGATGACCCCCATCACATCAATGATGTACCACTCAGGATAGAGGTACAGGAGCGCTGACGAGAGGACGACCGCACATGCCGTGACCGCCCATCCCACGAGCAGGCTGTCGAAGAGAAAGAGAAAAACGGCGCTGTAGATGTAGGCGAAGATGAAGAGGATGGAAAATCCGATGACCGCCTGGATGAGAAATTTTTTCCCTTTTTTCATGAGCCAGAGTAGAACGGCGGTGAACACGAGCAGCAGCAGGATAAATGCTATCGGATTTGCGGCTGATTCCGGGTCTTCAAAGGCTTCATACCCCGCCCCTATCATGAGAGGGGTGACGGCGAGGGCCAGCACCTGGACCAGAAGCAGAAGAAGGAGCATACCGGCAAGGGGGGCGTATGCACGAAGACCTGAATGTTCACTCATTGAAGATACACCTTGACCGGAATATGGATAAATGTATAGAATTTCAAGTCACGGAACCGTACGTTCACGGGGGCAGGGAGTGCAGGAGATGATTCGATATAGTTAGATTAATTAATGGTTTGCCATTATGAACTATCATGGATATTCAGGAATCTCTTGTAGACATTATCCTTGCAATTGTGCTCATCATTGCAACGCTGGTCCTTGTCCTGCGCGTCTGGCAGGATATGATTCTGGCGGTGGCGGCAATACTCATGATGGCCTCACTGGGCGGTCTGTTTCTTTCACTCGGGGCAAAAATCCGGGCACTTGACCAGAACGTGAGTGCCCGCGAACGTACCATGAGGATGAATCTTGACGAGCTGAACCTCATGGTGAACAACAAGTGCGATACCATGATCTCCGAGGTTCACCAGATCGTCTCCGAACTTTCGCGCCGCGTGTACCGCTAAAATACTTCACACGCACATTTTTTTATGGGTGTAGGATTACGCGAGATTCTCGCAGATTACCGGGCGCCTGTCTCATGGGACGCCCTCGCAGGGGATGCCGCCATTGACGGGAACAATGCCCTGTACCAGTTTCTGACGATCATCCGGCAGCCGGACGGGACACCGCTCATGGACCGCGAGGGGAGGGTCACCTCCCACCTGTCGGGCCTCTTTTTCAGGACGGCGACGATGGTGGAGAAAGGAATCCGGCCGGTCTATGTATTCGACGGGAAACCTCCTGCATTGAAAACGAAGACCATTGAACAGCGTCGTGAAGCACGCAGCCGTGCACAGGAGGCATGGGGGGAGGCCCGGGCGGCCGGTGATGAAGCGGAGGCCTATAAACAGGCGCGTTCGGCGACCCGGGTGGACAGGGACATCATCGGGGGAGCGCAGGAACTCCTCGGCCTGATGGGTATTCCCTGCCTGAATGCGCCGAGCGAAGGTGAGGCGCAGGCGGCCTATATGGCGCAGCAGGGGGATGTCGGCTACGCCGTCTCCCAGGACTATGACTCGCTGCTCTTCGGCGTGCCGGTGCTGGTGCGAAACCTGACCGTGAGCGGGAAACGGAAAATCCGCGGAAGAACGGTCTCCGTCGAACCTGAACGCATCGTCCTTGCCGACCTTCTGGCCGGGCTTGGGATTACCCGGGAGGACCTTATTCGTATGGGGATTCTCATTGGAACCGATTTCAATGCGGGCATCAAGGGAATCGGGCCGAAGACGGCCCTGAAGATCGTCCAGAGCGGAAGGTTCGAGGAGATGATGGCGGAGAAGGCCCCGGAGACGGATGCCGGTCCGATCTTTGAATTTTTCAAAAGCCCCCCGGTCCTGAAAGACTACGCGGTGGCATGGACGCCGCCGGACGAGGCCGGGATCTACGATCTGCTCTGCAGGACCTATGACTTTTCGCCGGAACGCGTAAAAGCCGTTCTGGAGAAGATGCGCTCGACAACCGGCCAGAAGACCCTTGACCAGTGGTTCTAAAGCGCCCGGATGGCACCTGTCCGAAAGTTGAATATCCCCCGTGTCAAAGATGTATAATCATGCGCCCCCGGGTGATCACCTATTCACGAAACGCGTTTCTTCCTCTCACGACCGTGTGCCGGAATACGTGCGGCTACTGCAGTTTCCGCACGGCCGTGCACAGGGGCTGCATCATGCCCCCCGGCGAGGTGGAGGCAACCCTCCGGTACAGCGCGTTGGTCGGGTGCACCGAAGCTCTCTTTACGTTTGGTGAACGACCGGACCAGGTTCCGGGATTTGACGAAGAAGTGCAGGCCATCGGCTATCCGACAATACTGGACTACTGCCATGCCATGTGCCGCGTGGCAATCGGGGCCGGGATGCTTCCGCATACGAATGCGGGAATACTGGACTATCAGGAGCTGGAGCGGTTCAGGAAGGTGAATGCATCCATGGGCCTCATGCTGGAGACGACAGCTGATGTCCCTGCGCATCGCAACTCCCCGGGAAAGGCCCCGGAAGTGCGCATTGCAATGATGGAGGATGCCGGGGCCCTGAAGATCCCGTTTACGACCGGAATTCTCATCGGGATAGGTGAGACCCCGCGTGACCGGGAAGAGTCGCTCGAGGTCATCAGGGACCTTCACCGGAGGTACGGGCATATCCAGGAAGTCATCATCCAGAATTTCTGCCCGAAAGAAGGAACGCCGATGGAGGCCGCTTCGTATCCGGGTACGGAGGAGATGTGCGGGATTATCGCACTGGCCCGTGCCATACTCCCCGATGACGTGATGGTGCAGGTGCCGCCGAACCTTGCCGATGCAGCCTATCTCATCGACTGCGGGGTCGACGATCTCGGCGGCGTCTCCCCGGTGACGATTGATTACGTCAACCCCGAACACCGATGGCCGCAGATCGATGAACTCCGGGAGATTGCCGGAGCACATCTGCTCGAGGAACGTCTCTGCATATACCAGAGGTTCATTGATCGCGGGTGGTATGATCCGGCTCTCGAAGGGCTTATTAAAAATCTTGTTCAAGTGATTCAGGAACGCAACATGCATACGATACCGACAACTGGAGAGGAGAAATGTTGAAAGGGGAACTCCTGTACGAGGGAAAGGCAAAATCAGTGTACCGTTCGGATACTCCCGGGGTACTGGTGGTGGTCTTCAGGGATGACATCACCGCATTCAATGGTGAGAAAAAAGACGTACTGGAAGGAAAGGGCATCTACAATGCCCGGGCATCCGCCTTTTTCTTCAATTATCTCGAGAAGAACGGGATAAAGACGCATTATCTGGGCATGCAGGACGATCGCACGATGAATGTCCGGGAACTTGCGATGATTCCCCTGGAGGTCATCGCCCGCAATATCGCGGCCGGTTCGATCGTGAAAAAATTCCCGTTCAGAGAAGGGCAGCCGCTCTCTCCCCCGGTCATCGTCACCGATTACAAGAACGATGCGCTCGGGGACCCCTCGATAAACGATGACCTGATTATTGCCCTTGGGTTTCTCACCCCTGATGAACTTGCCTTTGTTCGTGAACAGACGCTGCGGATAAATCTCCTCCTCTCAGAATTCTTTGCCGAACTCGGCATCGATCTCGTGGATTTCAAGATTGAGTTTGGCAGGGCGGGCAAAGAGATATTCCTTGGCGACGAGATCAGCATGGATTCCATGCGCCTCTGGGACAAGGAGACCGGCGAATCGCTGGACAAGGATGTGTACCGGTTGGGCACAGGGGATGTGCTGTCGGCATATGCACGTGTCGTGGAACGGATAACCAATGAAATGCGTGGAGGAAATGCATGAGTTTTACCGCAAAAATTACCATTTCGCTCAAGGAAGGCATGCTTGACCCGGAGGCCCGGGCAATACGGCACGCCCTTTCAAATCTCGGTTTTGAGACTGAATCGCTGTCGGCCGCACGGGTCTTTTTCATAACGATGGATGTCCCCGGTGCCGGGGATGCCCGGAAGAAGGCCGAGGAGATGTGCGAGCGGCTGCTGGCAAATCCGGTGATTCATTCATACGAGATTGAGGTCCAGGGATGAGGTTTGCAGTACTGCAGTTTGGCGGAAGTAATTGCGACCATGATGCGTATCATGTCGTGCATGATGTATGCGGCGTGGACTGTGACCTGATTTGGTACAAGGAAGGGATAACAAGGGAGTATGACGCCGTCATCCTGCCCGGCGGGTTTTCCTACGGCGACTATCTGCGGGCAGGCGCGATTGCGACCCGCACCCCCGTGATGCAGGATGTGCTCAGGCACGCGGACGCCGGACGGCTCGTGCTTGGCATCTGCAACGGAGCCCAGATCGGTGCGGAGAGCGGACTTATCCCGGGGGTATTCACCACCAATGCCTATCCGAAGTTCATCTGTGAGTGGGTTCATCTAAGAGTGGAAAACGCAACATCCCCGTTCACGTCACAGTACCGCATGGGAGAAGTCATCAGAATTCCGATTGCACACAAGGAAGGGAGATATGTCGTCCCCCCCGGTGTCGGCCGGCAGCTCCTCGATGAGGGGAGGGTCGCCTTCAGGTTCTGCAATGAGGAGGGGGAGTGCACTCCCGAGAGCAACCCGAACGGTTCGGCACTCAATATCACAGGTGTTTTGGGGGATAAGGGCAATGTCCTTGTAATGATGCCTCACCCCGAGCGGGCGGCAGAACAAATTCTGGGATCAGCTGACGGCCGGCGTCTGTTTGCGTCGATGATATCCCATATTGAAAACCAGTAAAAGTAGGTGAAGTATGACGGACAATAGCAGAAAAGCTGAGGAAGAAGCCATTCAGAAGTCCATCAGAAAATGGGCGGAGGAGTATGCCGCGTCAAGGGGCTGGCACCTGAATGTAAATGACAAGCAACTCGACGCGGTCCTGAAGGGGCTTGCACGAAACACCCTCCGCTTCGGCGAGCGGTACTGCCCGTGCAGGATGCGCACCGCCGATGAGGAGAAGGACCGGGAGATCATCTGCCCCTGCATCTATCATGAAGATGAACTGGAGCATGACGGGTACTGCCACTGCCGTCTGTATTTCCGGGAAATATAGCCTCATTTTTCCCCTCTGAACCAGAAGAAGGCACGTGCCGGTGGATTCATTATGCCTATAGATGCTGTCATACCATTTCGCCCGGTAAATCCCAAGACGCGGCTCTCCGATATCATGGACCAGCAGGAGCGGGAGGCATTTGCCCGGATCATGCTGGGTGATGTGATCTGCGCCCTGCGTGGGGCGGGGTGCAGCCCCTGTATTCTGTGCACCACGGCGTATCACCACCCGGGTGCCCGGACCTGTATCGATGAACAGGGTCTCAATGAAGCACTCAACGATTACCTGGCCGGTTGCGGGATAGGACCGGTTCTCATCTTCATGTCGGATCTCCCGCTTGCAACCGCCGAAGGCATCCGCCGCGTGACGGCCACCGACCGGGACATTGCCATCGTCCCCGGCCGGGGTGGCGGGACCAACGTGATCTTCATCAGGGATCCCTCCCGGTTCAGGGTGGATTTCTATGGTGCCAGTTTCTGCGATCATCTGGCGATAGCTAAGGCTGCGGACCTCTCGGTCGATGTGGTCGATTCGTTCTTCATGTCGACGGATATCGATGAACGGGAGGACCTGGTGGAGATCCTTCTTCATGCAAAAGGGGAGAGCCGGGGATTTTTACAGGGAATTGGTGTCGGTCTTTCCCTTGAGACGGGAAGGGTCAGCGTGCAGCGCAGTCCCCATGAATAGGCATTCGTCTGCAGCAATCGTCTGAATACCCGTCTCGTCGGTCATGGGGATCTTCGTCCCCCTGATGAGCGCTGCGGGGGTGCACTCGTCCGCCTCTCCCATCACCAGTTCTGCGGCGGATGCGAGGTTGTCACCAAGCGCCCGTTTCGTCACTTCCAGGGACCGGCCGAAGAGGTCAAGTCTTCCCACATCATCGATGACGGCCCCGAACCCGGCACACCCGATGGCAACACCGCTGCACCCGAGGCGCATCGCATGGGTACGTGAATCCGCAATCAATATGCCTACCGTCTTTCCCGTCGCCCGGCGGATCTCTTCGCGCAGTGCTGCGGCGCTTCTGTCCGGGTCTTCCGGCAGGCAGACAAGAGCGCCGGGCGGTGCGTTTGAACCGTCCGTTCCCGCATTCGGGAGGAGGGTGCCTGAGCGCATGCAAAGAAGAAAGCCCGGAATGCCGCCGATGACGGCATCGCTCTGGCCAAGAACCACCTCGACCACCCGCGGGTCCATCCCGTAGCGAGCGGCGAGGCGCCTTGCCTCGTCCGAGGGGGTGACGTCACTGAGATAGACGATGGCCCCCTCGGCTGATGCAAGGGCGCTTTCAGCGATGACGATGATATCTCCGTCTTCAATGCCGCACACCTGTTCTGCCGATGCCAGGACGGACTGCGTAATGCTGTCGCCTGGCCGGATTATGCCGGTCCGCAATCCATAGACACAAAAATTTTCCGTCATGTTATTCCTGCATTTTTTCATATACCCGCAGGAGGTCCGCGGTCTCCCGCACATCATGGGTGCGCACGACGGATGCCCCCTGCTTCAGGAGTTCGCAGGTCACGGCAATCGTCCCTGCCAGTCGTCCCTCCGGCGGCGTATTGAGGAGATCGCCGATGAATGATTTTCGGGATACGGCGGCAAGAAGAGGGTAGCCATGCACCCGGAATGATCTAAAATCCCGGCAGATGGCCCAGTCGTCCTCCATGGAGCGTTCGGGTATCCATCTGCCGACGGCGGGGTCAAGGATGATCTCTTCGATGCCCGCCCGGTGTGCCCGGGCAATGACCGTTGCACAGGCAGCATGGGTGGCCTTCAGCCCGACGGCGTCCCCCGGTACTGCATCCGATGCCATGATAAACACCGGGAGCCCGGATTCCCCGGCGATGCGTGCATACCCGGGATCGGCAAGGCCGTGAATGTCATTGATCGCATCGATATCATACCGGAGAACCGCCTCGAGCACTTCCGGGAACATGGTGTCCACCGATACGGGGACGCCTATCCCTTCGAGTTCTTTCAGGGAGGCACAGACCCGTTCCTTCTCCTCAACGGCGCTGAGGACGGGAGCATTTGGTGCGGTGCTGCGCGCCCCGAGATCGATGATCTCCGCACCATCTTCACAGAACCGCGTAGCGGTGGCCCAGAGCTCTTCCCTGGGGACAAAAGAATGAGAAAAAAAAGATTCGGGGCTTGCATTCATTACCGCCATCAGGCGTGCCGGTTCGCCGTCCCCGATACCCACCTTTCCAATGGAGCAGTTCAGCATATCTGGTGTCTGGCGGCGGCGAAGGTATTCTCCATCAGGGTGGCGATGGTCATCGGCCCCACTCCTCCCGGCACCGGGGTGATGGCGGATGCGACCTCTGCAACTCCGTCAAAGTCAACATCGCCGCACAATTTACCCTCTTCATCATAATTGATGCCGACATCGATGACGACGGCGCCCGGCCGAACCATCTCCCTCGTGACAAAGCGGGCCTTGCCGATTGCGCTGACGAGAATGTCCGCCTTCCTGATCTCATCCTTCAGGTTCCTGGTCCGGGAATGGCACACGGTCACGGTTGCATCGGCGTTGATGAGCAGGGCGGCCATCGGCCGTCCGACATCCACGCTTCGCCCCAAAACCACGGCTGATGCTCCGCTCGTCGGTATGGCATATTCCGAGAGAAGCGTCATGATTCCTCCTGGGGTGCACGGGACGAACCGGGGGCGCCCTGAAAAGAGGGCACCGATATTTTCCGGGTGGAACCCGTCCACGTCCTTTTCCGGCGATACCGCCTCTATCACGGCTTCGGTATCGATATGACCGGGCAGTGGAAGCTGGACCAGAATGCCGTGGACCGCGGGGTCATCATTGAGGCGGGCCACCTCTGCGACGACATCTGCCGTCGAGACATCAGCGGCAAGTTCCACGCCGACGGAGGTGACGCCGACATCCTGGCAGGCCTTGTGTTTCATCCTCACGTACATCTGCGATGCCGGGTCGTCGCCTACGATGACCGTTGCAAGGCAGGGGTGCAGCCCTGACGCAGCGATCTCTTCCCTGAGCGCGGCGAGGCGCTTCTGTGAGATTCCTTTGCCGTCAATTAACATACTTCATCCGGATAGAGAGGAAATCCGCCTGCAAGACGCTTAACTTCTTCCCTGACTTCTGCCACCTGTGTCTTGTTCCCGCTGTCCTTGAGGACGGTTGCAATGAAATGGGCAATCCGGCGCATATCATCTTCCTTCATGCCCCGTGAGGTGACGGCGGGGGTGCCGATGCGAAGGCCCGAGGTGACGAAGGGGCTGCGGGTCTCGCGGGGGATGGTATTCTTATTGACGGTGATTCCCGCCTCGCCGAGGATATTTTCCGCCTCAAGGCCGGTGAGGCCGATATTGGTCAGGTCGAGGAGAATCAGGTGGTTGTCCGTACCGCCGGAGACGAGGTCGAACCCTTCGTCAAGGAGCGTCTCTGCCATTGCCTGTGCATTTTTGACGACCTGTCGTGCATACTCCCTGAATGCGGGCTTGAGCGCCTCTTTGAAGCAGACCGCCTTGCCGGCGATGACGTGCATCAGCGGGCCGCCCTGCATGCCCGGAAATACCGACCGGTCGATGTCGGCGGCATATTCCTCATTGCACATGATGGCCCCGCCACGGGGACCGCGAAGGGTCTTGTGGGTTGTCGTGGTGGTGAAGTTGACGACACCGATGGGGGAGTTGTGGATGCCTGCTGCACAGAGGCCTGCGATATGCGCGATATCCGCCATACAGTAGGCCCCGACGTCATCGGCGATCTCCTGGAAGGCCTTGAAATCGATCTCCCGCGGGTACGCGCTGGCGCCACAGACGATCATCTTCGGTTTGATCCTGCGTGCCTGTTCGGCAATGGCGGCGTAGTCCAGCATCTCGGTGTCATGGTCCACGCCGTAATGGGATACCGAGTACCATTTGCCGGTGATGTTGACCGGGGACCCGTGCGAGAGGTGGCCGCCCTGGGAGAGGTCCTGGCTCATCATCACATCATTGTGCTGCATATATGCGAAGTAGACCGCCTGGTTTGCCTGACTTCCGGAGACGGCCTGCACATTCGCATGTTCGGCGTTAAAAAGTTCACAGAGGCGGTCACGTGCCAGGTTTTCTACCATATCATGGAATTGGCATCCCCCGTAGTAGCGCTTTCCAGGGTACCCCTCGGCATATTTGTTGGTCATAATGGAACCGACAGCTTCGAGGACCGCCTTGGAAACCACATTTTCAGAAGCGATGAGCTCAAGACCGTTCACCTGGCGGGAACGTTCGAGTTCAATGATTTCATACACTTCTGGATCTGATTCGGCCAGACTAGACATATGCACACAAGTTGGGGAGATAAGAGTATATACCTTGTTACAATTCTATCAAAAAAGATAAAATCCGAGTCATATGAGAATTATGCGCCCAGAAACGCTATCAATAATGAAAGAACATAAAAGATATTAGATACTCGGCGTAACCATTCTGTGAGGAGAGGGGTCGATGTCACAAAATCTGAGGGAAATCAATCGATTGAAACATATTATTGAGGAAAAAGACCGGGAGATCGAAATGCTGAAAGAAAATGCTGAACCCAGGGAAGGGATGGTACCTACGGTGCCGGACGAGCGACTGTCAAACCGGGTGAATGAACTCGAGGGCATGGTAAAGGGGCTCACCGAAGAGCTTCTCGACATGAAAGCCGAGGTACGAAAGCTCTCAAAGATGGTGGAGGGCGCATCGGCGGCTTCCAAGCCCGGACCTGCAGTACCGCGGGCACGGGCGGTCCCGGAGGGGGCGAAAACCGTCCAGAAACCTGCCGGGGATACGAAACCCGTGAGAAGGTCCGAAGATGCGGTGAAGATCATGCAGCCCGACGGCACGCTCGAATACGAGGACCGGAAGAGCGATGAGGACCTGATCGTTGCCGGAGCACGTCCCCGTGCGGTCAAACCATCCCGTTCCGGAAGGGACAAGCGTTCAGACGAAGCCTCAAAACCATTGATTTACGCCGAAGAAGATGACTCGGTGGAAATTAAGAAAAAATAACCGGGAGTCTGCTCGTTGTACATCACTGAGCTGGAAATAGACAACTTCAAATCTTTCGGGAAAAAAACAAAAATCCCTTTTTATGAGGGATTTACCGTCATATCGGGCCCGAATGGCTCGGGCAAGAGTAACATTATTGATAGTATTCTCTTTTGCCTGGCCCTCTCTAGCGCACGCGGTCTTCGCGCCGAGAAGCTCACGGACCTCATCAACCTCAATACCGGAAAAAATACCGCAGAGGTTGAGATCACCTTTTCAGACGGCACACGAATACGCCGGCGCATCAAGCGTACCCCTCATGGCTATTACAGTTACAACTATCTCAATGACCGGTTGTGCAAACAGGGCGATGTCATTGAATTTCTGGTGAAGGTCGGCATAAAAGCCGAAGGGTATAACGTCGTCATGCAGGGCGATGTTACGCGCATTACCGAAATGACCGATTTTGAGCGCAGGAAGATCATTGATGAAATTGCCGGTGTCGCAGAATTCGATAAGAAGAAGGAGCAGTCCCTCGGAGAACTCGAGATCGTCCGTGAACGAATCGAGCGCGAAGAACTCCTGTTGCACGAGCTCTCATCACGGCTTGTCGAACTGGAGAAGGAACGTGAGCAGGCGATTAAATTTCGTGAATGGCAGGAGAAGCTGGACCATCTGCGTGGGTGCAGGGTCGCCGCACTCCTGACGGCGAGGGAGCGGGAGCTTGGCTCTCTTCAGGAAATTATCTCCGGGCACGAAGCGGACCTCGGGAAAAAAGCCGCGGAAAAGTCCGCGTTGGATGAGCAGATCCTTGGGCTGCAGTCCAAGATCGATGCGATATCCGAAGAGATCCGCCGGAAGAGCGGCAGCGAATACCTCCAGCTGCTCCAGGATATCGAATCGGCCAGGGGGTCTGTGAAGGCCTCGGAAGCATCGATTGAACGCAAAAATTATGAAAAATCCTCGAATCTTGAGGAGATCCATACGCTCTATACCAATGGCAGGCGTGCCGATGAACGGATTGGGGAGTGTTCTGCGGCGATACGGGACCTCTCGATCGACCGCTCCAATCTCAATATGGAACGTGCCGGCTGTAAAGCGGACCTCGACGTAATCGAAAAGACCCTCGGGACGGAGAGCGACGAGGTCGCCGGTGCACGGGACCAGTTGTTTGCCCTCCAGAATACCCTATCCGAGCTGAAAACCCGGCGGTCGGCACTCATCGGTGAACGCGACCTTATGATCGAACGCAGCCGCCTGCGCACCTCCGAGCATGAACGGATGGAAAGGCGGCTCGTGCAGGTGGAAAAGGAGAAGGAAGAGAAGGAGCGCCAGTGCCGGGAATATGCAGAGCTGATCGAGGGGCTCGAGAAGGAGAAAGGCAGCCACGGGCAGCAGGTGTCGCGGACAGAGAGCACGCTCTTCAAAAACCGCTCAGAACTCGAGAAGGTCAGGGACCGGATACGTTCGAAGGAACGGGATCTGATGCGCCTCGAGGCCCAGCAGCAGGTGAGCGGGGCGGGAGGCAAGGCGCTCGAGGCGATTCTCGGGATGGACGGGGTCTACGGGACGGTGGCCCAGCTGGGCAGGGCGCCCCCCGAGTATGCGACCGCACTTGATATTGCCGCAGGCGGCCGCCTGAATTACGTGGTGGTCGAGACCGATAAGGTGGCATCCGATGCCATTGCCTATCTCAAGGAGAACCGGCTGGGCAGGATGACCTTCCTGCCGCTCAACAGGCTGAGGAGCCCCCCCGTTCCTCCCCTGAACCATTCGCGGATCATCGATTACGCCGTCAATCTCCTTGAGTACGATCCGCTCTATGATCCCGTCTTCAGGCAGATATTCGGTGCGACGGTGGTGGTCGAGACACTGGATGTCGCCCGGAAGATGATGGGCGAACACCGCATGGTAACCCTGGAAGGCGATCTCGTGGAGAAAGGGGGCGCGATGACGGGAGGGTCGCGGCGGCAGAAGACCGCCGGGTTCGGCGTCGCCGTTGGCGATGAGGTCGCCCGCCTCGCCTCCGAGATCTCGGGTCTCCAGAAGGAGATGGCCGACCTGGAATCGGCGGTCGGACGGTATACGGCAGAGGCGGAAGAGGCACGTAGGCAGCGAACCGTCATGGAAGATGAGATCGCCCGTTACCGGATGCTCCTCGAAGAGTACCGGAAGAGGGTCGCCTCCCTTGAGGAAGAACGGTCGGGCATTGTCGCCGGCCAGGACGAGATCGCCGGCGTCTCTGCCGGAGGCCGGTCCCTCGCAGCGCTCGAGGAGGAGATTGAATCGGCAAACGGAGAGATTGCAGGAGTGGAAAAGGACATATCCACCCTGAAATCACGCCTTTCTGATACCCGGATCCCTCATCTCTCGGAAGAGAGGGAGCGTCTCCTGAAATCTTTGGAGGACCTGGACCGGCGCATTGCCAACAAGGAGGCCGATCTCAACGACACCCAGAGGGAGCGCCAGCATTACAAGAACCGTCTCGAGGAGTTCACCCTGCAACGGGAGAAACTCGAGAGAAGAAACAAGGAAATAGATGCCGAGATACAAACGGAGAAGGGTGCTATTGAGGCGAAATCCGCCGAGATCGCGAGCCTGGAGACGAAACAGCAGTCATTCTCCGTAGAGATCACCCGCCTGCAGGAGATCCATGATGCGCATCTTGCCGATATTCGCACCATCGAGCATACAATTCTTGAGATCGAGACCACCATCAGCCAGATCAGGCTCCAGATCGGTTCCCTGAGCGATCGGAAGATCGCTGTCATGGAGGAGATGGGAAGGCTCCGGGAAGAGGTGGGCGAGGTCACCACCGATCTCTCCCTCGACGAGATAGAGTCGGGTATGGAGGACGCCGAGCGCGCCATGAAACGCATCGGTGCGGTGAACATGCTGGCCATCGAGGAGTATGAGCGGGTCGAACAGCGGGCTGCGGAGCGTACAGAAAAGAAGGATGTTCTCTCGCGTGAACGCACGCTCCTCATCGAGCGAATCGAGTATTATGAAAAGATGAAGTTCGATTCCTTCATGGAGTCATATAAGGCCATTGATGAGAATTTCCAGAAGATATTTGCCCGCCTCACCAGCGGGTCCGGACGGCTGGTTCTTGACAATGACGATGACCCGTTTGCCGGGGGTATGACATTTGCCGTCCAGCCGAGCGGGAAAAAAGTGCACCTGCTCAGTTCGCTCTCCGGCGGTGAAAAGTCGCTGACAACGCTTGCGTTTATCTTTTCCATTCAGCAGTATATGCCGGCGCCGTTCTATGCGCTTGACGAGATCGATATGATGCTGGACGGCTCCAACGTCGAACGGGTCTCCACGATGATCCAGGAATTGTCGGTCCATGCCCAGTCCATATGCGTGTCACTCAGAAAGCCGACTATTGAACGGGCCGACCGTATCATCGGGGTGACCTCGCGTCCGGACAAGTCCACCTATGTGACCGGTGTAAAGAACAATGCATGAAGAACCGGTTGAAATTCTGGTTGGCATGGCGGAGTCGGGCGAAATCGACCCGTGGAACATCGATATCGTCGAGGTGACGGACCGGTTCCTCGGCGAACTTGAGCGGATGAAGGAACTCGATCTCCGCATCTCCGGGAGAACGCTTTTTTTCGCGTCCACGCTTCTCAGGATGAAATCCGAGTATCTCGAAGAGGCTGACGAGGAGGAAGAGGCCGAATTCGAGGAGGAATTCCTATCCGATGATTTCGGGCCGGATGCGGATTTTACCTTTGAAGACTTCTCTGAACCGATTGAACGCCTTGAACGGGAGATCAAGCGAAGGGTGGGGCGCAAAGGGAAACGGCGCAGGCCGGTAACCCTCTATGAGCTGATAAAAGAGCTCAAAACCGCCGAAAAGATGGAGCGGCGGCGTACACGAAGGAAGAGTCCCATGCCGGAACTCCTGCTTGAAGCGGACGATATCGTCAGTGTCGCGCATGAGGAGGATTTTCAGGACATCACCGAAACGGTGTATTCCTCTTTTGAGTACCTGGAGGGTGAGTCGGAGGGAACGGGGGCGGTTACTCTTGCCGCGCTCAGCCGCAGGATGGACAAAGACGTGCGCACGGTCTATCTTCCGCTGCTCTTTCTCATGATCGAGGGGAAACTCATCATACGGCAGGAAGAATTTTTTGGGGATATCTACGTTTCACGGTGGCGCGCAGATGCATTTGATGATTAATTTGCAGATTAATCTTAAAATAACGGTAGATTTATCGGTTTATTCAATTTTTTGCTGATTTTGTTTCTCATCGAAGGTTCTCGGATATCCGGTGAAATTTGTAGGGTTCCTTCATGTTTAATGAATGAAACTACGGGTATCCTGGAATATTGGAGCTGATATAGGCGTCTTTCAGGAATATTTTAGAATTCTCCGGAAATTTTCAGGAATGAAAAGAGGATAACCCTATTTCACAACCTTTATATCACTTAAACCACCACATTGTTAGGTCGAATGGTTCGGGTCGAAAACGGGTGCAACGCGCCCTGTTTGTGCGTTCCCGCGCCATGAACGAATATTGCAACTCCGGCAAAATGCCGTCGCGGCCGGGAAATCCTTCCCGGTCCCCGGTGGCATTTGCCGGCCTGAAGAGGTTGTTTCGGAGGGTTTATATCCTCTCAAGACAACCTTTTTAGGTCGAATGGTTCGGGCATGAAACGGGTGCAGCGCGCCTTGTTTGCAAAAACGTGCCCGGAATACACCATTAGCAATACAACAGGAATAGCTCTTCCGGGAGGATCTGATCCTCCCGGAAGCGCGGCTTCCGGCATCGGGTTCACGTGGGTTCGAAGGGTTTATTACCTTTCAAAACCTACATTGTAATCCGATGTTTTGATGGGGAACCGAAACCGCTCCGGTGGGGAGTGTCGGTTCTGACGTTGGCACTGGCAATGCGGAAATCTGTTTAGTAACCGCTTAATTCCT
>DSBQ01000045.1 GCA_011045995.1 Methanoculleus sp. | reverse complement strand
TCTATGCCCCGGTGGTCCTCGTAACCGGCCTTCTCATCTGGCGCCGGGCCGCCCGCGAGGGGTATGGTGACGACCCCTGCCCGTGGCGGTTCCTCGTCTGCGTCCCGCCGCTGGCGGTGCTCACCTACCTCCCCTATTACCTGATGCTCGATACCCGGGGGATATCCGGAGTGGGGCTCGTATCCTCCCCCTCGGCGGTCGGCGAGTTCCTGCTGGTATACGGGTTTTTTATGGCGATATTCTGGGTGGCGGCCATTCCTGACCTGAAAACGCGTCCGTGGCTCCTCCTCGTCGCCGCCCCCTTCCTCCTTGCCGGCTATTATGCGGCGGCGATTGCCGCGGTGCCGCTCGCCGCATTTGCCGCACGAAAGGACGTGCGGGCGGCGGACCTGCCGGCGGCCTTCGGCCTTGCCGTCATCATCTTTACCGAACTCTTCTACCTCGTGGACGGCATGGGGGACGTCTACTACCGGATGAATACCGTCTTTAAATTCGGGCTGGTGGCGTGGATGATGATGGGAACGGCGGCGATGGCGTATGTCGGCGGGTGGCTTGCCCCCGTTCTCCGGGAGAATCGTATGCCGGAGCGGGCAGCAAAGGCGGCCGCCCTGATCGTCATCGTTCTCCTGCTGGCGGCGCCGGTCGCAATGCCCGACCTGACCTACGGCTATGGGGGAAAGACGCTCGACGGGCTTGCCTGGGTCGGACTGCGCCATCCCGGTGATGCGCAGGCGCTTCCCTATGTCTCCTCGCTTCCCGCGGGGGCGGTGATCCTCGAGGCGGAGGGGGGAGACTACTCCTACTATTCACGCATATCCTCCTTCACCGGCGTTCCCACCGTCATCGGTATGCCGTTTCACGAACAGATGTGGCGGGGCGATGCGGCGATGATAGGCACCCGGATGGCCGATGTCCGGGCGATGTATGAGGACCCCGGACGGGCTCCGGCCCTCTACGAGGCCTACGGGGTCGATTACGTCTATGCAGGGACGGCGGAACATGAACGGTACGCGGTGTCGCTGCCGGAGGATCTGCTCGTTCCCGTGTGGAGCGGGGACGAGGTGGTGATTTACCGCGTCCTGTAGATGATATGGGGCTCTTTCCCCGGGCATTTTATCCTTAAAAGGGGAGAATTCAATAACCTTTATCCGTGAAAATGTCGATATGATATGGCTACATCAATCACTGACTGATGAGTGATGAAGGAGTGCCCATTCGAATAGCGGGGGCCTGAAAAACGGTTCCTGCCTCTATGCTCCTGAATGAGGTGAGTTATGTCAAAGGTATATGTAAAATTTGAAGTTCCGGACGACATCCAGAACAAAGCCCTTGAGGCACTGGAGATCGCACGCGACACCGGCAAGATCAAGAAAGGGTCCAACGAAGCAACAAAGGCAGTCGAGAGAGGGCAGGCCGAACTCGTCCTTCTCGGCGGCGATGTTGAACCGGAAGAGATCGTCATGCATCTCCCCGCACTCTGCGATGAAAAAAAGATCCCGTACGTCATCATCAACAAGCAGAATGATGTCGGTGCGGCAAGCGGCCTCGATGTCGGGTCCGCCGCCGCAGCCATCGTCAAGGGCGGGAAGGGCAAGGAACTTCTCGATGAGGTCATCGGGCAGATCGCCGCACTGAGAGGGTGAACTGACCTATGGCAGACGCAACGCCCGCAGAAGTCATCGAGGTGATCGGTTCCACCGGCATGCATGGAGAAGCTATGCAGGTGAAATGCAGGATTCTCGAGGGCAACAACAAAGGGCGGATCATCACCCGCAATACGGTCGGTCCGATCCGTGAGGGAGACATCCTCATGCTGCTCGAGACCGAGCGTGAGGCCAAGAAACTCTCGAGAAGGTGAAATAAATGGTTGATTTCCATACCTGTACGTTCTGTGGAGAGCAGATGGAGCCGGGTACCGGCAAGATGTTTGTCCGCAAAGACGGCACCATCTTCTATTTCTGCTGTTCCAAGTGCCAGAACAACTACCGCCTTGGCCGCGTTCCCCGCCGTGTCGCATGGACGAAGGCAGGGCGCAAGGCACTCGGCAAGGAGTAATCCTTCATGGATCGCACTTTTTTGATGGTGAAGCCGGACGGCGTTCAGCGCGGCCTCATCGGCGAAGTCATCGCCCGGTTCGAAAAGAAAGGCCTCAAGATGGTCGCCGGCAAGTTCGAGAAGCTCCCCGAAGAGCGTGTGCTCGCACACTATGCCGAACACGTTGAAAAACCGTTCTTTCCCGGTCTCAAGTCCTATATCATGAGCGGACCGTGTTTCCTTATGGTCTGGGAAGGGAAGAATGTCGTTGCGATTACCCGGCAGATGATCGGGGCAACGAACCCTGCAGAGGCGGCACCCGGCACCATCCGCGGGGACTATGCCCTCGAGATCGGCATGAACGTCATCCACGGCTCCGACTCCGACGAGACGGCGGCACGCGAAATTGCCATCCACTTTACCCCTGAAGAGATCGTCCCGTACACCCGTATCGACGCGGTCTTCCTCTACGAGTAAGGTGCCCCGGCACCAATCAATTTTTTCTCACTCGTATTGGTATACTTACCCGTGAGCGAAAGCGCCGCAATGCCCTTGCCGTCGCTCGTTTGATTCAATCCATTTATCAGGATGCGGGTGAGAGAAATAGATACTGTTTCCCCGGATGGTGCGGGATACGAGGGGTGTTGTGAGATGGACGATGAACAGAAAGTGATTGCGGGGGGCGTCGTTACCGCCCTGAGCATTGTTGTGGCGGGCGCTCTCATCGGGGCGCGGATCCTCGGGCTCGCCATCCCGTATGGCGATTATCTCCTCGTTCTCTGTGCGATGCTCGTGGTCGCGGGCGCCGCTGTGATGAATCAGTATTCCTGCGGTACTGAGGATGTCTCCGCATAAGGAACCGGTAACGGTATGCTGTGCCCAGGTGGTCTCCCGCTGGAACGAACCCGGAAAGAACCTGCGCCGTGCAGCCCGTTGTGCGAAAACGGCAGCAGAGCATGGCGCACGCCTGATCGTCTTTCCCGAGCAGTACGCAACCGGGTGGGACCCGTCGGCAGCCTCGTATGCCGAACCGCCGGGAGGGCCGGTCCAGTCCGCGTATGCCGCAATTGCCGGGGAGGCGGGCATCACGGTGGCAGGTTCCGCCCGGATCACCGGTGATGCGGGGCTTATGAATGCGTGCGTCGTGTATGGACCGGACGGTCGCCTCCTCACCTCGTATGCAAAGATGCACCTATTCTCTCCCGCCGGCGAGCAGATGGTCTACACCCCCGGCGATTCGCTGGGGTGTTTTTCTGTCGGAGACGTCCGGTTCGGCCTCGCCGTATGTTATGACCTGCGCTTCGGCGACCTCTTTCGTGCCTATGCCCGTGCGGGAGTGCACTGCGTCTGTCTGCCCGCCGCTTGGCCGTGCGAACGCCTGCATCACTGGCGCCTCCTCCTTGCGGCCCGTGCCCTCGAGAACCAGTACTATGTAGCGGGCACCGGCACTATCGGGACGACGCCCGTTGCCCGGTACTGCGGGGGCTCGGCCGTGGCAGGTCCGGACGGGGACGAACGGGCGGCGGCCGGCGACGGGGAACGGCTCCTCTTTGCAGACGTTGACCCGGCCGAGGTGGAACGGGTGCGGGCATCGTTTCCGGTGACGGGCGACCGGCGCGACGACCTGTACTGCACGCTCTGATGCAGGGCGCAGGAGACCGCTTCTTCCTGTTGCCTCCATTATCTATACTTACCCGGAGCGCGAAGAGTACTGGTATTATGTTTCGCCTTGTCTGCATCAGCTGCGGTGCGACGTATGCCAGTGATGAGATCATCTACCGCTGCAGGAGATGCGATCACCTGCTTGCGGTGCAATACGATATGGCCTCCCTGGAGATCTCCCGTGCGGAGTGGAACCGGCGTCCCCTGCGCCTGTGGCGGTATAAGGAACTCCTCCCCGTGCAGGGCGAACCCGTCACCCTCCAGGAAGGGGGCACTCCTCTCTACCATATGAAACGGCTCGGCGATGAGCTCGGGATCAAGGAGCTCTACGCCAAACACGAGGGGATGAACCCCTCGGGCTCGTTCAAGGATCGCGGGATGACCGTCGGCGTCTCGATGGCCCGGGAACTCGGGATGACGACGGTGGCGTGCGCCAGTACCGGCAACACCTCGGCAAGCCTCGCCGTCTATGCGGCGAAGGCGGGAATGCCGGCGGTCGTCCTCCTCCCCGCGGGCAAGGTCGCCCTCGGGAAGGTGGCGCAGGCACTGATGCACGGCGCCAGAGTGATTGCCATCCGTGGCAACTTCGACCGTGCCCTCGAGATGGTGCATGAACTCTGCCTTAGCGAGGGGCTCTATCTCCTGAACTCGGTCAACCCCTACCGGCTCGAGGGACAGAAGACCATCGGCTTCGAGGTCGTCGACCAGCTCGGGGACGTCCCGGACCGGATGGTGCTTCCCGTCGGCAATGCCGGCAACATCTCGGCGGTGCACAAGGGTCTCGGGGAACTCATCGAGCTTGGCTTCATCGACCGGATGCCGATGATGACCGGCATCCAGGCGCAGGGGTCGCGCCCCGTCGTCGACGCGATCGAACAGGATCTCGACCCCCTCATCCCGCAGAAGGACCCGGAGACCATCGCGACCGCGATCCGCATCGGGGCACCGGTCAATGCGGAGAAGGCGCTGCGTGCCATCCGCGAGACGGGCGGGACGGCAGAAGCGGTGACCGACGAGGAGATCCTTGCGATGCAGCGCGACCTTGCAAGAAAGGAGGGCATCGGTGTCGAACCTGCCTCCGCGGCATCGGTTGCAGGAGTGAAAAAGCTCGTCGAGGCGGGAGTCATCGACCCTGACGAGCGTATTGTATGTGTGGTGACCGGGCATCTTCTTAAAGACCCGGAGGCGGTGATCAGGCAATGCGAACCACCGATCGAGATCGATGCCGACATCGCATCGTTGCGGTCAGTCTTGCACTGATCTTCCTTGTTCAGGGTGCCGCCGCCCTGGATGCGACCTTCATCGTGGGCGGGAACGGGACCTGGTACCACGGGGAGATAATAGTAGATGGCGTTGCTACGTACGGGTTTTTTCAGCCCGGCTTTCTCGGGGAGACCGTGCCTGTGGCCGTGTCGAATATCACGGTCATGAACGCCAGCGGCCCGGTGCCGTTTGAAGAGGGAAAGGCGGGAACGATCTCCTTTCCCGAAGGGAGCTACACCATCGGGTACGACGCCCCGATCGATGACCGTCATTTCACCGTGATGCTGGACGCCGCCGCTCCCGTCACCTTCGTGCTGCCGGAGACCTTCAGCATCAAAAATCCTCTGCTGAGCTACACCAGCAGCGGGGCGAAGGTTGCAGAGACCGCGGAGGGGACGGTCATCACCTGGGAGAAGACCCGGTTTGTCGAGGTCCGGTTTTATGACGCATTCCAGGAGCAGATGCTGGTGATCTTCGGGACGTTCTGGATAGCACTTGTGGTCATATTCCTGGTCCCGTATTTCCTGACCCGCAGGAAACAGGAATAACCTTTTTTTTCTTGATCCCCGTCGCAACCGACATATAGAGTATCGCATATAAGACTCCTCACACGTGAGGAAGAGCAGATGAAATCCAGAACAATTGCCCTTGTTGCGGCAGGTATCCTTATCCTCCTGCTGGTGCTGCCCGCTGCGGCGGCAACCACGACGGTTCCGAAGGGAGGCACGATCTTTATCGGCGAGGAGGGCCTCGACCTCTCCGCGACCCTGGCCGCCGGGGACTCGCAGATTGCCTATTACTCCTCCGGTGCGACCATCGGGACCTCCGTTCCGGAGGCGGTGCGCCAGGTAAGCCCCGGTGCGACGTTCTATGTCGCGCCGTCGGAGTTCCTCGGCCGGACGGGAGCATGGTACTCGTACCCGAACGGCGTCAGCGGTTCGGCGTGGATGGCGGTCTTCGTCGAGGAGCCGTACCTGAACGTCCGCCTCTGGGTGTACCCGTCGAATGCCGCACCCCAGAGTGCGGAGAACTACAAACTCATCACCGGCGACCGGCTCAACTTCAGGATTGAGACGAATGTCTTCCCCATCTTCTCCCGGCCCGGGGTGACGGCCTCGGACGAAGGCATCGACCTCTATGTCACCGAACCCGACGGCACCACCTACACGGCGCTCTTCGATTCGGTATCAGGAGCGACTTCGATAGCCATCGCCGACCTGAAACCGACGTCGTCGGTCTGGTACATCCCGAACCCCTCGCCCTCGAAGCAGTACATATGGGACACCGGCAACCCGTCATACAAATCGGGAACGTATGAGTTCTGGGCGGAGATCGCGGTGAACCGGATGAAGGAGAATTATGCCGGGACGGGCGGCAATGTTGTCCAGGAGACGATGACGAAGGACATTCTCTCCTCGGCGGGCGATCCATTCATACCGACGGCGACACCCACCCCGGATTACGTGGAGGGGGAAGGCACGGTCCGGCTGAACGTGAACACCGGCGGATATGTGCAGGTCGACACCCGCCTGTGGGACGGCAGCAGTGGAGGGGGAAAGGAAGCTTACGTGTTCCTCCCCAAGGGAACACAGGCGTTGAACGAGAAGGCGCAGGCCCTGAAAGAGCTCTCGCTTTATTTGGCCCCCTTCCTGGACACAGGTATCTGGTCATGGCCACCCCTCCCCGAGGGGCAGAATGAGCTCGTTGCCTACTATCTCGGCCCGGATACCGGTCCTGATAGCCGTGCGACTTTCTCCCCGTCGGTGGAGCTGGGGATTCGCATCAGCGACAACTCGGCTGTCCACAACCTCTACCGGCTGAACGAGCGCCTCAACCGGTGGGACGAGGTGGATGCAACGGCCGACCCCGACGACGGGTACCTGAAGGCGCCAATCACGAAATCGGGCATCTACCTGGTGACCTATCCGGCGGCCCCGACGACCACCCCGACCGCGGTTCCGACCGAAGAGCCCACCGAGCAGCCGACCACTGCGGAGCCGACCCCCACAGAGACGCCCCTCGGATGGCTTGCGCCGCTCGGTGCATGTGCAGCGGGCACCGCCCTTCTTCTCAGGAAGAGATAGGGCGAAATCCTTTTTTTTTTAATTTGCAGGAAAAAAAGAGGCGAATGTCCACCGGATGGTGGCCTTATTCCTTCAGTTTGATATCGATGCCGTACTTCTCGGCATTGGCGTCGGCGATGGCCTGGATCTTTGCGATCTCATCGGTGAGGGGTGCCGGTTTGAAGAGGTGCCGGAACCGCTTCTGGGCCTTCAGGTAGTCCTCGACCGGGACGCGCTGTACCTTCTTGGCCTTGACGAGCCTGCCGTTCTCCAGCTCGTAGTTGACCCAGAGGCCGCACTCGATCGCCATCTTGCCCATCTCGATCGTCTTGCCGCCCTCAAATCCCCACCCTGTGCTGCAGGGGGCGTGGATCTGGATATAGCAGGAGCCGGGGGTGTTGACCGCCTTCTCCACCTTCTTCATGAGGTCCATCGGGTAGGCGACGCTCGCCGTTGCGACATAGGACGCCCCGTGCGAGGCGAGGATCTGAGGGAGGTCCTTCTTGGGCCGGGTGTTGCCCGTCGAGAGCTTCCCGGCCGGGGTGGTGGTCGTCGATGCATCGTAGGGGGTAGCACCCGACCGCTGGATGCCCGTGTTCATGTAGGCCTCGTTGTCGTAGCAGATGTACGTGATGTCGTGGCCGCGCTCGAAGGCGCCGGAGATGCAGAGCATCCCGATATCGAAGGTGGCTCCGTCACCGCAGACACAGACGACCTTTTCGGTGCGGTTGTTGTGTTTCAGCGATGCCTCGATACCGGAGGCGACCGCTGCTGCGTTTTCGAAGAGCGAGTGAATCCATGGGACCTTCCATGCCGTTTCGGGATACGGTGTGGAGAATACTTCCATGCACCCGGTGGAGGCGACGATGATCGTGTCTTCGCCCGCTCCTTTCAGGATGAGCTTTGCCGCAAGCGCGGGGCCGCACCCGCCACAGGCGCGGTGGCCGCAGTCGAAGAGCTCAAGGGATTTGTCGACCATCTCAGAGCACCTCCTCGCGAAGACCGTAGAACATATTTCCTTTCCCCTGTGCCGCAAGGTCTGCCATCGCGCGGATGTCCTTCTTGCGGATGTCCCTGCCGCCGAGACCGGCGACATAGCTGTAGACACCGATGCCGGTCCCGTTGAGGGCATGCAGTATCTCCGGGCCGACCGCGCCCTTCATCGCAGATCCGATGGAGACGTTCTTCTCCAGGACGGCGACGGCGGAGACACCGCCAAGGGCCTTTGCGATCTCCTTCTCCGGGAACGGCCGGTAGGTCCTGATCTTGACCAGTCCGACTTTGATGCCGTCTGTGCGCATCTCGTCGATCGCGTCTTTTATGGTACCGCAGATCGATCCCATCGCGACAAAGGCGACATCGGCGTCGTCCATGCGGTACGGCACGACGTGTTCCGAGTAGTCGCGCCCGAAGATCTCGCCGAACTCCTTTCCTGCCTCGGAGAGGGCAGCCGCAGAGCGCATCATCGCCTGGTCAATCTCGTACCTGAACTCGTGATAGTACTCGGGGGTTGCATACATGCCCATGGAGATCGGGTCTTTGGCGTCGAGCATGTTGTAGGGGACGTACTTCGGGAGGTAGGCGTCGATATCTTCCTGATTCGGGATGTCCACCGGTTCGTAGGTGTGCGAGAGGATGAACCCGTCGAAACAGACGAACCCCGGCAGGAGGATATCGTGGCGCTCCGCCGCCTTGTAGGCGATGAAGTGCTGGTCGGTCATCTCCTGGACGTCCTCCCCGTAGAGCTGGAACCAGCCCGAGTCGCGCAGGGCTATCGAGTCCTGCTGGTCGTTCCAGATGGAGAGCGGTGCGCCGAGGGCGCGGTTGGCGATCGACATGATGATCGGCTGGCGCATGCCCGCGACGTTGAAGACGACCTCCGCCATGAGTATCAGGCCCTGCGACGAGGTGGCGGAGTAGACGCGCGACCCTGCCGCAGAGGCCCCGAGGCATGCGGAGAGTGCGGAAAATTCCGATTCCACACAGATATATTCTGCATTAAGGTCGCCGTCTGCCACCATCTCGGCAAGACGCTCGACGATATGCGTCTGCGGCGTAATCGGGTATGCGGAGACGACCTCCGGCCTGCAGAGGCGCACGGCCTCTGCGATTGCATGGGAACCTTCCATTATCTGCAGCATTTATTTCTCCTCCAGTTCCATCGAGATCGCCTCTGTGGGGCATTCCTCGGCACAGAGGCCGCATCCCTTACAGTAGTCGAGATCTACGACGATCTCTCCTTCCACCTCTTCAATTGCCGTTTCCGGACAGATGAGGACACAGTTGCCGCACAGCGTGCATGTCTCGCCGTCGATGACGGGCAGGTAGATACGCCATGAACCGGTTTTATTGCCGGGCGCCTTTCCGGGAGGTGCGCAGCATCCGATGCGAAGTGCCATATCAGGCGTCCCCCCTGACCATCTCATACGCCCTGCGGGCAGCGGCGATATTCTTCTCTGCAAGCGAACCGGCAAACCGCTCCCTGAGCGCTTCCTCAAGGGCGGGGAGTTCGATCTCGCCGGTTGCGGCTGCAAAGGCTCCCATAAGGGTGGTGTTCGTGATCGGCAGCCCGAGGACTTCCAGGGCGACCGATGTCGCATCGATAATAATCAGTTTAATACCGGGAGGAACGCCGGGGACGGTATCCTTTTCCGTATTGACAAGGGCAATGCCGCCCTCTTTCATACCGCCAAAGACATTGATATCGGCGATAAGCGAACTGTCCTGGACCACTATGTAGTCCGGCTCGTAGATCTGACTCCTGAGCCGGATCTTTTCATCACTAAAGCGGACAAATGCCTGCACCGGTGCTCCTCGGCGTTCGACACCAAATGCGGGAAATGCCTGCGAATAGACGCCGCTTTTGAAAGCGGCGGTCGCAATAAGTTCTGCTGCAGTAACAGAACCCTGTCCGCCTCTTCCGTGGATTCGTAGTTCTCTCAATAAAATCCCCATTAATCTTACATGATTAATAGATATAAATCTACAGATCAACCGCGAGGCCGAGAATGGTGCGGGTTCCGGCGAATACATCGCGGGCAATCCGGGATAGCCCCCGTGCTGCCGCCCATTCGTCAAATACCGAAATGGCGTCTCCTAAAATTGCCTCTACTTCACCGGCGACGAACGGTGCGTGTGACCCTGCGAGGGCGATGGGGGCGCCCGGTACAAGAATGCGAAGTGCCGCAATCTCCATAGCGGTCCAGAGGGCGAGGGCGGGTCCCTGCTGGTCGGGGGGCAGGGTGTGGCGGACGCCAGCATGGAGGAATGCCTGGTTTGCGGTCTCCTCACCCCGGTCGATGCGGCGGATGGCATCGACGTCAAGGGCCCCGTGGGTGGTCCCCGGTGCGAAGACGCAGGCATCGAAGGCCCCGATGATGACACCGCCCTTCACGAGGAGGGAGACCGTGTTGGAACTGACGTCCGCGACGACGAAGGTGTCGCCCAGCGACTGCTGCACCTCGTAGGCGATGCCCAGCTTCTCGGGGCTGGTCTGGTGGGAATAGGCCTTGAAGCGGGGGTCGGTCGGGGATCCGCGGTGGATGCCGGGGATGACGACCGCCGGTATGCCGCTTTCCCGGACAGCATCGTAGACCCGCGTCCCGCCGCCGATATGTTCGCCGGCCCCTTCGCGGGTGATGACGCCCCGGTTCTGTACCTTTCGTATGTCGGTGATCGCACTGATGGCATCTCCCATGGAGTAGCAGACGGCGATGCCGTCAAAGACGCCGTCCGGTGAGAGCGGGGAAAGGTCATCCATCGTAAAGGCGGTTGCATCCCTGCGCGGGATCTTCATCTCGCCGGATGGTGCCGCAAACCGCATCGCGGTCGTGCCGTGATCAATGCCGAGGTACATGCCAAATCTGTACAGTCTTTCCCCCCACATTACATGAATGGATTGCTCCTGTGCGCCTTCGCGCGTAAAAAATCTCTAAAAACAATCCTGTGGGAAAGTGCATCGCAGGAAATGAACCGGAAAAAAGATCTGACGGAGGGATCACCGCTCAGCGCGGGAGGGTAAACCGGCGCCGAGCATATTCCATCAGGGCGATGACGGCGATGCCGGCAGCCATGAACAGCAAGGCCTGCAGATCACATCCCCCGGCGGCGCCGATGTTCTCTGCGAGGAGCCGCGTCGAACCCAGCATGAGCCCCGTGAGGCAGCCGAGCATGATCCCGTGATGATGCTTCAGGAGGTATTTGAGCGCCTTTGAAAAGAGGAGGAGGCCGATGACCCCCCCGGCGATATAGGCGGTGATGTCGGGCAGGGAGAGGGTTTTCACCGCATGCAGGAGGTATTCGTACTGGTTGAGGATGAGGGTCAGGTAGGCCCCGGATATCCCCGGCAGGATCATCGCGCAGAGCGCCACCATCCCGGTGAGAAAGAGGATGGGAAGCGAGTGCCCGAGGGAGGAGGGGGCAAGTCCGCCGATCAAAAACCCTCCGGCAAACCCGGCGGCGAGAAAGACCCAGACCTTTGCGGTTCGGTCATCGACCTCCAGGAGAATGAGTACCGATGAGGCGATGATGAGCCCGAAGAAGAACGCATACGTAGGGGCGGCATACGACTCGATGAGGATGAGGATGATGTTTACCATCAGAAGCGCCGCAGCGCCGATGCCTGCGCCGAGCGTGATGAGAAATTTCGGGTCGACGGCCGCAACTGCCGCACGAATGCCGTCCCGGTCCCTTCTGATAAGTGAGACGGCCGCCTCGGGCCTGATATTGCCGATGGCGGTTACCAGCCGTTCGTAGATGCCGGTAATAAGGGCAATCGTTCCGCCGGAGACCCCGGGGATGATGTCGCAGATGCCCATTGCACCGCCTTTGAGAAATATGAGGAGGTATTCGAGGGCCTTTTGGTCGTCGTTCACGGTACAAGTATGTGAAAAGAGAGCCCTTAATGGTATAGCAGATAAAACCTTGTGACAGGCATATGAAAGCGATCGTAACCGGTGGTGCCGGGTTTATCGGGTCACATCTCGTCGATGCGCTCGTTGCGCGGGGCGACGAGGTGGTCATCATCGACAGTCTTGCGACCGGAACACCGGTCAACATTGAAGGGCATCTCGCCTCGGGTGCGGCAACCCTGGTGCATGCGGACCTCCTGGACGACGGATGGCAGGACGCCTTTGCCGGCTGCCGGCGGGTCTACCATGTCGCCGCGGACCCGGATGTCCGGGCAAGCGCCGGTGCCGCCTACCACATGTACCGGCAGAACGTCGATGCAACGGTACGCGTCCTCGAGGCGATGCGGGAGCACGGAATACAGGAGATTGCCTTTACGTCCACGTCCACCGTCTACGGCGAGGCAACCGTGATCCCGACCCCGGAGGACTACTCCCCCATGGTGCCGATCTCCATCTACGCGGCGACGAAACTCGCCGACGAGGCGATGATCTCGGCGTATGCGGCCACCTACGGGATGACGGCATGGGTGTTCCGGTTCGCCAACATCATCGGTGAGAGGAGCAATCACGGCGTGATCTGGGACTTCGTCCACAAACTTCGCGACCGGCCCGACCGCCTCGAGATACTCGGTGACGGCAGACAGGTGAAGTCGTACCTTGAAGTCACCGCCTGCATCGACGGCATCCTCTATGCAATCGATCACGCGGACGGGATCTTCAATGTCTGCAACGTCGGCTCGGAGGACTGGATCAGCGTCACCGAGATTGCCGATGTCATCGTCGATGAGATGGGCCTTGCGGGGGTTGCGTATGAGTTCACCGGCGGCGACCGTGGGTGGGTCGGAGATGTCCCGAAGATGCAGCTCGGGGTGGAGAAGATCAAGGCCCTCGGATGGGCTCCGCCGGTGACCTCGCGGCAGTCCGTCCGGCGGGCGGTGCGATCGCTTCTGGACGATCTGGACTGACGATACGGGCGGATACCGGCGGCGTGCCGGTGGCATGCCGGTGGCCGTGGCAGCAATACAACGATAAAAATGAGGCAGCTATGAAATACATGGTGATTCTCGGCGACGGGATGGCAGACTGGCCCGACCCCGCCCATGGGGGCAGGACCCCGCTCGAATGTGCGCATATCCCGAATATGGACAGGATCGCCCGGGAAGGCCGGTGCGGTATGCTCGTGACGGTGCCGGCTGGGTTCGAGCCCGGCAGCGACATCGCCAACCTCTCGGTCCTCGGGTATGACCCGGCGAAATACTACACGGGCAGGGGCGCCCTCGAGGCAATCTCGATGGGCGTCGACCTCGGTGCGGGGGATGTTGCCTACCGCTGCAACCTCGTCTGCATCAGGGACGGCGTAATGGAGGACTTCTCCGCAGGCCACATCACAAGCGGGGAGGGGGCGGCCCTCCTGTCCTCCCTCGCGAAGGAGCTTGCCGACGCCGGGATCTACCCCGGCGTCTCGTACCGCAACCTTTTGGTGGTACACGGCGGCGGTGGTGCGCGGACGGTGCCGCCGCATGACATCGTTGGGCAGGAGACGTCCGTCTCCCTGCCGTCGGGGCCGGATGCAGAGCTCCTGCTCCGGTGCATGGAGGTCTCACGCCGGGTCTTTGCGGACCACCCGGTCAACCTCCGGCGGATTGCGGAGGGAAAGACTCCCGCGACGTCCGTATGGCCCTGGTCGGGCGGGGCAAAACCTGCTCTCCCCCTCTTCGAGGAGAAATACGGCCTCTCCGGGGGCATTATCTCGGCGGTGGACCTCCTCAACGGCATCGCACGGTGTGCCGGTATGGAGGTGATTACGGTGCCGGGTGCGACCGGGTATCTCGACACCGACTACGAAGGAAAGGCGCGTGCCGCGGTGGCGGCCCTTGCCGACGTGGACTTCGTGTATATGCATGTCGAGGCCCCCGACGAGGCGGGGCATCTCGGCAGCTGGGACGAGAAGGTGAAAGCGATCGAACGGCTCGATGAAGTGATCGGCATCATCCTTGAAGAAGCGAAGGCAACGATTGCGCTCCTTCCTGACCACCCGACGCCGATTGCCCTCAAGACCCACACGAGTGACCCCGTGCCGTTTGCGATCCTTGGAAAAGGGACGGACGATGTGCAGGCGTACTCGGAAAAAGATGCGAAAAACGGGTCGTACGGCCTGATGAATGCGCTGGATTTCCTTCCCCTGCTCTTCTCCTGAGAGGAGCGGCGGGAACCGGGGGCGTCAGGACGGCTGCGGCAGGCATATAGAATCAGGCATCAGTTCCCTGCGTCATCATGAGTTTCAGTGGGGGTAACTTTCATCATCTGCCCCGCCGTGCCGCACCGTTGTCTGGTATCTGTTTGTCCTGCACCCTCTTATCCTCTTTCTCACCGCACGGGTGTAACCCTTACATTCCTGGGCAGCAAAGTACAGCCTGAGTGACCTTCATGCCCGCCTCAAAAAAACTCACCATCGGGGTCTCCGTCAACCTCCAGCGGTACGAGAACCTCCGCCTCGCCGTCGAGGGGGAGGTCGCAACCGACGAGGATGCACAGGACCTTGCCCTGTATCTCGACCACGTGCTTGCCCTCTTCGGCAGGAATGACCCGGAGACGGCGGCGCAGATTGACCGCTACCGGCAGCGGGTGATGCCGGTGTCCGATGGGTGCCGGGAACCGGAACCGGAATTTGGACCTGAACCGGAATCTAAACCTGAATCCGGGCCTGAATTGGAACCGGTGCCGGAACCGGCAACAGCTCCCGGCCCCCGCCCCGCCCCTCCCTGTGAGGAGCCGGCGGACGCATCACCGGCGGTGACGCCGGGGCCTGAGGTGTCGCCCGGGCCCGCCGCTGCCCCGGGGTTCCTCTCCCGCAGGGAGGGGGACGTTCCCGGGTGTGGTGCGGTGAGTGGTTCTGCTCCGCCGGCATCGTCCGGATCTGCACCAGTACCCCCTGCTGCACACCCGGCCGCACCGGTGGAAACGGGGGCCGCCACACCGCCGCGGGCAGCGGATGACCATGGCCGCTGTGAGGAGTGTGGCGCGGCGCTTTCCCGGCAGGAGGCAAAACTGAGCCGCATCTTTGTAGAACGCCTGCTCTGCAAGAAGTGTTTGGACGCCCTCCAGGATGAACGGCCGCGCGGGGGGTGAAAGTGAAAATCATCTACCCTTATATATGGCGGAGTGTGATGCTTGAGCATGAAGAAGAACCTGCTGATGTGGGAGGAAACCCTGTTCCAGGATATGGAGGTCTTTGAGATAGACCATATCCCCGAACAGTTCAGCTTCCGCGACACGCAGATGCAGGAGCTTACCTTCCAGCTGCGTCCGGGCATGCGGGGGGGGCGCCCGCTCAATACCATATGCAGGGGTCTTCCGGGCACCGGGAAGACGACGGCAGTGAGAAAACTCTTCGGCGAGATCGAGGAGGCAACAAAGAAGCTGGTGCCGATCTATATCAACTGCCAGATTGACAATACGAAATTTGCCATTTTTTCACAGATATACCGGAAACTCTCCGGTCACCTGCCCCCTGCGTCGGGGACCTCCTTCAAGCAGGTATTCGACGCGGTATGCCGCCTGCTGGAGAAGGAGGGCCGGGTGCTCGTCGTCTGTCTTGACGATGCGAATTACCTCCTCTATGAAAACGAGATCAACAAGGTGCTCTACACCCTGCTGCGTGCCCACGAGTCCTATCCCGGCACGCGTATAGGGGTGATCACCATCATCTCGGATATGACGGTAGACCTCATGAGTGGGGTGGACCCCCGCGTGGCCTCGGTGTTCCGTCCGGCGGATATCTACTTTCCCCCTTATGACGAGGAGGAAATTCATGAGATCCTCTCGCAGCGGGTCCGGCAGGGCCTCTATCCCGGCGTCCTCTCCGATGCGATGCTCGACCTGGTCACCGAACAGACGATGAAGAGTGCGGATCTCCGGGTAGGAATCGACCTCCTCAAGCGGGCGGCGCTCAATGCGGAGAACGATGCCCGGCGCAGCGTGGAGATGGACGACATCTGCCGCGCCTACGAGGTCTCCAAGTACCTCCACCTCGTCGCTACCGTCCGGACCCTGAAGGACGAGGAGAAGGCCCTTCTCCGCATTATTGCGGAGCGCTCGGAAGCGGAGGGCGAGATGGCGGCAGGAGAGGTGCACGAGGCGGCAAAGGAGACGATGAAGCTCGGGTACACCCGCTACTACGAGATGGTGAAGAAGTTCGACGCGATGCGCCTCGTCAACCTCCATTATCGCGAGGGCCGGGGGAGGACACGCGTCATCACGCTCCGGTACGACCCGGTCCGCGTCATCGCCGAGCTGGGCCGGTAAGGGTTCTCTCCATACCGCATTTGACAACTCTTATCTATGTTGCTTCAACAATCTATGCGTTAGGAGGATACCCTCATGATCAGTGTAAATGAATATGCATTGGACCTTTTCGAGGAGCTTGCGGAATATCCGGAGGATTTCAACGCGATATTCCACCAGCTCGACAATGGCGCACGTATCGTCGACTGTGGTGTGAAGGCCAGGGGTGGCTATGCGGCAGGAAAGCGCTTTACCGAGATCTGCATGGGCGGCCTTGCGGATATCTCGTTTCGGATGGGACAGATCCAGCACGTCCCGATGCCCTTCATCGATGTGAGCACCGACTTCCCCGCCATCGCCTGCCTCGGTGCACAGGAAGCGGGATGGAGGATCACCCACGAGAAGTATTTCGCGATGGGCAGCGGCCCGGCCCGTGCCCTCTCCCTCAACCCGAAGGAGTGCTACGACATCATCGAGTACCAGGACGACTGTGACTATGCGGTCATCTGTCTCGAGTCCGACCAGCTGCCCTCCCAGGCAGTGATGCAGAAGATCGCCGACGGCTGCAACGTTGATGTGGCAAATGTCTGTGCCGTCGTCGCCCCGACCGCATCCGTCGTCGGTTCCATCCAGGTCGCCGGGCGCTGTGTCGAGACCGCGGTCTACCGCCTCGAACAGCTCCACTACGACCCGAAGAAGATCATCTGTGCATGCGGCAGTGCGCCGGTGCCCCCGGTAAAGTCCGACTCCACCAAGGCGATGGGCTGCACCAACGATGCCACCATCTACTACGGGCAGATCAACCTGACCATCGACGACCCCGGCATCGCCGATTACATCGACAGGATCCCGTCCAACACCTCGTCCTCGTACGGCAAGCCGTTCTACGACACCTTCAAGGAAGCAAACTTCGACTTCTTCAAGATCGACCAGGGCCTCTTTGCACCTGCCGAGGTTACGATCAACGAAGTCTCCGAAGGCAAGGTCTACCGCTGTGGTGCGGTCAACACCGAAGTTGCCCTCAAGTCCTTCGGCTACCTCTGAACTCTTCTTTTTTTTCACCCGCCTGCAACGCGGCAGTCCTGCGTGCATAATGGCGGATGCTATACAGGTGCCCTGTTATGCGGATGACTGCAACCGGCTGTTCCTCTGGCCCGGTTACAAAAAAAAGGGCGCAGTGGCCGTCCGTGCCGGCTCGGTGATGGTTCACGTCCGCCGGCGGGTGGTGCCGCGGGAAAAGCCCCCCTAAAAAAGTCCTGACGCGGCCCATGAGTACGCAAGCCAGCCGATGGCGCCGGCATGGAGAAGGAGAAAGACGGGGACGAGGAGAAACGTCGTCTTCTGCGTCTTGTGGCGGAACCGGCGCATGCCTGCCCACGCCCCGAACGGCCCGACGGCTGCGGCGGCAAGGAGCGTGCGCTCGCTGGTGCGCCAGCGGCCGAGTTCCGCCTGTCTCTTGTCCCGCCCGTAGAGGAGGTAGGCTGCGAGGTTGAGAAGGGCATAGGCTGCAAGGAGCATCTCTGCTGCATCAGGTGCGATGAGGGTCACCGGAGTCTCCTCCCGGTGCCTGTCCCCTCTCCTGCACTGCCTGCTACACTGCCTGCTGCTCTGCTCATGATAGCCCGGTACCCCGTCGGTGCTCCCCTCGTCATCGGTGCTAATATTGGCGGGGTGAAAGATAAATACCGGCAGAATCGTCCCAGCCTCTCCCCGGAATGCGCCGGCATTGAACGTCCTATTGCATAAGGCTTAATAGCTCAGAAAAAAATGAATTTAAGGCACATATCATTCGCGGGCTTGTGGTCTAGCTGGTTATGACATCGCCTTTACACGGCGAAGATCCCCGGTTCGAATCCGGGCAGGCCCACTCGGTTTATTCTCTTCTTTCAGGGTGTTGTCTGTATTGTCGGGGACGTGCGGGATATTCTTCATGGTGAGTACTTCGGTTACCGCACCGGAATGCAGATCTGCGTCAGGATCTCCTCCGGCTGCACCTCCTCAGGGTCATTGAGATAGATCTCGCGAATCGGCCCCGTAATCTCCTTCCCATTATCCGCAATCCAGGCAAAGAGTGCCTCGTAGGCGGGGGTGACGCTGTCGTAGGGCCCCCGGTGGATGACGCACGCCATGGTTTCGGACGGGATTTCGTAGCAGGTGATCTCTTCATTCTCCTCCGTCGGCCCGGAAATGGGAATGACGACCTCCACGTCGGCGCATTCGTTCTCATCCGCCTTCATCGCCTCCTCGGGCGTCATCTCGTGGCAGATGAACATCGGCGGGCCGATGATATCGAGTCCCTTGTCCTCCGCGTAGCAGCAGAGCTCCGGGATCATCCCGGCGATGAGGCGGTACGGGCCCCGCCGCCGGATACAGAGTACCGTCTGACAGGGACTCTGTTTTTCTGTGATCTTGTACATGGTTCTCATCCGCCCCTTCTTGAGGAAATAGCATTTATAGGTTTCCCAGGTCTCCGGGATGGACGTGAAGATAAAAGAGGAGGAGGTGGTGAGGGGGTGGGGGGCTACGCGGCCGTGAAGGTGACGGAGAAGCTCTCGTCGTCCTCTGCCGGCTCTTCCCACGGGCGGGTGTAGACTGCATCAAAGGTGCCGCCAACACCGTCCGGGAAGGTGACGAACCACTCGCGGGTGCCGCCGGCGCCCACCATGCCCTGGTAGGCCTCCGCGGACATGATGTAGGTGTCAGCAGCGATGACCGCACTGCCGCTGACGGTGGCGTTCCACCGGTAGCCGGTGGTCGGGTTCTCCTCAAGTTTGACCCGCACGACGTCGCCTTCGGGGACCGGGACGGTTGTTCCGTTCTGATCTTCGGTCACCGTGATAAGGGACGCGGAGGTAGGCACCACATAGAAGGAGATGGTATACGTCTGGTCATCGGCCTGCTCTCCCTCCCACGGCCGGATATAGACGGCACTGAAGGTGACGACGCCGGTTGCCTCCGGCTTCATTGTCCAGCTGTGCATTCCTCCGGCACCGGGCATCTGCGTCTCGGGAGCGATGTACTCATCCCCGGCGACGGCAAGCCCGTCCGTTTCGGTGAGGTTCCAGGAGTAGCCGGTCGAGGGGTTCTCCGGGAGTTTTACGATGATGGTGGCCCCTTCACCGACCGCGATGGTCTGGCCGTTGTTGGTATCATCGACGAGCACGGTCTCCTCCGGCGCACCCGTGGGAGTGGGGGTGGCGGTTTCCATCGGGGTTGCCTCGTCGCCGTTATCCGCCGTTATGCACCCTGCGGCACAGAGGAGAGCCGTGGCAACGCACGCAAGCAGAATGGTGTAAATCGGTTTCATGGTAATTCAAAGGAGTATTCACCCCCTTCTTTTTAATGAAAGCGGTGATTTCCAACTTTTTCGCAGCCATCCCGGAAGTCGGGGCCGGATACCATGCCGATTGAGGAAAACGTAGAGTTTCATTTGGGGGCTGTTGCCAAAAAAAGAAGACGGGTGGATGAAAACAGTTCTTCTCAGTCCCTGCGCCACACAAACACGAGATAGATGAGGAGAACCACGATCCCCGCAAGTATGCCCATCAGCAGGTAATACCAGTCGAATCCCGCAGCTTCTGTCCGTACGAGAAGGGCATAGCTCCCCTCGGCGGTCCCGGTGGCCGATGCCGATACCTGCCCCCCAGTAACTACGGGGGCACCCCCGGCAGGGACCGGTTCTGCCCCATCGATGTGATAGAACCCGAATGTTGCCGGGTCGTATCCCTCGAGGTCTCCTGCGGCCACTTCCGCCTCCATGACGATGAACGGGCTGGTCTCTGAGCGTGCGTCCCCGATGATGGTGACGTGCAGTGCGTCGCCGAACTGCAGGTATCCCTCCGGTGCTGCATAGGTCTCCCCGGTGAGGGCGTAATTCCAGCCGCTCACGGTCCAGGGGCCGCTCGCATATTCGGTATCGGAGAAGACGTCCGCCGTAAAGTAGTCCGGGCCCTGCATGGCGGGAGCCTCAACCCGGCACCCGAGAGCATTGAACATCTGGAGGTACTGGATGACACCGGAAACCGTTGAGCCGGTGATGAGGGTATCTGTTATCCCCATGCCGAGGAACCCGGCACCCACATCGGTAAGCGTGGTGCCTTCTAGAGTGCCGTTGCCGGCGCGGTCCGCGACGATCCCTATGTCGCACCCGATAAGAGCGGTCTGCCTGAGGGCGAACGTATCGGAATCGCGAATCACAATCCCGGTCACACCGCCGGTGATCCGGACCTCCTCAACCACGGTACGTGCCGAAGACCCGATCACGAGGCCCGATTTTCCCGTGATGATGCTCGTATCCGAGATCGAACAATCCGTACACCCGGAGAGGAGAATGCCGGTATCGCCTGAAGTGATCCTGCACTCCCGAACACTCGATCCCGAGGTTGCGTCGAAGATGATCCCGAATTCGGGACCTTTGCAGGTGATGGCCCTGACGGTCACATTGTCCGCCTCAATAATCAGGGCGGCACCATCCCCGCTTCTCCCGACGATGGCCCCTTCTGTGCCGATGATGGAGACCGGGGTCCGTACCACGACATCACCGGCATACGTTCCTGCCATAACCTCGATCGTATCGCCGGGCGATGCGGCATCGACGGCCGGCTGAAGGGCCGTAACATCGCCTCCCGACGGGGCGACCACTATCGTTGCTCCCTGCGCTCCCGAAATGGCAAGCGCGAGGAGGAGGACCAGAATCCCGTACCGTATCCATTGCTGCTGCATTACTGTTTCACCGCCCTGAGGGTCACGTCCCGGGTAAATGTGGATTCCAAGTCCATCCTTGCCTCATACTCATAGAAGGTAAAGAGCTGCCCGTGGTACTCGTTGCTGTCCCGCACCGACCAGCGCTTTTCATACACGTTCTTTCCCGTTTTCACGAGCATCCCGCTTATCTTCGGATCTTTGAGACCCGACATCTGCTCGGTCACCGTCTCTGACTGACGCCGGAGGAAACGGACCGTCCCGTAATCCGGGGCGTCCATGGAGGGCATAGACAGCGTATTTGCGACAATCCCGGTCATCGGGGCTCTTCCCGGAATGGTTACGGATCTGGTGGCTGCTACCTGCCCATTGGTCTCTGATTTCTGGCCGGCACCCCCGGTCTTGAGGAGGAGTGATCCATGGTAGTTGCAGGAACCTGTCACATCGAATGCGACCGGGAACGGGGTTACCGGGATCTCGAGCGTTGACAACCTCTCCTTTAGCACCGTATTGATACTCTGATGATCGGTGATGGTTCCCTGTACGTTCGACCGGATCTCCCACTCCTCCTCGAAGGGCACTGCACCGGAACCGCCGAGGGGTGATGCCTCGTACATCGTCCTCCCTTCGGAGTAGAGGGAGAGGACGTCGGTGTACGTGAACGAGGCATCGGTCAGCTCCTGCCCGGAGTTCTTCTCTTTTGTTGTCGTGGCGGAGGTCACAAATGTATAGTGGTAGTCGCGCAGGTCATACTGGTCCTGGAACGAGTACTCATAGAGAAGGGTTCCGGACTCCTTCCAGTTGATGGTCGAAACATACTCGTCCTTTTTGACGGCGATCTCCACCCGGGATTCGATGGCGTCCTGGTAGCCGGTGCCGACGTCCTGGAAGAGGATGCGGAGTTGCTCGAGCCCTTCCTTCTCCCCGGCAACGAACTTCAGCACTGCCGTCCCGTCGGCGCCGGTGACCGGGTTGCCGTCGCCGTCCACCGGGCCTGCCACGGAGACCTTCACATCGCCGGAGAGACGGAATTTTTCGACGAAGAGGGTCCGGTCGGCAAGCGGCCGCTTCTCTCCGTCTGGTCTGAGCTCAAAGAGCGAGAGATAAATGTCGGTTGCGCCACGCGGTGGGATCTGGGCATCTTTGGGCCGGGCCTCGAGGATGATGCCGGTGATCGGTATGTCCGCCTTCGACCGCACCTCATGGCGGCCCCTGCCGACGGTTGCAATCGCGACCTTGTCACTGCCGGCACCGGCGCCGCGTGCAGGGTCGAGCCGGTAGGTGGCGCGGGCGGTGCCGTCAGCCCCCGTGGTGGCTACCTGCCAGCCGTAGTAGGCAGCGTCCGTCGATTCGCCTCCCCCGGCGGTCACCCATCCGCGGGACGTCCGTGATTCGAAGTACACCCTGGTGCCCGGCACCACTTCTCCCCCGCAGTTTCTCACCGTAACCGTGATCGTCGTGGTATCCCTGATGTCCTCTGCCGTCACCGATTCCGGCTGGATGACCACTGAAAGGGAGGGGGTTCTCGGGGGTGCAGGGTTGGCGGTCTCATGCGCCTGTATCAGGGCGGCAAGGTCGCCGAGTCCTGCGACCTGGTTGCCGACCGCATCCGGGAGACCGCCGGGCGATGCCGATTCGGCGGTGCTGCGGGCAACGACGGTGAAGAGGTCCGCATCGATGAGCGAGGATGCAACGACGTATCGTGCCCCTACGCTGCTGACGGAGAGCGTTGCGATATACTCGGCGCTGGTGCTGCGGCCGATGGATTCGAATGCCTGCGCCTCGCCGCCATCTTCGCCGAGGAGGATCTTCTGGCGTTCAAAGTCGATCATTGCTCCCACATCATTCGCCGATATGATACTGACACCGGGGTTTGCATTCCGGAGCCCGATGGAGAAGGCATCGTTGAGGGCTGTTGCCTGGTCTGCGGTGATGCCCTCCGCGTTCAGGGTGGTCGGGGTTACATAGATCTTCGGTGCCGGGCACCCGTCCGCCGCCGTCGCCGGAAGCGTGGCCGTCCCTGCAATAGCGAAGACGAGGATGAGGCTGAGTATGAGACAGCGTTTCATGCGATCACCTCCCCACGAGGAGCATTTCCGGCAGGTTGCACTGCCACCTGCCGCTGCACGTTCTCTCCCGGACCGATGGAGACCCGGTTGGCCGGGGTGACCGGCATTACCATCAGGTCACCGGTCCGGGTTGTCATCTGTCCGCCATACCAGTAGGTCCCGGCAGGCACGCTGAAGGCCACCTCATCGTGGGGGGTGCCGGTCTCCTGTTCGGCAACCGTGGCAAGGGAGACCGCATCAATCAGCCAGATCCTGCTTGTGGCGGCCACCCCATCGTCCATGCTGTAGGGGAACGAGAGCGTGAGCGTGCCTTCAAGCCGTGAGACCGTGAACGTGACGCTATCCTGCGCTGCAAGGGTATCGGTGCGGTCATACAGCATCGACCGGACCACATAGGTCCCGTCCTCCCATTCACCACCGACGGTCTCGTCAAGGACGGTTTCGTAGGCAGGAGCAAGAGGTGCGTAGTGCCGGGATGCATAGGTCCCTGTTCCCGAGGGGAGGTACTCCGTCGTACCGTCGGGGCGCTCCATGGTGATGACGAGCGTCGCCTCGGTGGGCGGCACCGCGCCTCCCGTTACCGCGTGTGTCACCCTCAGCGGCATACCATCACTCACCATGTCACGGTTGAGATAGAGCCGGACCGCCGGTTCTGTGCTGAAGAAGACCGGGGCCGAGGAGAGAGCGACGGGGGCACCCGCCCCCTCCGGTTCGAGGGTTGCCACCAGGCGGTAGGTCCCCGGGAGGTCGGTGTTCGTGAGCGCCAGGCTTCCGGGCAGGCGGCCGTAGTGGTTGCCCCGCACGTAGGCATCGTTCAGCGGTGCCGGGTTGCCGGACCCGCCGGGGAAGGAGATGAGCGTTCCGTCCGGGGCGGCGAGATACACCATCGCGGTGAAGCGGTCCCCCGGTGCGACGCCCGCTATCTCGACCCACACCATCATCTCGTCACCGGGCCCGAGCGCCTGGTCGGGGGTGAGGACGCGGATGGAGGGGGCGGATGCCGGGAGATCGGGGACGAGCGCGACGTTTCGTATATGCCAGGCCGCGAGGTCTTCTGTCCGTGCCGGATTTTGGGTGTGGATAAAGGAGATGATGTTCTCGCTGCCGGGAACAATCCGGTCCGCGGGAACGGGGATCGTCACCCTCGTCCACACGCCAACGGACGGCGGGGAGACATTCTGCAGGAGGGCGCCCGGCTCACTGCCGGAGGAGACGACAGTGGTCGCGCTCCCCGGCATGCCTGCGAGCTGCCGGTTCAGGTAGACGGAGACGGCCTCGTCTGCGCCGGTCTCGACCTCAAAGCTGAGGGTATAGCTGACCGGACGGCCGGTGAATGCCACCGCCGCATCGTCGGGATAGGCCGTCGTCCCGACGGGTTCGCGTTCACCGATGGCGAGCGGGATCACCTCAAAGCTGACCGACCCCCGGCCATACCTGCCGAAGTAGTCGACGCCAGTCACCGTGATCTCGTGGGTGCCGAGGGTGAGGCGGCCCACGGGGACTCCCCTGCCGGGTGAGACCTGCACATGGGGGCCGTCATCGAGCTGGTAATAGGCACGGGCGAGAGGATGCGTCGATGAGTATGTCACTTCAGTCTGCCGATCCACGGTCCGTCCGGCATCGGGCGTAAGTATGGTGATCAGGAACGCCGGCTCCTCCACGACGGGGAGGGGATAGTCCGGCGGTTCGGGAGAATCATCCCCGGTATCTATGCGGGGGGTCGGGGTTGGGGTCGGTGCCGGGCCGGTTGCGTTGACGGTGAAGTTCACCGTCGTCGAATTGGTATTGCCGATGATGTCGTCCACGAAGACCGCCACCGAATGGTTGCCGTTTGCAGGGACCGGAAGGGTGGTGTTTGGGGTGAAGGTCACATTGGCGGCACCGTCGAGGGAATACCACCAGGAGAAGACATCATGGTCCGGTGACCACACCGCGAGGGGAACATCATACACCGCATAGGTGGCATTCTCCTCCGGTGAGGTGACATAGAGAGCAGGCGGCGTTACGTCCACCGTTGCGGTGAAGGTCACCGACGAACTGTTCTCGTTGCCGGAGGTGTCCGCAGCAAAGACCCGGAGGGTGTGGGCTCCGGTGCTCATGACGGGCAGCGTGGTGTTCGGAATGAAGGTCACATTGGCGGCGGCATCGAGGCTGTACCACCATGCCGCGACATCCGCATCGGGGCTCGAGACCTCGAGCGGGACGGCAGCGGCAGGATAGCTCGCTCCCGCCGCCGGGGCGTGGATGACGATCACCGGCGGGACTTCGTCAGGGACGAAGGTGTCGAGGAGGGGGTGATGGTCCCCGCCGGGTGTCCCGCCGCCGGTGGCGTAGGGGAGATCGGTGTCGCCGAGCCCGTCACCGTTCAGGTCCTCGCCTGCATAGTCGTCCCAGGAGTTCCCCGCGATCCACGGGCCGCCGATGATATTCGTGCCCGGCGACGGGGTGACGTTCCACCGGGTGCCGGCGCCCCAGTTCTGTGCGTTCGCCACGGTATGGCCGAAGAATTTGTTATTGTAGAAGAGCGAGCTTTCGCCATAATTGGCAAGGCCAATCCCCTGCCTGCCTGCAAAGGTGTTGCCGATGGTGCACCCGGCGACGGTGAGATTGCTGTTTGCCGATTCGTAGTTCCGGATGCCGAACGACCCGCCGCTATCGGCGGAGTGGCCGTTGTTGGTGACCGTGGACCCTGCGACAAGGTTGTCGGGGCAGCTGTACTGGAAGTAGATGCCGGAGGGGTTGTTGGCCGTCACGATGGAGTCAAGGATGCGGCTGCTGCTTGTATTGGTCGCCCAGATGCCTGCCTGATGGAAGCCCGATACAGCGTCTTCACCGTTGGAGTCTGTAACAGAGTCCCTGATGGTGATCGCGGACGAATCGCCGATGAGCACGCCCTGGAAGGCGTTGCCGTGGGCGGTGACCGCATCAAGAGTCACGTTCTGGGAACGGTGGATCAGGAATGACTGGGCGTTCTTCTCGAGATAGAAGTCTTCCACACGGATGTCGCTGCACCCGATGAGGGCAAGGTACCCCGGTGCGGGGGCAAGGGTGCTGGAGTTGTACACCTCCCCGGCCGCCCCGACGATCCAGTAGACGGGGGCCCCTTCCACCGTGTTCGTGGTGTCGATGAGGTTGCGGGACGGCCTGCTTCCGGCGTAGCGTATCTCCCCGCCAAACCCAAAGCCATAGGTGCATCCGGAGATGGTGTTGCCGCTCATCTGCAGGTTATCGGTGCTCGTCTGGAGCATGATCCCGAACTTATGGTTACGAACGGTGTTGTTCCGGACGATATTGCCGTCTTCCGATAGATCGATCCCTGCGAAGTGGTATTCACAGGGGCCGAGGACCTCATTCTCCTCGATGGTGTTGCCATCTCCCTGGATGCGGATATATGTCTGGTTCAGGAGGGTGTTGTGGGAGAGGATGTTGCCGCCGGTATCGACGATTTTCACCTCCCTGCCATAGCTGGCATCGTAGCCGGAGGGCGTCCAGCCATCGGTGTCGAAGGTGTTGTACTCGATCCGGTTGTTGGTGGCATAGTTGTCCGTCGTCGATGTCCGGTAGGTGTTGTGCAGCGCCCAGTGGTAGTTGTTCGTGACGGTGTTGTTCGCAAAGAGCGTATTTCGGGCATAATTGAGCCACACCCCGTAGTAGGTTGCGTTGATGGTGTTGTTGCGGATGGTGTTGTTGTTCGAATACGTGTTTGCGATGATGCCGTATTTCGCGTCCTCGATACGGTTGTTCCGGACGATGGTGTCATCGGCACCGACGCTCAGATATCCAATACGGACACCCGCAGAATCCGTGGTCGTGCCGTACCCCGACTGGTTGTGCCACCATCCGTCGCGGATGACGAACCCGTCGAGGATACACCCGTCCGCCCGGAGCGCAAAGACGTCTCCCAGTTCGTCGAAGGTGTTGTCTTCATCGCCGCTCACTTCCGGCCACCCGATACCGGTCAGGTTGACCCGCGCAGCGACTTCGTGGTATCCCGTGTAGTTCCCGGCATAGACGAGGATCGTGTCGCCGTCCATGGAGGCGGCAAGGGCATCTGTGATTGTCGCGAAGTCGGCTTTCCCGCCAGGCACATCGGCGTCGTCATCGTCCACGGTGATCACCATGGGGAGCCGCTCGAGGGTGGTGAAAGATTTCGTACCGCTCGTCGCGTTGCGAGTGGCGTCATCCGCCCGTTCCGAGTAGCAACGGTAGTGGTAGGTGGTGTTCGAAAGGAGACTGGAAAGGGGGATCGAAGGTGCGGTGGTGGCGTTGTCCCACGCCGACCACACTGCGCCGATAAGATCCGAGTCCGTCCCGTAGAGGACGCGGTTGTTGCTGCTCACGCCGTTGCCGATCGTCCAGCTTATGGTGGCGCTCTCGTTCGTAATATTGGAGGCTGCAATCCCGCTGAAGGTAGGTACAGGCTGAATGACAGGCCCCGTAGGCATGAGCGGGTAGAGATCGGCATTGATCTTCCCCCCTTCGGGTTCGATGATGTCGTAGTTCGAATCGCCGATCCCGTCGCCGTTGTCGTCGACACCGTAGTAGTCGCTGTAGCGGTTGCCCATGCCGAGCGTTGCATTGTACCAGAGGTTTGATGATGGACTATCGCCCCCCGCCTCGGCGGCGTTGCGGTAGACGCCGGAAGATGGGTAGAAGTTGTCGAGGTCGTTGCAGTAGAGCTCGTTGCCGGAGGAATCGTCGAGGTAAATGCCGGGGAACCCGTCGTCGGCGTTGCCGGTACAGGTGTTGTTGAAAATTTTCCCCCCTGTTGCGTTATAAAGATACATGCCGCCGCCCGAGTTGTTTTCGCAGGTGTTGTTGAAGAGGACGGTGCCGTCCGCCTGCAGGACGAGGATGCCGATCCCGTTCGCCGCGAGGAGGTTGCCCTCGATGCGGGCCCCGTCGGCGTGGACATGGATACCGTATGTCCCGTTCGTCACCGCAAACCCTTCGAGGGTGCAGGAGGGCGAGGTAACCGCAAAGCCCGGCCCGCCGGACGCCTGCACCTGCGGCATTCCTTCACCCGCGAGCGTGATGCTCCGGTTCACGACCACCTGCTCGGGGTAGGTGCCGCTATGCACCACGACCGTATCGCCGTCCCATGCCGCGTTGACCGCCGCCTGTATGGTGCCGAAGTCGTCGGGGACGGTAATCGTCATCGGCCCTGCGGCGTGCACGAAGAGCGAGGCCGTCGCGGTATCGGTCACGGCGGTGTCGTCGGTGACCGTGAGGTTCACCTGGTAGAACCCGGACGATGCGTAGCTGTGGGTGGGGTGCTGGACGTCAGCGGTCTCCCCGTCGCCGAACTCCCACGCCCACGCGGTGATCGTGCCTCCGGCATCGACAGAGGTGTCGTTGAACTGGATGGGGTCACCCGTGCCCGGCGATGCGGGGCTGAAGGTAAAGGAGGCGGTGGGCGGGTAGCTCTCGGCGGCAGCGGTGGTCGCCGTGCTGTTGGCCCACGCGGGATTGATGTTTTCGCTGGCATCCACCGTCCTCGTCCCGATCTCGTGGGAGGTCTCCGGCGCAAGACCCGTGGCGCTGTAGGACTCGACCCCGGCGGTCACGTTGGCCCGGAAGGCGCCGTCGAGGTAGACCATCACCTTCACGAAGTCAGCGTCGGCCGGATCGGTCCAGGTC
>DSBQ01000017.1 GCA_011045995.1 Methanoculleus sp. | reverse complement strand
GGTGGCGGAGAGGGCGGGACGGCCGCTCTTCAGTCCTGATGTTTGTAAGCAGGTTGCCGATACGGCATCGTCTGCCGGACGGGGGGAAATGGCCTTGTGCAGCTCACTGATCCTGGTTCATACATCAAAAGAGAAACGAGGCGGGGCATGCATCTTTCATAGTAATGAAGGATATGCCCTGTGGGAAAAGAATGAACATCGTCAGACGATGAAACCGGAGAGGATTTGGTGAATATTATTGGTTGGGGTGGTGAAAGGAAATGTTCGTTCCTCATTTCTTCAGGAATATCTCTTTTTTCAGCATGCCAAATCCATCGAAGCTGCTGTATGACGTAAGAATGATGGCAAGCGTGACGCAGACGGTGGTCGATGTATAGATGGCGAGCATCAGGGCAATCTGATAGGTGATTGCCGTCATCGGGGAGAGTCCTGCAATCAGCTGTCCGGTCATCAGGCCCGGCAGAAATACAATTCCCATCACGGCAACATTCCCGAGAGAAGGTTTGAGGGCGGACTTCAGGGCCGTCCTGAAATGCGGGAGAAGTGCCTCCGTTCTCTGTGCACCGAATGAAAGAGCCGAGATATACCGGTGTTCGTTTCTTCGCAGGTCATTATAGAAGAGGGATACGGCAATGATGGTCCCCCCAAGAGAATTTCCCAGCAGCATGCCGCCGATGGGGATTAAAAACCGGGCTTCAGAAAATCCGCCGCCCTGCAGAATCAGCGTCTCGAAGTAGATGAGAGAAAGGATGGTCGCAATGACAAAGGCGGCAACCGTCGGCAGGTAGAGTTTTCCGATGGTTAGTTCCTGTTTACGCACCGCCTCAAAGGCTGCAACGGCGATCATGACAGATAACCAGAGCACGTTTAAAAGCGCATTGTTATAGTCAAAGAGAACGGTCAGAAAAACTCCCGCAAGAGCAAGCTGAACGGACATACGGAGGAAGGACCAGACGGTCTCCCGCATCATCGGAAGGCGGGTTTTATGCATGATGAAAACGGGTATTGCAAGCAGAAGGAAAGCAAAGAAGAGCCCTGTCACCGGGATGTCGGTTGTCGCCATCTGTCAGTTCCCTCCGACAGGGATGACGCGGGCTCCTTTGCCGTACCAGGCATCATCGTGTGATATGGCAATCATGGTCCAGTCCTCATGAGAGAGAAAATACTCAGCCACCGTATGTTTCATCCGGCTGTCAAGCGCGGCGGTGACTTAATCAAGGAAAAATATCGTTCGTTCAAGCAGGAGCGAGATGATAATGACGATTCTCTGTTTTTCCCCGCCGGAAAGAGTACGAAAATCCTTGTCAAGAATGGCCCCGTCCAGGGCAAACAGGGTGAGATACTTGTTCAGGGAGTGCTGGTAGGGAACTGCTTTGTTCGCGGAGTAGGCAAAGACGCCTGCAATCAATTCCCTGACGGGTCCTTCCCCGATGTCGGTATCCTGTGAGATGTAGGCGGTTTCCTGCCGGATGTTCCACGCAGTGTCGGCATCGATTGCATGCGTCCGGTACGTAACCGTCCCCTCGTCCGGTCTGGCATACCCCTGTGCCATCTTCAGGAGGGTTGATTTTCCCGACCCCGATGGCCCCCTGAGGATGACTTTATCCCCTTTGCATACGGGAAGGGAAAAATGTTCGATAATCGTGGTTCCATCAAATACAACGGATACATTCTCATATCTGATGATCTCTTCTTCTATGGTAGCAGCTCCTGTGTCATCTTTTGAATACATTGGTATTTTAATGGAATACCTTTCATTGAGCTTCGTTTCACCCATCCTATGTATGTCTGATCCCGGGGCCGCAGCGTGAATGAATGAATGAATGTTACTCGCAACGACGGGGCGCGCCAGTGCCCGTTCGCCACCATGCAGAGGAACAGGAAAACGCCCGGAACGGTGGTGCAGACGGATGATGGAACGCCTGCTGATGTGCAGGGCCGGTCTGATGGGGAATGAAAAAAGAAAAATTCAGTGGTGCCAGCGGGTGGTTTCGCCCGCGATATCCTTCTTCCAGATCGGCACGAACTCCTTTATCCGTTCGAGGATAAAGCGGCACCCGTCAAACCCTTCGTCGCGGTGGCCGGCGCCCGCGATGATCACGACGATCGTCTCTCCCACCGGGAGGGTCCCGGTCCGGTGGATGATGTCCACCGAGTGAAGGCCGAATTTTTCCGTTGCCTCGGCGGCGATCGCCTCGAGGTCCTTTTGGGCCATTGCGGCGTGGGCCTCGAACTCGATCGCCTCGATGCCGTCGTCGCGGACGGTCCCCACGAAGACGACCTGGGCGCCCATACTGTCCCGTCTCGATGCGGCGATGAGCGCCGCGATGTCGATATCCTCTTGTTGTAGTGCAATCATGGGTTATCCTCCCGATACCGGCGGGTAGATGACGATCTCGTCGCCCTCGGCGAGGAGCCGGGCATGCCGGTCCTCCGGCGCGAGGCGCTCGCCGCCCACCATGACGAGGACGAAGTCCTTTACGGCACCGTCGTCGTCAAAGAGCGTTTCGGGGTGCCCTTTGAGGGCCGTCAGCTCCCTGAGGGCGTCCGGCAGGGTGCAGGCGTCCGGCACCGTAAGGTCGGTTCTCTCGCCAAAGTCTTCCCTGAACCGTGCAAAGGCACGGATATGAATCTTCATCGACTGGTCTCCTCCGTCGTCACAGGCAGATGGCCGCAGACCGGGCATGCCGGGTCGCGGGGGGCGGGGAGGACGTCACAGGAGGCCTCCGCCCCGTTCCAGAGCAGGAGCCGGCCGGTGAGAAGCGGCCCTCCGGTGAGGTATTTGATCACCTCGCCCGCCTGGATGCTCCCGATCACCCCCGCGGTCGGCCCGAGGGCGGGGAAGGTCTCCTTCGGGGGCTCCGAGGGGAAGATGCAGCGCAGGCAGGCGGATTTCCCCGGAAGGACCGTCGTTGCCTGGCCGTAGAACCCCGAGATCGCCCCGTGCATGAGCGGTATCCTTCCCTTCACCGCCGCCTCGTTGAGCACCATCCGTGGGGCGAAGCTGTCGAGGGCGTCGACGACGGCGTCCGCCCCCTGCACGATGGCGGCCACGTTCTCTTCGGTGATCTTCGCACCGACCGGGACCACCTCGATCTCCCTGTTCAGGGCACGGAGGCGCCGGGCGGCGCTCGCCACCTTCGGCGTGCCGATGTCCGCATCCCCGTGGAGGAACTGGCGGTTCAGGTTGGAGAGGGCGACGGTGTCAAAATCGACGAGGACCAGTCGCCCCACGCCGGCCGCCGCAAGGTACGTCGCCGCCGGCGAGCCGAGCCCCCCCGCTCCGGCGATGACCACCGTCGCGGCGGCAAGCGCCTCCTGGCCCGCTGCCCCGAAGATCATCTCCTGGCGGGCGTAGCGCCCCTCGCTCACCTGTTCCTGGTTCCCGTCTCCTGCCGGCATTGTTCTTCCTTTTTCAGGTTGCAGGGCAGGCGCAATGAAGGTATTGGAAGCGTCCCCGCCGGGTATTCGTTCAGATGAAGCAGTCGTCGGCCGCACGGTAGGTCGCAAGAAGGGCGGAAGCCGCATCGTCGCCGAGGAGGGCACCCGTCATCCCGTAGAGTTCGGCAAAATAGTCCGGCGCGAGGCAGCCGAGGCTCTCCTCGCCGGCGTCGATGAGGGTCAGGAGATAGGTGAGCTCGTCTGCGCTCAGGCGTTCGATCCTCCGGCGAAAATCCGCCGCATCCGCTGCGTAGTGGTTCGCGACCGGGGGGAGAAGGGAACGGTAGGCCGCCCCCGACTCGCTGCAGTCCGCGCCCTCCCATTCGGGGGCGAGTTTTTTAAGGATGGTCATGTCCCGGGAAGTAAGTGTCCGTGCCATTGGCGGTCTCCCGTGTGATACAAAAGAGGAAACGGGGGAATATATGCGTTGCGAGCCGTGGTCCGGGCGCAGGGTTACGGGGAGGTTGACGCAAGGAAGGGTGCCGGGTATTCTACGGTGCCGGCAACGCCGATGAGGGCGTGGGGTTCGAGGGCGAGCACCATGAAGGCGGCGTCCGGGGCATCGAACGGTGCGGTGATCCCGTGGTCCTTTGCCGGGACGAACCGGAACCGCGGGTAATAGCCGGGATGGCCGAGCACGACGATGATCTTTTCGCCCTTCCGGTGGCAGCGGCGGATGCCCTCCTCGATGAGGCTCGCCCCGATGCCCTGGTTCTGGCGGCCGGGCAGGACTGCCACCGGGGCGAGGGCGATGGCCGGGGTGCGGTCGCCGTCCGGCGAGACGATGAAAATCCGGGAAAAGAGGACGTGGCCGACGACGGCGCCGTCCTCTTCGGCCACGATGGAGAGGTCCGGGTCGAACGCGGGCTCCCTGCGCATCGCTTCGACGAGAAGCGCCTCGTCCTCCCGGCCGAATGCCGCGGTGGCGACCCGGGCGATCTCAGCCGCATCGTCCGGCCGCTCGGATCGCAGGAGAAGGCTCATGGGGCATGCACCCTGCCGCGGGATGTCATGGCAGTATCTGGGCGCAGGGCGTGAAAATCTATTCGGTCGGGCCGGTCGCGGTCTCCTCCTCCGGCTCCTCCGCCTGCTCCTCCGCATCACCGCCGCCGATGCGCCGCCCCTTCAGGGTCTCGGTCCGGATATCCGTGGTCGCGTTTTCGATGGTGACGAGCGCACGGGTGATGGTCTCGGTCCTCTTCTGGATGCGGGCGAGGATCCCGAGGAGATCGAGGGCGACCTGGCGGTACTTGCCCGCATCGCCCGCCTGCTTCGTCCGGATGTAGTCCTCCTGCAGCGTGTGGGCGACGGGGAAGATGTCACGGTAGGAACAGATGAAGACCCGTTCTGTGCGCCCGGCGGCGACGAGTTCGGGTGCCGCGTCGATGACCCCCTCCGGAACGACGAGGATCGCCTGCGCCGTCGTGTTCGGGAGGTTCTGGTACTTCTGCACCCTTCCTATCTCCCGTTTCACCCTCGTTACAATCTCCCGTTTCAGCTGTTTTTGCCGGCCGGGGTCGTCCGTTCGTTCATACTCCTCGAGGACGTCCATCAGGTCGGGGAACTTCGAGTCAATGGGGATGTATCTTCCGTCCTCGAGGTTCCAGGCGAACTCGACCTCCCCCGGGCCGGTCCGAAGCGGGGTGACCACCACGCCCGCCCGGATGCTCTCGGCAAGGGCTTCGCGCAGCCGCCCCTCGCCCATCGCCCCGCGGGTGGAGGTGCCTGCCACCGCACGGGTGAAATGGCGGATCATCCGGTTCATGTCGGCAAGCTGGGCATCGCGTTTCGTCTCGATCTCCTCGCGGGTCTTTCCCTGGCCGACCAGAAACTGCTCGTAGGACTCCTTCTGGGCGGTGTAGTAGCGGCGGGTCTCCTCCATCCATTCCTGCATCCTCTCCTCCCGTTCGGTATCGGAGGACCGGTGGCGCTCCTCCTGGGTGCCGAGCAGGTCGCGGGTATGGGTCAGGTGGTCGATGAGGCGGCGTTCCCGCTCCTCCTCGAACCGGGCCCGCTCCCGTTCGATCTCACGCCGTGAGGCCTCCATGGCCTCAAATCCTGCCCTGACCGCTGCCACCTCCGCCGCGAGGGTGCCGGGGGCCCCCCCGCCTCCCCGCCACGGGGACGTTGCAGCCCGCCTGCCGAGGAGATACCCCGGCACGATGCCGGCGCCGAACGCGACGGCGGCGGTCACGGCAATAGTCATGAAATCTGCCATAGGGAGCGGTTTTTTATCCGTCCTTCAAAAGGTTTGTGCAGGCGGGGTAAAAGTGCGGGTTCTTCGCCGGACGGGAAGACCTATCTCTGATTGCCGCCTCACAGAGCAGGTATGCTGATCATCGGGCATCGCGGGGCACGGGCCCGCGAACCGGAGAACACCGTCCGCGGGGTCAGGGAGGGCCTGAAGTGCGCCGACTTCGCGGAGGTGGATGTCCGCCTGAGCGCCGACGGCGTGCCGGTGCTCATGCACGACGCCACCGTAGAACGGACGACCGGGGAGGCGGGGCATGTCCGTGCGCTGACCTTCAGGGAGCTGCGCACCCTCGACGCCGGCAGGGGCGAGCGGGTGCCGGCGCTGGAGACGGTGCTCGCCGTCGCCGCCTCCTACCCGGGCAAGGGCCTCTGCATCGAGATAAAGGAGCCGTGTGCGGTCGCCGCCGTCGCCGCGGCCCTGCACCGCATCCGGCCGGACCGGGTGCTCGTCACCTCGTTTCACCCGAACGCGCTCATGGGCATCCGGCGGCTTCTCCCCGGTATTCCCATCGGGATTATCGCGAAGAAAGGCTACCGGGAGGCGGTCGCCACCGCCGTGGAGGTAGGGGCGTCCTCCCTCTTTTACCTCGCCGGTGAGGACGATGCGGCCGCGGCCGCCGCGGCAGGTGAGGCGGGCCTCGAGCTCTTCTTCTGGACGATGAACGACCCCGCCGGGTGGGAGCGTGCGGCGGCTCTCGGGGCCGCCGGGGTGGTGACCGACGATCCCTGCCGGGCGCATGCATGGCAGGCAGAGCGGCGCCGGCCTGATGAATGAGAAGAGGTGACGAAGAAGAGAGGGGGGGCAGGTTCAGCTGCCCTGTTCCACTTTTGCAAGGACGTCTTCGGTGAGCCGGACCGCCTCCGCCGCCCGCCCGCCCCCGGGCACCATCAGGGTGAACCCCGGCGTGAAATCGAGCCCCACGGTGCCGTTTTCCATCGTAAAGTCGAGGAGATGGCCGCCCGCCGTGCGGTCCTCCGTGAGGAAGTGGAGGTGGAAGCCCGGCACCCCGATGCCGTCATCGGCGTAGGCCGGCGACCAGATGCCCACGACCGTTCCGGTGACGTTTTCGAGGGTGAAGACCGACTGGTCCTCCACCACGTCGGCGAGGGGCCGGTAGGGCGCCTCCTGGGCGGGGACGCTCCTCGCGGTCACGGAGGAGAAGGCCCCGTCGGCCCGGACAGCATAGAAATGCGACGAATCAGGGAGTGCCGCGGCCACGATGGCCATCCATCCGGTCATGTTGACGCGGTTCATGATCCCGATGGTCAGGTCGGGAGCGTAGAAGGTGACCGCCGCAAAGGGCGTCGTCGCCTCGCCGGGGACTGCGTGCACGGACCCGTCCGCACGGACCTGGTAGAAGGTCCCGTCCAGTGCCACCATCTCGCCGTCGAGGCGGTCGAGGGTGCCCAGTCCGAAGTCTCCGTGGCGGGCAAGGTCGCCGAAGGTGACCGTCCCGTCGTAGGAGCCTGCCAGAAGATCCCCGATGAGGGCGTGCTGGAACAGGATCTCGGCCGCCTCCGCCCCGCCGCCGGGTGACTCAGGCACAAAAAATCCCGCAAATACGCCGGCTGCCAATATAGCGATGCACCCGATGACTACCCCGCAGATGAGGATGAAGACCGTCCTGCCACTGTCGTTCATACTTGGTACCTGCGCTGCATGCGGATTAAAGATGCTGGTAATTCCCGTGAATAGTACGCAGGACCCGTTCCCTGTTCATGCTGCCCGTTCCGGCATCGCAAATGCCGATGCCCGCCCGCACCGCCGAAAGAATGCCGGGAATGGGTGCTGCCTGCCCGCGCCTGGTGGAGATTATTTCCCCGGAGGTCAGCACCACCATTTTTTTGAAGGTGCCGATGCAATGAAATGTATGAAGGGCCGTGGCCGTCGTGCCACCGCTCACCTGCCCGTCCCCGCCGATGTCATGACCCGTACCGTCGTCCTCTCGGAAGACCCTGAATTTCTTGCGGAACTCTCCGAATACCTTGAGGTCCTCTCAAATCCGACGCGCCTGAGAATACTGCGCACCATCGAGCACCGCCCGATGGAGATACGCGAGATTGCAGCAGAGATCGACACCAGCTACGAGAATACCAAAAAGCACCTGAACAAACTGGCGGCGGCGGGGATCATCAGAAAGGAGGCGGGCTTTGGCCGCGAGACGGCCAAAGGGGTCCACCCGGTCTGGAAGTTCTCGCTGCAGCCGGGGGGGCTCGAATCGGTCATCACCAGCCTCGGCGTCTTCTCCGGCAGTGCGGTCCCGGCGGGATTCGGCGATGTGGCGGGACGCGTCCGGACCGTCAAATCGATGCTGACCGATGAGGAGAGCTCCCCCATGCTCCTCCTCACCCAGGGGGAGGAGGACGGGAAGGTGTTCCATCTGACCACCGGCACCGTCGCCCTCGGCCGGGAAGACCCGGCGCATGCGCCCCTCTACGATCCCGCCGCCGATGTCGTTCTCCCGGCGTCGTACGCCGCCGTCTCACGCGTCTCGCGTCCCCATGCCCGCCTCACCCGCGGCGCAGGGGGGTGGCGGCTGGAGGACTGCGGGAGCACCGGGCAGACCTTCGTGAACGGCGTGGCTTTGGGGAGAAATGAGACGAAGACGGTTGCCGACGGGGACATCATCGACCTCGCAAACGGGGCGGGGAGCGCCCGGTTCGTCCTTATCGGCACCGGGGAGAAGGGAGCGTGACGGTGTGACGAGAATGGTGCGGAGATCCGGTTCTTCTTCTTGTTCCTCCTGGGTGTACCGCGGCCTCTGCATCGCCCTGATCCTCCTTCTTCTGGCGGCAGCCCCGGCGGCAGCGGAAAAGCCGGATGACCCGAAACCGGAGAGGACGTGGCCGGGGCAGGGCGTGGGCCCGGAGAAGACCCCCGGGACTGAGCCGGCCCCGGAGGTGACTCCGGAGGCGACTCCGGACATTACCCCTGAGACGACCCCCGCATCCACGCCTGCGGAGACGACGCCGGCAGCTGCCGGGGACGAGCCGGATGAGCAGGCAGAAACGGCGGACACCGGCGCCGGCCCGGAGGAATCGCCTGGCGGCGCCACCGGCGGCGATGACGGGATGCGCCCTCTCCTCCTCTTCCTCGTCCCGGCTGCGGCCGTCCTTGCGGCCGGTATCATCATCGCCACGCGGCGGCGGGAGCCGTCCGGCGATGCGGGGGCGCCGGAGCGGGATGCGGGATTTCCGGGCGCCGTCCCCGCCCCCGCCTCGGTCAGAACGGTGGTGGTGCAGGGGGCACAGGATGCCGTCCCGGGGCCCGCCGCAGAGCCTGGATTTCCGCCGTCCCTTGCGGCCAAATACCGGGACATCGGGTACCTGGGGCAGGGGGGGATTGCCCGGGTCTACCGGGCCGAACGCATCGCCGACGGGGTGACGGTCGCGGTGAAGATCCCCCTCGTCCCCGACGAGGAGACCGGGACGCATTTCATGCGGGAGATCCGGTTCTGGGAACGGCTGCACCACCCGAACATCCTTGCCATTTATGCGGCCAACATCCTCCCCGTCCCGTACGTGGAGATGGAATACGTGGACGGGAGCCTGAAGGACTGTGCGCTGCCGCTCTCCCCCGAAGCGGCGGTCCGGGTCATCCGGGGGGTGGCGCAGGGCCTTTCCTATGCGCATGGCGAAGGGGTGATCCACCGGGACATCAAACCGGAGAACATCCTCCTTGCCGCAGGCGGCGTCCCGAAGATCACCGACTGGGGGCTGGGCTCCGTCACCGACGGGGGCCACCGGACGAGGGTCGGCGGCTTCTCTCCCGGCTATGCCGCCCCCGAACAGCTGAGATCCTCGGTCTACGGTGCCGAGGACGCCCGGACCGACCTCTACCAGCTGGGGGTGCTCTTCTATGAACTCCTCACCGGCACCCTCCCGTACCCCGGCACGGGCATTGGGGACATCGCCCTTGCCGTCATCGGGGAGCCCGCACCCCTGCCGTCCGCGGCCGGTGCGCCCACCGCGGCCTTTGACGCGGTCATCGGCAGGTGCCTCGAAAAGGAGAAGGAGAAGCGGTTCTCCTCGGTTGCGGAGTTCTGCAGCGCCCTTGACGAGGCCGGTGCGGGTGACGCCTCCCCTCCGGCGGGGAGCCGTCCCGCAGACGGATAAGGGGAACCGCGTGGTTCTGTTCTGGGAACCGGGGTATTTTGCCAATATATATCCACATCCGGCCAATGGAAGGATCAGGGAACGGATGGAAGCGTTCCCGCCAAGGAGTGAAAACAGCAATGAAACGAACAACACTGGTCATCGGATGCGTCCTCTGTCTCTGCCTCTGTGCGGCCGCAGTGGCACCGGCGATGGCAAAACCGCTGATCAGTCCCCAGGCGGACAAGCTCGCCGAGGACAGGATGGACAGGGGGCTGTCCGGCCACGGGAACCTCAAAGGGGTCGACGACCAGCTGATCAGCAATGCAAGTACAGCAATGTATCAGTTCAGGATGCAGCAGTTTAATGACAGCGTCGCATGGGGGAAGAACCTGATCGCAGAGGTCAGTGGCGCCGGGTATGATACGTCAAAGGCTAAGGCGATACTCGAACAGCTGACCGGGCGGGAGGACGCTCTCAGGGCGGCGCTTGCATCCGGGCAGAATGGACAGATCACGTCCGTTACCGCGAAGAACAGTGCACTCACGAAGCAGCTTCGGATGGCCCTGAACAACTGCATCCGGGCAAACGCGTCGGCAAACGGCACCATGGAGATGAACCAGCTCCGTGAGAACTGCACTGCCATCGATGCGGGCCATCTTGAACTACGGTACCAGAACCGCCTGGTGTATGGCGAGGAGATCATCGACATCTTCAATGCATCAGGGTATGACACGGCGGCCGCAGGAGAACAGCTCGGGATCATCAAAGCCAATCAGGATTCGTTCATGAATGCGACCGGCGATGAGGATCGTCCGGCCATAAACAAGGTGCAAAACGAGAACAGGAAGGCCTGGAACACCGGCAAACGCTCTCTCTGGGAGCAGCTCCGTGCCTTCTTCCTCGGCGCAGCGGTGACGGAAGACGAGGATGAACCCGAACCCGAAGAAGAATCCGAACCTGAACCCGAACCCGAACCCGAAGAAGAATCCGAACCTGAACCCGAACCCGAACCCGAAGAAGAATCCGAACCTGAACCCTGAGAAGAACCGAAAAAATCCGACAGCACACCAGACCACGAATCACCGTGAGTAACCCAATCTGCACTGGATTACCAGGGAAGTAGTCCTCCATAGCACATCATTTTCCCTATACTTTTTTCCCGTCCCTGCCGTCCCCGAGACGGAGACGTCCCCCTCTCCAAAGTCCCGCTACACGAAGTCATCAATCCGGGTCTGGCCCCCTCCGTCCGGTTCGAGCGAGGAGAGCGCCACCCCCACCAGCCGGACGGGCTGTCCGGTGAGGAGTTCGTCAAGGAGGGCACAGCCGGTGATCCCCAGCGTCTCCCGGTCATCGGTCGGGCGCGGGAGGCTCTGCGCCCTGCTCTTCGTCACAAATCCCGTATACCTCACCTTCACGGTGACGGTGCGGCTGAGGGCGTGGTGCCGCCGGAGGGACCGGATGGTATCGGTGAGGAGCTCTTCGAAGGTCCGGGCAATCGTCTCGCGGTCGGATGTATCCTGCCCGAAGGTATGCTCCCGCCCGATGGATTTTCGCTCCCCCCGCGGTGCGACGGGGCGGTCGTCGATGCCCCGGGCACGCTCGTGCATGATGACACCCCACTTGCCGAAGGAGCCCTGCAGCGCCTGCACGTCCGCCCGGGCAAGATCCCCTATCGTGGTGATGCCCATCTCCGCAAGGCGGGGGATGCTTTTTTTGCCGACTCCCGGCATCGTCCCCACGGGAAGCGGGGCAAGAAATGCCGCCGCCTCGTCCGGCCGGACCACCGTCATCCCGTCCGGTTTGTTCCTGTCGGAGGCGATCTTGGCAATGGTCTTGTTCGGGGCGATGCCCACCGAACAGGTGATCCCTTCGAGGGCCCGGACGTCGCTTCGTATGGCGGCCCCCAAAGCTTCGGCCTCTTCGTAGGTGCAGCCGCTGCACTCGAGATAGGCCTCGTCGACGCCGACCTGCTGGAATGCGCCCCGGGCATGGCGCCGGAGGATCGCCATCACGTGCTGCGAGACCTCCGTATAGCGCCGGTGCCTGACCGGGAGAAAGACGGCATGGGGGCAGCGCTGCCAGGCCAGGCTTATCGGCATCGCCGAGCGTATCCCGTACTCCCGTGCCTCGTAGGAGCAGGTGGCAACGACCCCCCGTCCCGCACCTGCTTGCGGGTCGGCCCCGACGACCACCGGCCGGCCGGCGAGGGAGGGGTTGTCCCTGACCTCCACCGAGGCGAAGAAACTGTCCATGTCCACGTGGAGAACGATGCGCTGCTGCCGTGCCTCTTCCATCTGCCTGCAGTTTGAAGGTCGCCCTTTCCGGTAAAAAAGGTCGCTGTGCGGGCCTGAAGGTGAGAGGCGGCTGACACCGCGGCGGTGGTGCCGGTGGTGCCGGGTGTGCCGGGTGTGCCATGGCGGCGCAGCGGTCATCAGCGGCCGATGGATCGGCGCGGGATGCCGGAGCGATGGTGCCGGGGTGTTCCGGCAAAATCTCCGGCGGGACGGGAGGGATGCTGCTTTGCCTTTCCCCGCCCCTTCTGCCTACCGCTACCGTCAGTATATAAGCACCCGGCAGCAAATATCAGGTATCCATGTCGCTCAAGACCCTGCTCGTGACGCCGGCAGGCAAGGAGAAAATATGGGACGTCCCCGGCCGGAACCCCCCCGAAACCGTCCGTGCAAAGGACGCATTCACCGGGAGGTTCGCCCGGCGCTGCGCCCAGTACGCCCGTACCCATTACCCGAAGGACTGGGTCATCCTCTCGCCCAACTACGGGTATCTCCTGCCTGACCAGGAGGTCCGCAATCACACGACCGATGAGTTCGGGGCGTACAGCCTCGAGTTTGACACCATCCGGGAGAACGCGGAGTACGACGGGCTCCTCGACTACGAATGCGTGATCTTCCTCGGCAACCGCGAACGGTACGGCGCCTTCATCGGGATGGTGCAACAGACCTTCACGCAGAGCTGGATCGAGTTTCCTCTCCGTGATGCGGAGTCGGACGGGGAGATGCTCGGGATACTGGTCGACTCCCTTACCCGGCGGGCGCCCCTGCGGAGAAACGTGATCCGCCTCGCCCGGGTGAAGGTGGACGGCCTCTTCGGGACGCTGAACCATGACATCCCGCTCTTTCCCGAAGATTCGCTCTCTATCATCACCGCACCGAACGGGTACGGCAAGACCACGGTGCTGCGCATCCTGCGGGCGGTCTTCATGGGCAATGTCGACGAACTGCGGGAACTGCCCTTCGCATCGGTGCGCCTCGAGTTCCTCCGGGAAGGGACAGCGGGCGGGGCAGTGGACGTGCTTTCGATCGCAAAGGAGCAGGTGGCCCGCTATCCCCTCCGGGTGGACATGCACTTCCGGTACACCGGGGCGGGCGGCATCGACCGGACCTATACGATTCCCGGCGGGGAGTACGCACGGGAGGAGGTTTCGGCAGCGCTCTCCGCCATCATCCCGCCGGTCCCGGTGAAGTACATCTCGGCCCAGCGGCTCTGGTACGAACAGGTGCCCGGCAGGGGGGTGGGCGGCGATCTCCTCGGGCCGGCCGGACCGCGTGAGGAGGGCCCCCATGCGCTGACGGTCGTCGCCTATGCCGAAGACATAAAAAAGCGCATCCAGGCACTGCTCTCCGATTATGCCTCCATCGCGCAGGAACTGGATGCGACCTTTCCGGCCCGCTACCTGGCCGCCCTCGGGCCGGACGCGGACGTGCTCCCCCCGGAGGATATCGGCCTCTCCCTTGCGGGCCTCCAGCAGGAACGGCGCATGTTCGAGACCCTCGGTTTTCTGCCCTATACGCGGCTCGAGGGGGAGGAGGAGATCCGGCCCGATCTCATCCCCGGAGATGCGGCGGTGCGCCAGGCAATCGCTCTCTATATTTCGGACTCCCGTGAGAAATACCAGATATTCGGGGCGCTCAAAAAGAAGATCGACCTCCTGCAGCAGATCATCAACGATCTCTTCCTCCAGATCGATCTGACGGTCGATATCGAGAGCGGGTTTCTGCTCATGTTCGGCGGCACCACCCCCGTTCCTGCGACCTCGCTCTCCTCAGGCGAACAGCACCAGCTCGTGATGTACTATGACCTGATCTTCCAGACCGATCCCGGCACCCTCGTCCTCATCGACGAACCGGAGATCTCGCTGCATGTGGTCTGGCAGCGCCAGTTCCTCGACTGTATCCGGGAGATCATCAGCATCGCCGACGCGGACTTCATCCTTGCCACCCACTCCCCCCAGCTGATCCACACGAGCTGGGACCACACGATTGACCTCTCCGGGACAGGACACGATGAAAGGTAAGAACCGCAAATTTGCCGGCTACCGGCTCGAAGAGGTATGGGCGGACCCCGAGGAGATCCGGGGCATGGTCGAAACGATGGAGATGACCTATCCCGGCAACGGGGGCAGGGTCTTCGTCATCGTGGAAGGGCCGTATGACCTCGAGGTCTACGACCGGTGCTTTTCCCGCGATGGCTGCATCCTGCGGATAGCGAACTCAAAGGAGAACGTCCGCGACGTGGTCGCGGGCATTCTTCAGCACGGCAACGGGGGCGCCTCCCGGATCATCGGCATCATCGACAGCGACTTCTCGATCTTTACGGGTGCGGGCATCAAGGGGGAGAACCTCTTCATCACCGATACGCATGACCTGGAGACGATGCTCATCGCGTCCCCGGCGCTGGACCGGGTCATCGATCACATCGCGTCGCATGCGATGCAGCAGTCCTTTGCCCAGAAGGTGCAGGGCGACCTGCGGGGCAACGACCTGCGCCGGTCGCTCACGATGTCGGCCCGGTACCTCGGCTTTGCGATCCTCGTCAACAACCGCCGGGGCTTCAATATCACGTTCAAGCACATCAACTGCAAAAAGAAGGACAACTTTGCCCGCTTCATCGATGCCGAGACCCTCGAGTGCAACATCCGCTCGCTCCTCGGCCTCATCCTCGAGAAGAACGGCGACCGGGGTGAGGAGTTCGTTGCGGTGCTCAGGGATGAGATCCGCGATGCGGCGGGGTACTACTTCGAGTATCCCTGGCACATCTGCCGGGGCCATGACCTGATATGCATCCTCCTAAGAGACATCTCCTACCGCTATCCCCAGCGGAGCGGCGGCGAGATCCGGGGGCGCGACCTTGAACAGCTGCTGCGCAGTTATTACCGGGCGGAGTATTTCGCCGGCACCGGCCTCTGCGACCGCCTCTGCGCCTGGGAGCGGGAGGTCTTCGGGGAAGGGGTGGAGGCGCTGTTTGTGGAGGCGGTGTACAGGAAGATGGAGAAGGAGGGGTGAGGGTGGGCGCCGGAGGCACGACCGGGGGAGGTGCATGCCAGCTTCCAGATAAGAAACGATTCAAATGGCGGAATGTTTGTCCAACGACAACACAATCCCCTTGTCATGGGGGTCACCTCCGGGTGGGGATGCCTGTTTGTTCAGGAAAAGAGATGAACAGAACATATTCATTCAATTGTTGAGATCATCAACGTCCCGGGTGACGGTATAAATGTTTCTCCGCCAAACCCCTCACCCGGTTTATATACTCGCGAAAACGGGCCGACCTGAAAAGGTATTTAGCCGATCAGAGCAAATTTTCTGCTGTTGCAGCGCCCCTTCCAGAAAAACAAGGATTGAAACGTCTTAAGAGCTTGTTTTACCGCTTCGGGCATTTCAGGTTGCAGCGCCCCTTCCAGAAAAACAAGGATTGAAACGGGTCTATTCCATGACGTTTGTTCGGAAGGCGGATGTAAAGTTGCAGCGCCCCTTCCAGAAAAACAAGGATTGAAACAAAACAGGATACCGCAGCACTTTCCGCACTTGTTACAAGTTGCAGCGCCCCTTCCAGAAAAACAAGGATTGAAACGCGGATAAGGAGATCGGATCGCAGAAAGTGGCGACAAGTTGCAGCGCCCCTTCCAGAAAAACAAGGATTGAAACTGCTTTTTGCCTTGATTGTGTAAGTGCGCGTTGCTTCTAGTTGCAGCGCCCCTTCCAGAAAAACAAGGATTGAAACCCTTATGCCCTTCGTCTTGTGATGGACGATCCAGCGTTGCAGCGCCCCTTCCAGAAAAACAAGGATTGAAACGACTCAGTCAGGAATCCCACACATGTAGACTCCACCGTTGCAACGCCCCTTCCAGAAAAACAAGGATTGAAACGAATTTAATCGCGGTTGCCCTCAGTGAATGAAAGGGGTTGCAACGCCCCTTCCAGAAAAACAAGGATTGAAACTTCGAGGTCTTGATATTCAACCATGAGCAGGTTATCAGTTGCAGCGCCCCTTCCAGAAAAACAAGGATTGAAACCCTTCTACTGGATCTACCTCTTCGGTGACATAATCAGTTGCAGCGCCCCTTCCAGAAAAACAAGGATTGAAACGTCGTCGGCCTCAACTGGTCCGCACCGGGTTATATCGTTGCAGCGCCCCTTCCAGAAAAACAAGGATTGAAACTACTGTGTGAGATAGGAGATATTGCAAAATTGCGGTTGCAGCGCCCCTTCCAGAAAAACAAGGATTGAAACTGTTTATCGGGCCAACTCAACGCTGAGCTCCACCCCAGTTGCAGCGCCCCTTCCAGAAAAACAAGGATTGAAACGAGTATCTCTCTGAGGACCTCAACATCCTCTCCATCCCGTTGCAGCGCCCCTTCCAGAAAAACAAGGATTGAAACTTCTTCACTCTGCTTCCTCAAGGTATCTTCATAGAGAAGTTGCAGCGCCCCTTCCAGAAAAACAAGGATTGAAACGCACAGATCAATTTGGCCTTATACTCTTCTGCGGGCACGTTGCAGCGCCCCTTCCAGAAAAACAAGGATTGAAACTGTCAGCCCCGGAAGGTCGATGGCGCGCACTTCCTCGTTGCAGCGCCCCTTCCAGAAAAACAAGGATTGAAACGCAGACCCCCTCATATATCACTACCCACCCATCCCCGTTGCAGCGCCCCTTCCAGAAAAACAAGGATTGAAACCATTCCTCTCCGTTGTCAAGATCTACAGTGTAGCTGGTTGCAGCGCCCCTTCCAGAAAAACAAGGATTGAAACCATATTTGAGCGCAGCTTGAAGATGAGACAGTCGTCAACGTTGCAGCGCCCCTTCCAGAAAAACAAGGATTGAAACTTTATAATCATGGTTTGATCATCGTCTGATAGTGTTGGTTGCAGCGCCCCTTCCAGAAAAACAAGGATTGAAACCCCTCATCAACCGGCACATACTGATCGCAGCATTCAGTTGCAGCGCCCCTTCCAGAAAAACAAGGATTGAAACTAGCAATTATCACAATACATATTAGGCGATTCCCAATTGTTGCAGCGCCCCTTCCAGAAAATCAAGGATTGAAACAGCATGTCATAGTGAGCTCCTTGGTCATATACCGAGTTGCAGCGCCCCTTCCAGAAAAACAAGGATTGGAACCGTATCTCGTATGGCGATTCAACTTCTGTCTTTTGAGCCAGAGTCGTATCTCCATCGCCCTCTCCCCCGGAAAAATGGTACCACCAGCCTTCGGAAATTATCCGGGATCATAGGCCATTCGAACCCTGAATTACTGCCAGAGCCTGAGCGCAGATGAAATTTCGCAAATATTTCCGTATTTTACCCATTATGTCATATTTTAAACCAAATTAGCAAAAAAATGAATATTTATGGTCAAATTGCTACCAAACGTTTATGGATACAATAACCCATTTTCCACTATGGAGTACGCCGATTTACACAAGATTGTGATCGCTGCCCTCCTCCATGACATCGGCAAATTCTCCTATCGGGGGGGCACTCCTCTCAGCGATATCTTCGCCGAAATTGACCGGGATCAAACTGGATGGACCGGCTCCCATGCCAAATGGAGCGCTGACTTCGTCCACCGTGTGTTGAAGGACGATCTCATCGAAGACCTTGTTCTCCATCATCATCATCCCGCTGGAGCAGAGCACAAACACTATGCAGAGATCATCCAGGAGGCTGATCACATCTCATCTGCCATGGACCGTGAACCAAGGGAGGGTGAGGGGGATGTGCGGACAGAACCCCTGAAGAGCATCTTTCCCTGCATCGCACAGCCACAGGGCACCGGTAACACGAAGGAGAGGTATTACCTGCCGTCCATCCTCAGTCTTGACGAGAACCCGTTCCCGCTCACCATGGAGGATGTCACCCGGTACCAGACGACTCTCACCCGGAGCTACGACATCCTCTGGAAGAATTTCATGCGGGAGGCGGAGATTCTCATAAAAAATCCGCATCCTGACACCGTCACCGCACTGCTGAAACGGTTTACGGCACGCATCCCATCGGCCGTCTACAAGAATGAACCCGACATTCCCCTTTATGACCATGCCGTCACGACTGCGGCAATCGCCCACTGCCTCACCGTGAGCGAGAACGAAAACCCCTTCCTGCTCATCCAGGGAGACCTCTCGGGCATCCAGCACTTTCTGTTTGATGTCGACACCCCGCAGGACGCCCGCAAGGGGATGGCCAAACGCCTGCGGGGCCGTTCGTTCTGGCTTCAGCTCTTCATGGACGCGGTCGTCAACGAGATCGAAGAAACCGCAGGCCTCTTTGCCCCCTCCGTCCTCTGGAACACCGGCGGGAAATTCCTCATCCTCGCCCCAAACACCCCCACCATCTGCAGGCAGGTGGAGGCAATCGGCAGAACCGTGAACCAGCACCTCCTTGACAGGCTGGGAGGGCGAATCTGCCTCGTTCTTGCCATGGTGGAGACGGACAAAGAGGGACTGAAAGACTTTCAGGCCACCAGCATCCGCCTCACCGATGAGACCGGCAGGAGGAAGGTCCGAAAATTTGCGGACTGCATCGTCACCTTCACCGCCACCGGGGAGAACCGCCCGCTCGATGCATACTGTTCAGTATGCGGCGGGGTGCTGGACGATAGCGGCATCTGCCAGTCCTGCAAGGACCACGCCAGCATCGGGACGCGACTTGCCCGTGCCCGGTACTGCGTCCGCAGCACCAGGAACCGGCATCCCATCTCGTTTCAGGAGTTTGGGCTGCGTACCTCCTACCGCCTTACCGAGGAGGCACTTCCGGAACCCGGGGATGACATATTCTCCATCAACGATACCCGGTGCCAGGTTCCCGGCGGGGGTGCCCGCGGGTCCATGTTTATCGGCAACACGGTCCCTGTCGTCAACAACGACATATTGACCTTCGGCAACATCGCCGACCTCTCCCATGGTGCCCCGCGGTTGGGAATCATCAAGGCCGATGTGGACAACCTCGGCCGCATCTTCGCGTTCGGTCTCCCAAAAGAGAAACGGAGCATATCACGCATTCACACCCTCAGTGACCAGTTCCAGTTCTTCTTTGCCGGATACCTCAACCGCATCTGCCAGGAATTTGTGGTCTTCCATGATCTCTGTGAAAATTGCCGGGCTAAGGTTCCCGCATCAGAACGCACCCTCATCACCGATAAGGACGAGAACGGCGCATCAGGGAAACAGTATGTACTCTATGACACCGAAGACGTCTGTGAGAGGTGCCGGGACAAGGCCGTCTCAAAGTTTTACATCTCCTACTCCGGAGGGGATGACCTTCTCATCATCGGGCCCTGGGATGCGGCTTTGGACCTCGCCAATAGAATATACGAGGACTTCCGTCGTTTCACCGCCGAAAATCCGGAGATCACCCTCTCGGCAGGGCTTGCGGTCGTCTCCCCGCGCCTGCCGGTCTCGCGTGCGGTAGCGCTTGCCGATGATTTGCTCGAATCTGCAAAAATAAACGGCAGGGACCGGATAGCCTTCTTTGACTTCGAATGTGTCGGGTGGCGTGACGGACGCAACGGTTACGAAAGAGGATTTTCCACATTGCTGAAATCAGGAAAGGACCTTGAAGAGGGCATTAAAAAAGGGGTCATCTCGAAACGCACCATATACACGCTCCTGCGCCTCTGGACACAAACCTATGACGACCCTTCCACCGTCTCTTTTGAGGAGACGACCGCCCAGCGCATCCGCCGGAAACGCTACCTGCCTCACCTCAAGTACATGGTGGTCAGGAATGTGGAGAAAAAGAACCGTGAAACGATTGAACAGATGATTATTCCGGTATTTCCCTGGATCAAACTTCCGGTATACTGGGCAAGCCTGAGAATGAGAACCGATAAGAGGTGAACAATGGCACGACCAAATTATGCAAACAAGGGTGGCCACCATGGTTCCTATGGTGAACCGCAGAAAAGTAGTGAAATGATTGCCGTCATGAGCGAGATCAACAAGGTTTCAGACCTTGCGGACCTCTCCATCGAGGCGATTGCAGGGCCGGACGGCATTGCGGAACAGGCGGCAAAGATTATGAAGAGTCAGAGGGCGGCGCTGAATCCCACCCAGCTGCGCAAATTCTTCGACACCATCATCAAGATCAAGGAAAAGCAGAGTGAAGGGGGCTGGGAAAGGGGGGAAAACGATTTTTTCATGCTTTATCCCACCCTGGCCTACGCAAAGGGGCGAAAGACCATCCCCGACGAATTTTACAACCTGACGACCACTTGCCTGAAGAAGATCCCATCTGAAAAAGGACCTGATCAGTCGGTCGATAACTACAACAGATTTGTCAATCTGATGGAATCGCTTGTCGCATATTCAAAATACTATAGCTAATCGGAGGGTAACCATGCAATTCAAAGGAAATTATCTGATACGCGGAAAAATACTCTGCTGCACGGGCCTGCATATCGGTGGTGTGGCAGACGCAATCAAGATCGGGGGAACGGACGCACCGGTCATCATGGACCGCATGACAAGCCTGCCCTATATCCCCGGTTCATCCCTGAAGGGAAAGATGCGTTCACTTCTGGAGCAGCGCCATGGGGACAAATGGCTGACGGAGAAAGGCAATCCCCACAACTGCAAAGATCCCGGCTGCGACCTCTGCATTACCTTTGGACGGGGGGCAGAAGATAACATCATGGCCGGGCCGACACGCCTTATTGTTCGTGATGCCTACCCTGATGAGGGAACCATCGGGAACTGGAATGATAAGGAGGATATCATGCACGGGACTGAAGTCAAAGGGGAAAACTTCCTGAACCGCATCAGTTCGGCAGCGACACCGCGGTTTCTGGAACGTGTCCCGGCCGGTTCCCTTTTCAACTTCGAGATGGTCTTCTCGGTCTATGCACCGGATGACCTGAAGCGTCTTGCTCTCGTCTTTGAAGCGATGTCCATGGTGGAAGACAACTATCTGGGTGCATCCGGTACCCGCGGATATGGGAAGATCGCCTTCAGCGATGTGGAACTTTTAGAGAAGACAAAGGACGACTACACCTCCGGGGAAGACTGGAAACCCTACCAAAAGACAGCAGATGCAACAACCGCTCGTGAAATTATGGCTGCGCTGAAATGACGAGGGGTGTTTGATGCAGGCATTTTACCTTACCCCGGAGTCCCTCTTTCCCCGGGGCCTTGCGTCCAATACCATCTTTGGTGCAGTATGTGCCGTTGGTGCCGAACTCGGCTATGATATTGATGGCCTCATCGCCAGGTACCTGGACGATCCGCCGTTTCTGCTCTCGTCCGGGTTCCCCTGTGTGCATCATACGGACGGGACCGTCTCGCATTTCTTCCCTGTGCCTATAACCCCACCGTATCCGGTCACCACTAAGGCGGAGTACATCGCCCTAAAGGCCTACAAAAAAGTCCGGTATGTCGGAGAAGAAGAGTTTCGTAACCTCTGTGGGGGGGAGATCACCGTGGCGGATCTCATCACGGGTATTGGGTCACGTTACCACATCCACGGCGGAATTTGTACCGCCGACCCGGCGGCAACAGACTTCATTCAGGGCATACGGGAAGTGCCCCACAACCAGATCAACCGCCGTTCCATGGCATCGGAACAGTTCTACCACACTGAAGGAGCATTTTACGGCAGTGCACGTGACGGGTTAAGGAGTGGCCTCTTCTTCCTCGCAGAATTCGGCGATCCAGCATGGGAACAGCCGTTCACCGGGGCCATGCGCCTTCTGGAAGACCGGGGATTTGGCCAGAAGAAATCATCCGGTGCAGGGAAATTCCACCTCACAACCGAACGTTTCGAATCTCTCCCGCAGGAGGGCAGGTACCGGATATCCCTCTCACGGTTCATTCCAAACGACCTCCGGGAATTCGGCGAGGAGATCTGGTATGATCTTGTCTCGGCCCGGGGGCGGAGTGCGGACGGTGTCATGAAAAAACAGGTCTTCATGCTTAGCGAGGGGACAACCTTCGCCGCTTCGAACGGGACCGCGGTGGGAAAGGTGGTACATGTCAGGGGGACGCCCCCGGCGGTAGAGTACGGCATGGCGCTCACCTGTGGATGGGAGGGATTCCATGGCTGATGTCACCATTGGCATAAAGACGCCGGTCCATATCGGCACGGGACAGATGTACGGATTGGGAGAGTATCTAATCAGAACAGCCAAAACTTCCGGATTTTCCTATCTCCTGCGCATCGACCAGACCAAGCTCTTTCATGCCCTCTCAGAAAAGGGCAGGGACAATCTCATCAATGCCATCGGCGACCGCGATTTCTGTCTGGGCGACATCATCGAAGCAGAAAAGCTCGATATCAATGCGATCATTCATTATAAGGTTCTCTGTGGAGCCAAGAGTAACAATCCTCAGGACATCAGGGAAGCGGTCCGTACGAATGGAGCTCCGTATATCCCCGGTTCAAGCCTGAAAGGAGCGATTCGCACCGCATTCCTCTGGAAATTCGCACGGGAAGACCCGCGGTTTATCAGGGTCGTCATGGAAGAATCGAGAGACCGGCTGAATAAAAAATGGTTTGGGTCTGCCTATGCGAATGGCATTTTTGATTATGAAGGGAAAGGAAAACCAAATCCTCAGACAGACATCTTCAAATTCCTGCAGGTGAGTGACTTCATGCCTGTCAGGGAGAATATTCTGGACCTCGTTGAGGTAAACACCTACTCCCAGAACCGTGCAGGGTACATGGCTCCGAAATCATTCACCATCTTTGCAGAAGCAATTAGAACCGGGAGCAAATTGAAGGGCAGCATAGCGATTACGCCGCAAATGGTGGCAGCACTGAACAGTGGGAGCCGTAGAAAAATTGAGGAGAGATTTGAAGCTATCGGCCTCGAATCCGCCATTTCTGGAGGGGACATATCCGTCCCAATCAGGAAGACCCTTGCCGAGTTCAGCCGGTGGGCGCTCCAAAAAGAAGAGATCCTTGCAGGCAAACTGCAACCAGGCTTCCAAAAACCATTTAACTCTGTCGCCGATCAGGTCCGCACCTGCGAGATGGCCCGCATCGGGTTCGGTGTTGGCACCCTCTACCAGACGCTGATAGGCCTTGTAGAAGATAAGGATCCTGAATTGGCAGCAGACATTATCAGTAGAATGAAATTGGGAAAATACCCCCGCAGTGCGCAATTAGGGGTTCTTGAACCACCCTACCCAAAGACCTTGGAACTCACTGCCGGGAACCAGCCATTGGGGTGGATCGGCTGGGAATGAGGGTGGTGTCATGAACCTGCGCACACTCTACCTTGTGCTGCACACTGATCGGCCGGTAAAAGAAGAAGGAACCCAGCTGAGGGGGTATATAGGAAGAGCTTTTCCCGAATACCCGATCCTTCATCACCATGCCGACGTCCCCATCATGACCTATCCACGGGTGCAGTACAAGATCATTGGCGGCACACCTTCTCTCCTCGGCATAGAAGAAGGGGCAGATGTGCTCAGAAGCATTGCAGCCGATATTGATCAGTTTACGCTGCTTGGTTCCCGGTATATCGTTGAAAACCGGGTTATTCATGAACAAATCACTCCATTCGGTCCTGTGAAAGATCCGGTCCATTATCGCTTTCATACGCCATGGGTTGCCCTGAACGCAAAGAATTACGGGGCGTATCGTGCGCTTGGTGACTGGAAGGAGAGGAAGGAATTCCTGAACCGGATTTTAGTTGGAAACATCCTCTCCATGGCAAAGGGGCTGGGGATGGTGGTGGACCGCCGTCTCTACGTGCATTCAAGGGTCGATGAAGAACGGATACGCTTCAAGGGCGTGGAGATGACTGGGTTCACCGGGGAGTTCCGGGTGAATTTTGCCATCCCTGAGTATATGGGCGTAGGAAAAGGAACTTCGCAGGGGTTCGGGACGGTTCGTGCCCTCAGACGGGAATCTCCGGGCTCTTTGGTCGCCGCTTCCAAAAAGGGCAATTAATTTTCATTTTTTTCTGAATATAGCTAATCTTCAAATGTTTCCCGTATCTGTTTGAAGAGCGGACACATTTCTGTATAGAGTTCTTTGGATTTCACATTCATCGTGGGGACCCGTGTTGGATTTGACCGCATGCCGCAGTGTGCAAAGTCATTCCGGATTTCGGTGATTTTAATCCATAACCGTGTAACAACTTCCTCACTGTCAAGGGAGAAGTACCAGTCAGAGTAATCCGTATCTTCAAAATATTTCCCTCTCATATTCCTGATACCAGCACCAAAGGTCCATTCCATACCGTGCCGGACATCCTTATCCAACCAGTCGGGATATCCGTCACCGTGCCGGGCAAGGAGCATAAGGGTGATCACCCACTCACGTGAGAGGGTTACTCCCTGGAGGAAGAGGCCCCGTTCGATCATGTACCCAATGAGGCCCAGTTGTTTCTCGGCATGGTCCCATGTGATACCGGTGACGAGGTCCGGTTCTGCGATGCCCAGTTCTCCCACGGCATTGATCTTATCAAGCACCATTCCCAGCGGAGGGGTAAACTCTTCTATCTCTCCAATGACATCTGCCACGTTGTGTGCTATGAGGGAGGCTTTGTCCAGCGCCTCGACCGGTCTGGCCATGCGGGTGGCCATGGAGAAGGCATCCAGTGTCTCGGCAAACTTTGACAGTTTTACCGGAGCGTCCGGTCGTCCGGAGAGATAGGCTTCCTTAGAGGTCTGATTGGCAAGTTCACGGATCCTCTTCCCGTCCACGGACTCAAGAAAGGCATTCACCCCTGTCGTCCAGTCGAGGATGGAGAGGAAGGGCGTCAGGTCGAGAATGGGAGATGGATGCCCCTCTCCCATGTACTGCCCATAGAGCAGATGGGAGATATGTGCCTTTCCGGTCGTCCGGAGAAAGGCTGCCGAGAGGAATCCGACGAGCGGCAGTGAGCGGAAACCGTGGGTGATGTCAAAGACGATCTCCTCCCCGTCGTCGATACTCGTGACCACAGCCCGGAAGATTTCCCAGAGTTCTTCCTCACTCTTCCCGTCCGGGATGGGGACTGCGGTGACACCGACACCGCACTCGCGAAGGGCGGCGGAAACTGCTTCCAAGGTCATCTCCCGTGCGCCATCGGTTGCGATCAAAACGATATCGTCGATGGTGCCGAGGAGCTTGCAGATCGCCTCCTGTACGACACTTGTATGGCATACTTCCCCGGCATACTGGTAATCGGCTGGTGCATAAGGATGGCCACCAAGAAATGATATCAGCTTCATCGCCCCAGAATCACCCCGATAAACCGTTCGCCATGCGGGGTGAGTTCAAACCGCGATCCCTGTTGTTCCAGGATACCGTGGCGTACGAAGAGGTCACGGTCGGCATGGGTGAGGCCCGCTGCACCGTCATAGATGTTTTGCACGATGTATTGGAGGTAATCCTCCGGGTAGGGGAGAGTGGGGATACGGATGATCTCATAGCGGTCGCGGCGGGGGAAGAGAATATGGTCAAAGTCATCGCATCCCGCTTCATAAAGGGCATCCGCCTCTTCTGGTGTTACGGCCTCGCCGAAGGCCATGATCTTCGAACGGAACAGTTCCAGCCGTTCGTTCATGAGAGAGACATCATGGTTGACGATATGGAATACCCCGTCTGCCTGAAGAATCTGCCCGATGAGGGAGAGGGAGACGCACATGTTCTTTCTCCCTCCGGCGATGTTGAGATAGATTTTATCGCACCCGAATTTTTGGCGTTGCCTTCGAATCTGGCGTGCGGTGAATGTCATAAAATCAAAGTTCTCTTCCGGCGTTGAGATGTCGTCATATCCGACGTCTTCGATATGAACCCTGAGATAGGGATATTTCCGCCGAAGTCCGGCTGAGAGGAACGCCGCCCCGGCCCGGACAGCAGCGTGCCCGGTTATGATCAGGACTATGTCAGAGATGGGCTCTCCTATGCCGTCGATGAATGAGCTCACCGCGGGGGGCGTCATCCCCAAAGGAGCAATTACAGCAGTCTTCATTTTGTAAGCCTCACGATAGAGGATAGGGTAATTGAGAGGATAAACCTGTTTGGAGACAGAAACGGGAAAAAGCGGGATAATCATTTACTTTAATTCATTTAAATAGCATTTCATGGACATATTCCTGAACGGGTATGGCACCCAACTCCGAAAAAAAGAGAACAGGTTTGTCATCGAATATGACGGAGAGATGAGAGAATGCGCATCGCGTGACGTGTCGCAGATTATGTTCTCTGATGCGGGTTCCATAACAACGGGTGCCATGAAACTTGCTGCTGAGAACGATGTCGACATTGTTGTTGTCTCGCGATCCGGTGAACCGGTGTGCCGGATTGTGCCCTGCACCTTGTCAGGAACCCCGCAGACGAGGCATGCCCAGCTTGTGTGCGCAAAAGGGCCTGAAGGATTTTGTCTCGTCACCTCAATTCTTCGTGCAAAATTACAGAACATGGCATATCTCCTCAAAGCTCTTGGGCACAACCGGAATGATGAAAAAATAGGGGGACGGGCGGATCAAATCATCCGGATTGCAGAAGGATTTCCTGCAGAAGGCACGTTGTCGGATGCATCAATGTGCTTACGGGCTATGGAGGGGTACGGATCCCGGATATATTTTGAGGCATTAGCATATGTTCTGGCGCCGGAGCTCTACCTAGGACATCGTTCCCGCCGTCCGGCGGAAGATGCATTTAATGCATATCTCAACTATGGGTATGGAATTCTGACCAATGAAGTGTCCCGTGCGGTCACTCTGGCTGGTCTTGATACAAACATGGGGTACTTCCACGCAGAACGTGCAGGGAAACATCCCTTTGTCTATGATATGATTGAGCAGTTCCGCCAGCCGGTGATCGACCGGGAGATAATTACCCTCGCCGTGCGTGGGAGGATGAAGCCCTCCGATGTCGATCAAAAAGGATATCTGACATCGGACGGACGACGGCGCGCTGCATCTGCGGTGCTGCACCGGCTAAACGCTCCTGTCAGGTACCGGAACCGGGAAACGACGTTTCGCGATGAAATACGAGATTCTCTGAAGATGACGGCACGGTACCTGCGGGGAGACGGTACGTTCACCCCGTTTGTCTATCATTGGAATGACTGAGGGGGGGATGAAGGTGTATGTCTGGGTGATGTATGATATTTCAGTGCAGAAGAAACGGGCTCGCATTGCCGGCCATTGCAAAGATTTTGGTCTGATAAGATTTCAGAAGAGCATCTTCCTGGGTGAGACGGACAAGAATGCAGTAAGCCTTCTGGCCGGACTGATTATGGAGTCATTTGAGCAGAAAGAGGAGGGCGACACAGAAGAAGACAGTGTGCTTATCTTCACAATAGGGGATCATCTGCTGGATAATATTGTTGTGCTGGGAAAAGGGTTTGCCGAGGATGAATTCCGAAAACCACGTGTGTTGATTATCGGTTAAGGGGATGGTCAATGAGGGGGATACGATATGAGACGGTTAGTGGGAGAGGGACGACGGGAAGAATTCCTGAAAAGAAGTGGTGAACACCATCCGGATAATGGGACCCTAAGAGGAATACTGACGATGTTCCCCGGAGAAGACCTGCTTTGAAATGTATGTGAAATATGGTTTTAGAACCATCCGTTCTGCGAAAAATGGCGAATTCATGGGTTTAAGCATCTGCGTCCGGGTGAGAATGGAGATTTGTTCACTTAAATATGTGAATATGTGCCGGTGAATAACTATTTATCATTACCTGCCTTCCGGGTGGTGGTATAAATGTTTCTTCGCCAAACCCGTCACCCAGTTTATATGGCCGGAAAAAGGGGGTGCGTCGAGAAGGTATTTAGCCGATCAGAGCAAATTTTCTGCTGTTGCAGCGACCCTTCCAGAAAAACAAGGATTGCAACTGCGGAAACCAAACGGCGTGCAAACAGAATGGAGTCGTTGCAGCGACCCTTCCAGAAAAACAAGGATTGCAACTTGATCCGCGTACCTTCTTACCCGACGCCTTCTTCACGTTGCAGCGACCCTTCCAGAAAAACAAGGATTGCAACGCGACACTGGCAGGTTGGGTTTATCGGAATCATCAGACGTTGCAGCGACCCTTCCAGAAAAACAAGGATTGCAACCAAGTCCACGAAGATCTTCGACGGGGATAGTGAACGACGTTGCAGCGACCCTTCCAGAAAAACAAGGATTGCAACTGAACACGCCGCCCTGAAGTGAGCTCGACCCGTCCTTGTTGCAGCGACCCTTCCAGAAAAACAAGGATTGCAACGCTTTACTGCCCTTTTGCCAGGTGCTGTCACCATTTGTTGCAGCGACCCTTCCAGAAAAACAAGGATTGCAACAAGGTCTATAGCTTCTGGGCCAAGCGCCTTTGCAGCGTTGCAGCGACCCTTCCAGAAAAACAAGGATTGCAACTATACTTCACTTCAAACGGCACCGGCTCCGAGCGGATCGTTGCAGCGACCCTTCCAGAAAAACAAGGATTGCAACTGCATCCAGTGATTTGATAAACCGTGCCGCCGTTTCTGAGTTGCAGCGACCCTTCCAGAAAAACAAGGATTGCAACGTCATAATCATACACGCTTTGGCACTCTCCGCCGCATACAGTTGCAGCGACCCTTCCAGAAAAACAAGGATTGCAACCCCCTACAGGTACCTTAAGTGCCTCTCCCATGAAATCGTTGCAGCGACCCTTCCAGAAAAACAAGGATTGCAACTTTTACTGCTCCTTTACAATTATCGGCTCTGTAGAAATGCTATTTTAAGCCGGAATTAAAAATCGACCGCAAGATCAAAGGTACGGTGGCTCTTTGAATCATGTATGCCTACAAAAACCAAAGAG
>DSBQ01000046.1 GCA_011045995.1 Methanoculleus sp. | reverse complement strand
TGATTCAAAGAGCCACCGTACCTTTGATCTTGCGGTCGATTTTTAATTCCGGCTTAAAATAGCATTTCTACAGAGCCGAAAATTTAGCGATTCATCATACGAATGACAATAAAAATAAAAGATACTCTCAGTTAAAGAAAATCACAGAGGAAATCTTATTTGAACAAAGAGAAAAATATCCACAAAAAAAGAAAATATACATTCTTTCTTGTCCTTATTGCGGTTTTGAAAATCAATCTCAAAAAGCAATTCTAAAGAAATGCGATAATTGTGGAAAAAATATCTATTTTAGCATACATCCCTCCAAACCATATACGAAATTGCGCAGAGAAATGGAGATAGAGACTCCATACGAACTGGGAGACAAATTATCCAAAGAAGATTGGGCATCATTCTGGGAACAAAATAAGGAAGAAGCAAATCGCCGCTTGGATGCTGAAATACCAAAACTCGATTATATGGATTTTTCAGAAGGTGTCATGATATTATGTAAAAAATGCCATTTCGCAATTCACAGGGGTTTTGTCCTATGTAATATATGCAAACAGCATTACAAATCTCCGAATAATGATATGTGTTCCACGTGTCGTGAACGATTACTTCGAGTATATGAAAATGACCTCCTATTGACGAAATTGAACCAGAAACTGAGTAAATATCCTGATTATTTTGATGACGATGAATGGTACTATAATTTTGAAAAATCAACCCCAGAAGAAAAAGAAAAAATTCTCAAAGAAGAGGATGAAAAAAACCGAATTTCAGATCTGATATATGAAAGGGAAGCAGAATTGTATTCTTTATTCATCAATTTGTGATAGTAATAATCCAGAATATTCATTCTTTGTTTCATAAATACTTCTCATAAACAAAAGATAGAATAATAAAATGGTTTATGCCCCGGCCGGGACTCGAACCCGGGTCGAAAGCTCCGGAGGCTTCCAGGATATCCACTACCCTACCGGGGCATTTGCTTTACTCTATTCGATTCACAGGCATAAAAAGGAGTGCCCCGCACCGGCTGTGGGGCACCGTCCCGGTGACCATGGTCGTGCCGGTGATATGAACGGGAATCATTTCTTCTGGTTATACAGCGCCCATATTTTGCAGGCGCCTTCGTGGCTGACCATGCAGGGGCCGACGGGCTTTCGCGGGGTGCAGGCCGTGCCGAAGAGCTTACAGTCCGTCGGGTCGGCGATGCCGCGAAGGACGCGGTCGCAGATGCAGGCGCCGTGCTTTTCGACGTGGCGGATTTCAATGGCGAACTTCTTCTGTGCGTCGTATTGCTCGAACTCCTTTCGAAGCCTGAGTCCCGAGCCGGGGATGACGGGGAACCCGCGCCACTCAACGTCGCACGGCTCGAAGACCCGGTGCATCATTGCCATCGCCTTCGGGTTGCCGTCGCGGCAGACCGCCCGCGGGTAGGCGTTCTCCACCTCCGCCCGTCCTTCCTTTACCTGGCGGACGAGCATCAGAAGGCCCAGCAGGATGTCGTCCGGCTCGAAGCCTGCGACCACCTGCGGTACGGGGAAGTGTTCGTACTCCTTATACCCGGCGACGACGCAGACATGGCCGGGGAGCATGAACCCGTCGAGCTTCGCCTCGCCCTGGCTGAGGAGAAATTCCATCGCCGGCGGGACGAAGCGGTGACAGCAGAGGATGGAGAAGTTCTCCGGCGGCTGTGTAAGGAGCGTCGCCGCGACCGTCGGGGCCGTCGTCTCGAACCCGACCGATATGAAGACCACCTCGCGGTCGGTCTTTTTGGCAATCTCGACCGCCTTGTGAACTCCCTGGACGATCTTGACGTCCTTTCCCACTGACTCAAGCGCGCCCTTCGTCCCCGGCACCCGGACGAGATCGCCGTAGGTGGCGATGATGCAGTCCTTCTCCGCAAGCTCCAGTGCGGCATCGATCTCCCCCTGCGGGGTGATGCAGACCGGGCAGCCCGGCCCCATTACGATCTTCAGCTGCTCCGGCAAGACGCTTCTCAGCCCCGACCGTGCAATGGACGCCTCATGGGTTCCGCAGATGTGCATGAAGGTGTAGTCCCTGTCAACCTCTTTTTTCAGGGCCTGTGCGATCTCCTTTCCGCCAGTCATTCAAGCATAATTTATAACCCCAGCACAAAAAGACTATTCTTCATGTCGAATATCTGGATGGCCGCGGTGATCATTGCTTTTGGGATCATGGCGGCATGGGGTGTGGCCCGGCTCTTCCGCTGGCTGGGGAATAAAGCGGACCTGACTGAGTCGGAATTTGACGATATCCTGATATTGTCATTCGGAAAACCGATTATCGTCGGAATACTTATCCTGACATTCTTCCTGGCAATGGGGTATATTGATCTCCCGCCGGATTATGCATGGATTCTCGAGAGCAAATATCTGAATGCCGTCTATATCCTGCTCGGGGCCTGGGTCGTCTCGATATTCGTCCAGAACTTCATCCGGCTGTACGGCCGGTGGATGGCTGATCAGACCGAGAATGAGATCGACGATAAGATCATCGATATCCTCGAGGTCGCCGCGCGCTACATCATCTGGTTCATCGCGATACTCATCATCCTGTCGTACCTGGATATCGATATCACGCCCCTCATCGCCGCCGGAGGCATCTTCGGTCTTGCGATTGCGCTTGCCGCCCAGGACCTCATCTCCAACTTCTTTGGTGGTGCGGTGATTCTCGTGGATAAGCCCTTTGCGGTCGGGGACCGGATCCTGATTGAGGGCAATCTGGGCGACGTCATCTCGATAGGCCCGCGGAGTACGAGGATCATGACGCTGGACTACCAGCTGCTGACGATCCCGAATTCGAAGGTCGCAAACACCATCATCACCAACTACGCGATGCCGGATATCAAGCTGAAGATCAAGCTCCCCGTCTCGGTTGCATACGGGTCGGATGTCGCTCTGGTCAAGAAGATCCTCCTCGAGATCTGCGATCATGCGGTGGCGAAATCCCCCTACATTATTGATGAACCCGCTCCGAATGTGTTTTTCCTCGAGTTCGGGGCCTCAAGCCTGGATTTCATGGTGGTTATCTGGGCAAGGAAGTTCAATATGTCCTGGGAGATCAAGGACTGGATCAATACCGAGATCAACCGCCGGTTTACTGAAGCCGGCATCGAGATCCCCTTCCCGCAGATGGATGTGCACCTGCGGGAGTGACCCCCGCACCCCGTCCATTTTCCGTTTCATCGCATTCGCCCGACTCGTGCTGCGGTATGGGCTTTTGTTCTTCTCACGTATCGTCTTCTCCCGTTTGGTACCTCGCAAACCTTTTTGCATCCTTCATCGACATTGAGGTATATGCTGGGTGTCTCGACGAACTGCCTCCACCATGTGCCGCTGGAGGAGGCCCTGGAACAGCTTGCGCCGATCACCGGTGTGGTGGAGGTGATGGACGACGGGCTCCACTACCTCGAATCCGCCAGCCTTCTCGAGCAGTTTTCGTTCGACTACTCCCTCCACGCCCCGGCGAAGGGTGTCAACATCGCAAGTCAGCTCCCGCCCATCCGCCGGGCGAGCGTGGAGGTGATCGCGGCCTCCTTTGCGATAGCGGCCGAGGTCGATGCCCCGGTTGTCATCCACCCCGGCTACGCCTCTTGGGAGGGGGGCAAGGACGGGGCGGCGGCGTGGATGCGGACCTCGCTTGCGGAGCTTGGCGAGTTGACGGAGGAGATGGGGGTGACGTTCGTGGTGGAGAACATGCCCCGGTGGCCCTATTTCTTCCTGACGACACCCGAAGATCTCCCCCTCATCGACGGGTATGGCCTCTGCCTCGACGTGGGCCACGCCCATATGAACGATTGCCTGGAGGAGTTTCTGTCGGTGCCGTTTCGTCACCTGCATCTCCACGACAACCACGGGCACCTCGACGAACACCTCGCGGTCGGTGAGGGGACGATCGACTTTTCGCCGGTCTTCGATCGGCTCCGTGAGAACCGTGTCCGCTGCATCATTGAGGTACGGGACTTTGCCGGGGCGCTTGCAAGCCTTGAGGCCATAAAAAACCAGTTGAAATGACGCGTGCAATGATGGTATTCGGCGCAATCGGGCATGAACCGGTCAGGAAAAGGGCATATTTTCCTATCCGTTTCAATACCCTTTTATACGTAGCAATGCCACTCTGTAGTGCACTTTTTGCAGTGCCTCAGTGGCTCAGCCGGTAGAGCGCGTCCTTGGTAAGGACGAGGTCGCGAGTTCAAATCTCGCCTGAGGCTTAAGGCATGGTGGTTTCAACCACATTTTGTTTTTCCTGATTTTCTGAAGTATTTTCGTCATTTTGAATTGCCATTTCAGTGTGCTGTCTTTTCCTTTCAGTGTGCAATCATTTGATGCCAATGCACCTGTTCCTGCTGATCATCTCCTGCGACGCGAACTCCTAAAACAGTTCCTTGATGTAAGGAGCGATGATGCCCCATGGCACTGGAACAAAACAAAACCATCATCCGCCGCTTCATCGACGCCTACAACGCCCGCGACCTCGACGTCTTCGATGACATCGTCGCCCCCGACTATATCGACCACACCCATCAGCAGCAGGGCCGGGAACCCTTCCGGCAGCTCTTCACCCTCGCCTTTGGAGGCTTCCCCGACTGGCACGAGGAGATCGAGGACATCATCGCCTAGGGAGACCGGGTCTGGGTGCGGGTGACGGCGACGGGGACGCATACCGGCGAGTGGAATCTCTTCGGGGTCACCCTCCCTCCGACCGGCCGGGCGGTAATACTGCCGATGGTCTTTATCTGGCGCATTGCGGACGGCCGGCTCGCCGAGGGGTGGGAGGTCGACAGCGAGGTGGATTTCCTGCGAAACATCGGTGTTCTCGCATACACGGAGAACGGAAGGGACATCTTTTCGGATGATGCCGGGGGGTGATAGGGATGTCCCGTTAGTGCATGTTGCGGCTGGACATTACCCAATACTTTGGATGCATCTCTCTACTAGCAGATGCCTTTCATTTCTCTCAACGTGTCGACACGGCGGATCATGATCTTCATGGTGCGAGGTCTATTCCTCGGGATGGATTGTAACTCATGCTTCTCACCGCCACCGGCACAAATAATACAAATCACGATTAGTACTAATCATGATTAGTCCTTTCATCGACCGGGAGGAGGAGCGTTCCATCCTCGAGGAGGAATGGAGAGCGGACGGCCGGCGGCTCATCGTCCTTTACGGGAGAAGGAGGATAGGAAAGACCCGACTTCTCTTTGAGTTTGCACAGGGTAAGGAAGGGGTCATGTATTTTGCGGAGGAGACTCCTGCCCATCTCCAGATCAAAGGACTTCAGGAGGCGTGTGCCCGCTACCTGCATGACAGCCTCCTCGGTGAACTGACGATAGAGTCGTGGTCGCAGCTCTTCACCTATCTCGTGCAGCACCCGCCACACCATCGCTCGTACCTGATCATCGATGAATTTACGTACCTGATCAAAAGCGACAAAAGCGTCCTCTCGGCACTGCAGAAGGCCTGGGACAACGGCCTGTCCGCATCGCCGTGGTGCATCGTCCTGTCCGGCTCGCACCTCGGCATGATGAGCGACCTCGCCCTCTCGCACACCTCACCGATATACGGCAGACGGACCCGCGACATGCTCCTGACCCGTCTCCCTTTCCGGTACGCAAAGGAGTTTCTCCGCCAGAATTTCGAGGATGCCCTGAGAACCTACTTCGCAACAGGAGGGGTTCCTGAATACCTCCAGAAGGCATCGGAGTACGAAACCTTCGATGCATTCGCGAAAAAAGAGCTCTTCGGCAAGTACGGCTACTTTTATCGCGAACCGTATTTTCTCCTTTCTCAGGAATTCAGGGAGCTGAAGGTTTACCAGGGCATACTCCGGGCAATTGCACAGGGAAACACAAAACCCTCCGCCATCGCCGCCAATTGCGGTATTGAGACCCGTGGCCTGTACCCGTACCTCGAAGGGATGATCCGGCTCGGATTTATCGAAAGGGAATCCCCGTTCCTCGGCAGCAGCAGAAACTCCGTGTATAAAATTCAGGACAATCTGCTTGGGTTCTGGTACAGATATGTCTCCCCGGAAAAGGGGAGGATCGAAACGGATACCTTCCGGTACGAAGAGTGTGATATGACGCAATACTTCGGAGAACGCTTCGAGACGTTCATAAGGGATGAGGTGGCGCCCCTGCTCTATCCGGGGTACGAGAGCGGCAGATGGTGGCACAAGGAAGAAGAGATCGACATCGTTGCCATCGACCGCAGGGAAAAGATCATCGTGTTCGGCGAATGCAAATATGGGACAAAATCGGCTCGTGATGCCGAACGTATCCTGAGGAGGCTCCGGGCAAAATCGGAATGCGTCCCGGTTGAAGAGGGGTACTCGAAAAAATATGCCCTGTTTGCCGGCATGGTAGGTGGAAAGGAGACCTTGAAGAAAAAGGACTATCAAGTCTTTGATCTTGAGGATATCAGGGAGATCATTGGATGACCGTCCCGTGGATGGTGCCTTTATTCATGGCATGAAAGTGCGTTTAAAGATATGGGAAACGAAACCCGCTCTCGATAAACGGTTATTTTCGTATTCAAAAAGACCCTCTGGATTATTTGGAGCGCAATGCCACCAGCAGTCTGTTTGGCGAAGACCATTTTGCTATAAATAGCAGGCGGGGACATATTCACTCTTATCAATGGAACAGCGCCGTTCCTTCAGGTGGGGAGTCCTCCTCATCGTCAGCCTGGCAGCATTCGTCCTGGTCATTGACACGACCACCATGGAAGTATCCATGAGTGCTGTTGCAAATGACCTGAACACGGATCTCTTCACCATCCAGTCCGTCATCACCATCTACACCCTGATGAAGGCAGCCTTCATGCTGATCGGGCGAAGCTGCAGAATACATCTGAAGGAAGAGGACATTTCTCATCGGTGCTGCGATATATGGTGTCGGGACGTCCATGGCCGCCGTCAGCCAGAACGCAACCATGCTCCTTGTTGGCTGGTCGATGTTTGAAGGGATTGGGACGGTGCTGATTCTCCCGGCGACAGTGACGTTCATTACCGGGACATATGAAGGGAAAGAACGGGCATTTGCTTTTGGCGTCTGGGGGGGATCGCGGCCGCGGCCAGCATTGTTGGCTTTATCTTCGGCGGATACCTGACCACATTTTATACCTGGCGGTGGGTATTTGCTCTCGAGCTTTTCAGCATTCTCATCATCTTTGCTCTCCATCGGATGCTTTCGGAAACCCGCCCGACAGCATCATGGAAGAGCTTTGATATTGTGGGTTCGCCCCTCTCGGTTTTCGGTCTGTTCACGCTTGTTTTTGGTATCCTCCTGTTAAAAAAGTCGGCAAAGCTGGTGATGGTACCCGTTCTTATCGCCGGATGAATCATCTTTCTTGGCGGGTTTTACTTCTGCGAACGGCAGCAGATCAGGAAGAGCAAAGATATTCTGGTGGATGTGACCATCCTTCCTGAACGTTCCTACGTTGCCGGGAATGTTGTTTCCATCGGCCAGAAATTCATTACTGCCGGTTTCATCTTCATCTTCCCCTTGTTCTACGAGGTAGTAACGGGTGCAAGTGCGTATGAGACCTGCATCGCTCTTGTGCCCATGTCTCTTGCGATCGTCGTGTTCTCCATCCTCGGTGCCCGGTTCGCATCATGGTTCGAACCAAAATATGTTATCCTCGGTGGAATCGCCCTCGCCGGAGCAGGACTCGCGGCTCTCAGGAATGTATTTTCGCTCACGACCGGCATTAGTGACATCCTCGCCGGAAGTCTTATTTTTGGGATTGGGCTTGGCATCGTGCTCTCACAGGTGACCAACCTCACCCTCTCCTCTATCCGGAGCGAGCGCCAGACCGATGCATCTGGTATCTATAACACCACCCGGCAGGTGGGAAGCTCCCTTGGAACGGCAATTATCGGGATCGTCCTTGCCCTTGGTTTCGTCCATGGGTTGTCGTCCGGTATGCCATCCCCCTACATTCCCGGCCAGCCGCTGGTCTCCATCGGGTTCAGCGAGGCTGCGGTCAGTCAGGGGATGGAATGGGCGTTCATCGCGATGATCCTGGTGGTCATCGGCATGTTCATTGCAGCTCTGTTCATCCGGAAGACGGGGAAGATCGTGTGAGGCCGTGAAGAGAACGGAGAGAAAAACCGGCGCCGGGTGAACCGACAGCGTCCGCAGCAACCGACGTGGCCGTGCCGATAGCCAATCAGTCTCCGTCATCCATGCCGGTTTTGGGCGCTACGGCGTTGGCTATCATCGGTGCAGGAGCAATTCTCAGGAACAGAAAAGAGGGATAATTCCCTGGCGGGCGGCAGGAAGCAATCACTGCCGTCACCCTCTACAAAAATATTTTCCCCTTCTTAAAGTCCCTGCACCGCCCTCCTCCTTACCCATCGACAGAGGGTCCGGCCTGTCCCCCCGTTCCGTCACACCCCGCGGCCCGTGTCTTCTTCATGCCCCTTCCCCCGCTGCGCCTCCATATCAGCAATCGTAAGCCCCGGGTGCCGGTAGCGCCCCCGCCCCTCTGTCCCGAAGAGGATGTCCAGCTGGATCGCCTCGGTCGGGCAGAAGTGGAGGCAGGCGCAGCAGAGCTCGCAGCGGTGGTGCCAGACGGGCCGCCCCGCGTCGTCGAGCGTGATGTTTCCCACCGGGCAGACCTGTTCGCAGGTGCCGCATGCGGTGCAGGCATCCGAGACCGTAAATGCCGCATCCCGTCCGTGCACATCGCGTAAGAACGGCCCGTAGGTGATCGCCTTCATCACCGCGGAGAGCGGGGCGAACCCCGGCGGGGCCTTTGCGCCGCGGGCGACTGCCCCCGCGACCTCGCCGAGCCGGATGTCCGCCTTTTTGAGGATCTCGTCTTTCTTCGTATCCGATGCCATCGGGTACAGGGGCGGAAAGTTCCCCGGCATGGGAACGGCGAACGCGGCGTTGAGCCCCCGTCCCTCCCGCCGTTTGAAGATCCCGTCGAGCTGGTGCAGCGCGGAGACCCCTATCCCGCCCATCGTCACCACCGCGAAGAGGTACCGGGCTTTTGCAACGCTCAGTCGCCCGGCAAATGCCGCGACGATGGACGGCACCCCGCAGTCATAGACCGGGCAGACGATGCCTACCCGCCCGGCGTCGGGGACAATTTTTCCGGGGGTGTTCATCTGCGGTGCGATGGGAATGAGTTCGCAGTCGCCGAGGAGGGTTGCGATCTGCCGGGCGGCGGCAAGGGAGTTTCCGGTGCCGGTGAAGTAGTAGATGACGGTCTTCATGTGGTCTCACATCTCCGGGTGGGATGGTCGTTGGGATGATATCTCCTCCTCATGGGGGATAGCATTTGCTGCCGGAGAAGCGGGGACCGGCATAGCTGAGGACGAAGCCCGCCGGGTAAAACCATCCCTGTCAGGACTGTGGATACCGCGGACGTGGGTCGTTTTGCCCCCAGTGTGCAAGGATGAGCTTGGAGTACTTTTGGGATCGGACTGTGGGATCGGACTGTGGGATTGGACTGTGGGATTGGATTGCGGGATGGATGGTGGAATTGGACCGTCTCCACTTCACCGGGCAGGAAGAAGGGCAGGGAAGTCCTCCCCGCTCCGCACAGCGGCTCATTGCCTCCATCGGTGTGGACGTTCCCGGTGAGTCATCGGAGGGTGAGAGAGATGAGGCGGCGGCACTTCAGATGGCGGTATGCGAACAAATGATCCATTGTGCATTCTCTCTGTTATCCGGGGCAATTGTGGCGATTTTTAAGGAAAATATCTAATATTACAAATTTAATGTATCAGTATGGTTGGATTTTGCATCTCCCGTACGGGCGCAGCCGGCGGCGTACCTGCGGGGACAGGGGAAAGAGACGGCCGATTCCTGTACACGGGATCGTCCACGAGTCGGTCGGCGGACCGTAGTTCAGGGAGGACGTGATCATGGCATGGGACGACTGGGTCTTTGGGATTGCTACCGGAGGACTGTACAATCTGGGAAAGACCGCCTATAAAGCCGGAAAAGCGGCCGATCAGGCGGGAGATGCACTCGAAGATGTTGCTGAAAGTGTGGGTGAAGCCGTCAGCATCATTGGGATGACCTTTACCGAACTGGCGGACGAGCTGAACTCATTCGTAAACGAACTGGAGGATCTCCTCACCACCGAGCGGGTGACTCCCCGTTCAGACGACGAGCTCTGGGATGAGGAGCTGGCCCGCCTGAATGCCCTCAGGGAGCGGCAGGCAGAACTTGCCGCAGAACTGGCGGCACTGGGCGATATCAATCCGCCCACCAGCTGGTATGAGTTCCTGTCGTTCGACTGGTCCGAATTCACGCAATACCGGAAGGTGTCGGCAAAGCTCGGGCTGGTGAATGAAGCCATAAGGGAGATTCTCTACGAGGAACCGGGGGTCATCCCGGCTGCCATCTATAATTTCAAGGAAGTTCTGGAGCGATTCAACACTCTTGAGCAGCCCCGGATAGAAGCCATCATGGATGTCACGGAGGAGTCCATTGAAGGGACACGCGACATCCTCACCGAGGTGCACAAGCTCTTCGTGGTCACCCGGTGGAAACAGGTTGGAGAGCTCTCGCCTGCGATGCAGGACAAACTGGAGCGCCTTGAGGCCGCACTGTCCGCGTATGATGCGCTGATCGAGAGGAATCAGCACATCGCAGAGCAGCTGCGTGGTCCCCTCCTCCGGTTCCATCCGGAGGATGTGTTTCTCCCTTCGGCGGTACTCGGGGCCGGGGGGATCGACAAGACACCCGGGACGGCGATACCGGATGTAGGGGGTGTCAAAGAACCGGTGGTACAACCGGATTTTGCAAAAACCCCTGTCAATGGAGCAGGAGTAAACCCTGCCGGAATCGTGTACCGGGACGCCGTAATGAAGGCCGGGATACCGGTGGAGAGGGCTGATGCCGTAATGAAAGCGGAGTTCCTCGGTCGGGGCGTAAACGAGAAAGCTCTCGCATCGCGGCCGCCGGGGGAGGCCCTCGGCTCCGTCATCAACACCCCGGAGGTCAATGCATACCTCGGCTGCCATAACACCATCACCGGACGGGTCCGGTATCTTGAACGGGAGCGCCTGAAGACAGAAAAGGCAATCTACCGGATCAAATGGGTTAAGGTAGAAGAGCCCGGCGTGATCCCGAAGACCCTCGACGAGGTGCACCAGACCATTGCCCGGTTCCGGACCGAGGAGCAGCCACGCGTGGAGATGATTCTGGACAGCGTGAATGCGACGATCCTTGAGTCGAAGGCGCTGCTCGAAAATGTCAATGAATCACTGGACAGGTCCCAGCGGTGGATGACCTTCCTCTCCACCTACCGCACGCCTATTCTCATGATCTGCGGCGTTGGCGGGGCGCTCGTCTTTGCCATACTGGTTGCACTCCTCGTGGTGCTGGTGAAACTGGCGATCACGCTCTGATGACCGTTCTTTTCACCGTCCCCCCCCCATAATTTTCGCTTATTTTACCATGGTGCCGGCCTTACGCGGGGCGCCCTGATTGCGGGGGAGAGGTGAAGGCACAGGCATGGATGGGGGTGAGGGCACAGGCGGGGATGCCGGTGCGAACCTCTCCCCCACCACCATCCACTCTCCATTCTCCTGCTGCGTCTGGGGGATGCTTCACCGCACCTGTCCGGCATCGACACTGGCCGCCCCGCTCCATGCCGGTGCGACGGATGGGGCAAAAAAAGGGATGGCAGATGATTAAAAAGAGGGTTTCTGCCTTACGCAATGTGGAGATACTGCGCTACGAGTTCAGCGATCTCGTCGTTCTTCCCGTAGAGTTTCTCACTCAGGCCTTCATCTTCAAATGCCTTGAGCATTGCAATTCTGTTGTCGATCATACCGGCGGGGAAGACATCGTTCTGTTCAAAGAGTGCCCGCTTCTGCGAAAGCACCTCGGCTGACTCCCAACAGGATGCCGGCAACTGTTTGAGCTGGGTCAGGCGCTCTTTGTTTTCAGGCCTGAAGATGTTGGATTCAACATAAAGTGCATCGGCGATGTCAAGGGCATCAGGCTTGTTGAGACCGTGAAGGGAGGCCACGATGAGGCTTGCGAGGGTCAGGTAGATATCTGCCGACCCGTCGGCGACACGGTATTCGAAGGTCTGCTTGGAAGGGCGATCTTCTTCCCCACTCCGGTCGTTGGGGTTGGCATTCCGGGTCATGTGCCGGGCACCGGTCCACCCGAGCGGCACCCGGACCACGACGGAGCGGTTCCGGTCTCCCCAGCAGATGTAGGTGGGGGCTTCCTGGTGGGGGACCAGGCGGAGGTAGGAGGTCGGAATACCGTTGCCAAACGCGGTGATCGCATCGCCGGCGTCAAGGACCCCTGCAATCATCCTGCGTGCCATGGGGCTGAGCGCATCATCTTCAACCATCAGGTTGTTGCCGTCCTTCTCCGCAAGCATGTGGAAGTGCAGGCCGCTTCCTGCCTTGCCGACGGTGATCTTCGGGGCAAAGCTGATGTCCACGCCGTACCTGAACCCGAGCATCCGCACAATCCACTTGGCGACGATCAGCTGTTCTGCGGCTTCCTCGGCCGGTGCCGGGAGGAACTCGATCTCGTGCTGTTCATAGTAGGTGTCGCCCTGGGTAAAGCACCCGACTTCTGAGTGCCCGTATTTGATCTTTCCACCGGCCTCGGCGATGAGTTTCATCGCCTCAACGCGGAGGTCCTCATACTTGGCAAACGGTTCCGAGGCGTGGTACCCCTTCTGGTCACGGCCGGGGTAGAGGTCATCTTTGTCCCCGATCACGTAGTATTCCAGTTCTCCCAGGGCCTTGAAGGTCGATCCGGTCTGCCGGGTGAACTCTGCATCGGCCTTGGAGAGGATGTAGCCGGGGGCACTGTTGAGGGGTTTTCCTTCGTTGTCGTAGAACGAACAGAGAATCTCAAGGGTGGGGACATCGACGAAGGGGTTTACAAAGGCGGTGCGGTAGCGTGGGATTGCATAGAGGTCGCTGCTTCCTGCATCGATGAACGAGAAGAGGTTGCTTCCGTCCACCCGTTCACCATCGGAGAGGATGGTATTCAGGTGGTCCATGGAGGAGATGATGAAGTTCAGGGTCTGTAATCTGCCGTCTTCCGAGACATACCGGAAGTTGACGATTTCAATGTGGTGCTCTTCGCAAAAATGGATGATATCCTCCCGGGTGAATTCAGAGGGGGGCTTCTTGAGGAATCGTACGAGACTATTAGGATTCATCAGGAGTTCGTTATTTCTCATGTGTTTATGTTGGTAAAAGGGCCTATAAATTTCTGATCAGATATTTTATGAATTTTATTCAGAGATAACAAAACATTTATCTGCTATTGTTGAGGAAAAGTGCTTCCAGCATCATGTGCCTTATTATTGACCATTTGAGCAGATCGCCCGATGGGAAGGATGTTTCTCCCGGTCTCAACAAGGTGAAATTTAGCTTGTAACGGTATTTTATTGCCGGATTTAATTAGAATTTAGTGGGAGTTCGTAGCGGCATGCGGGGATTTTCCGGGGGATTCGAGGGAGGGAGTTCCCGAATGCCGTGTTTTATACAAATGTAATTATTCCATGTATGTGATGCGATGGTTGTGGTGTCTATGCGGCACCCATACCAGGTTGCAGGTTGCGGTGAGGTGCATTGCACCGCCATTCAGACCACCTGGGGGGCAGGTCGCGCAAATGGCCGGATCATCCGGCCCGGTGATCCCGTCCGCTGCCTCCCTTCAGAACCGGAGGAGTTTTGCATTCACGGCAACGATCACCGTCGAGATGGACATGAGGAATGCTCCCACAGCAGGGGTGAGCAGAATTCCCGCGCCATAGAGGACACCCGCCGCGAGCGGGATCGCCGCTGCGTTGTAGCCTGCCGCCCAGATCAGGTTTTCCACCATCTTCCGGTAGGTTGCCTTCCCGAGTTCGATGACCGACACCACATCGTTCGGATTGTTCTTCACGAGGATGATGTCGGCCGTCTCCAGCGCCACGTCGGTTCCCGCCCCGATGGCGATCCCCACGTCGGCCTGCGCGAGCGCCGGGGCATCGTTCACCCCGTCGCCCACCATCGCCACCACCAGTCCCCGCGCCTGGATCTCTTTGATCTTCGTCGCCTTTGCCTGCGGGAGCACCTCGGCAAAGTATTCGTCGAGGCCGAGCTCATCAGACACCCGTGCCGCCACCTCGTCCTTATCGCCCGTGAGCATCATGCAGCGGATCCCGTTCTTCTTCAGGGTCGCGATCGCCTGACGCGACTCCGGGCGGACCACGTCGGCGAGCGCAATCGCTCCGCAGACCACGCCGTCGATGAGAACAAAGACGACCGTCTTCCCCTGCGACGAGAGGCGGTCGATTCGTTCGTCGTTAACCCCTGCCCCTTCCTCCCGGAGGTATCCCGGACTGACCACCCTGATCGTCCGGCCTTCGATGATGCCGCTCACCCCTCTGCCGGGGATCCCCCGGAATTCATCGACCGGGAGATGTTCGGGGGCCTCTTCGGCGATCGCCCGGGCCAGGGGATGCTCGGAGAACCGCTCCAGCGATCCCGCATACACGAGGAGCTGTTTCTCATCAGCGTCCCCTGCAAGCATCACCGTTTCGGTCACCCCGAACCGCCCTTCGGTGAGTGTCCCGGTCTTATCGAAGATCACTGCCCGGATATTCCGGGCGTTTTCAAATGCCGTGCGGTTGCGGATGAGAAGACCGCTTCCTGCTGCAAGCCCGGTCGAGAAGGTGACCACGAGGGGGATGGCGAGCCCGAGCGCATGGGGGCAGGCGATCACCATCACGGTAACACTGCGTTCAAGGGCGAAGGCGAAGTCCTGTGCCGCCACCATATACCATACGATCAGGGTCGCCAGCCCCCCGCCGAGCGCGATGATGGTGAGCCAGAAGGCCGCCCGGTCCGCAAGGTTCTGGGTACGTGACTTCGCCGTCTGGGCCTCCCTGACGAGTGCGATCACCTGCGAGATGAAGGATTCATTTCCGGTCTTCTGCACTTCCACCGTGAGCGAGCCGTCCCCGTTCACCGACCCGCCGATCACCGTGTCCTCCGGCTTTTTCCCGACCGGACGCGACTCCCCGGTCACCATCGACTCGTCCACCGAGGAAGCCCCGTCCGTGACCACGCCGTCGGCGGGGATACGCTCGCCGGGTTTTACCACGAGGAGGTCGCCGGCGGCGATCTCCTCCAGCGGGACATCGGTGATCTCCCCGTCCGGCATTAGCCGGTGGGCGTCTGCGGGCACCAGCCGTGCCAGCTTTTCGAGGGCCATGGAGGTTCCCATCACCGACCGCATCTCCAGCCAGTGCCCGAAGAGCATCACGTCGATAAGCGTCGCGAGCTCCCAGTAAAAGATCTTGCCCGTGATCCCGAAGAGGCCGAAGACCACGATCGTCGAGTAGAGGTAGGCATTGATAATCGCAACACCGATCAGCGTCATCATCCCCGGCCGGCGTGCCTTCAGTTCGTCATAGAGTCCACGGTAGAACGGGTACCCGCCGTAGAAAAAGATCACCGAGGAGAGAATGAAGAGCAGGATGAGATCCCCGGGGAAGCGAAGCAAATCCCCGAGTCCCGCCCACTCCTGGAGCATGGGAGAGAGAATCAGGACCGGGATCGTAAGCACGAGGGAGACCAGCAGGCGGCGCCTGAAGTCCGCCATCATCATTGCATGGTGGGATGGTGGTGATTCGTCCTTCTTGTGTGCGGCATGGCCTTGGGTGCCATGACGGTCCATCGCTGTGCTATGACTGTCCGCCGCTTTGTCCTGACTCTCCGAGGTCTTGCCGTGCCCCTCCATGTCATCGTCTCCCGATGCACTCCTGCTTCGTCGTGGTGAGATGGGAATACGTGGCAATAAGTATTTCCCGCAGATCTGCGGGGATGTGGTCGTTGGATGATGGTGATGTTGTCCGTTTCCTCTCCCCATACCCTGGACTGCGTTTGTTCTCCCGTCTCCCTGCTCTGCGTTTGTTCTCCCCATTTACGGGCCTGCGTTCCCTCAACTGGTGTCTTTCCCCAGTGATGCCCCGTTTCTTCCCGAACCGGCGACCGCGGGCCGGGGATATTGCGATGATGGCAGAGGAGGAGGGAGAAAGCAGGGAGAAATCAGGGGGAAGGGTATATGAAATGATCCCGCGGGACCAAGGGCCGGGCGGGCCGTGAACGTGGCGTTTCGTGGCGTCACCTCCCCTACCGGGGAGATCTCTTCATTTGCCGCCGGGACCGTGGGCTTCGAAAGAATCAGGTGCGTGGCCGCAGCGTGGCGGTGCGGATGGACGGCTCGAAAAAAATAGTAATGGTCAGAGGAATCCCCGCAGTTCCTTTTCGGAGCCCTGCATGCAGTAGGAGGTATTGATGAGTCCCATCATGGAGGTCACGGGACACTCCGGGCAGATACACTCTTTCATCTGCACGAGGCATTCGCTTTTACCGGTCGCACAAAACGCCAGTTCATTCTTCTCCTTCGTGCATTCGTTGTAGGACGCACACTGTGCACAGGTGCACATGCCCCGGATCTTCATCACCATCTCCTTTCTCTCTTCGGGAGACATCTCCTCCATCTTCTTTGCCATTTCCATGAATTTTTCCATGCTCGTTCACTCCGGCCGTTGCGGCAACCGGGAATAATCGTTCTTCTTATAAAATACCTTGCGAGGCATGCGGGAGAGAGGGGGAAGGGCTGCTGTGCCCTCCTCTCCCGCCGCCCCGTGGTGCCCGGCCGGGCTTCTGGCGGTGCCGCCGCATGGTCCTTTTGGTCTCCATCACTGGCATTCGCGGGCATTTCCTTACGGGACCGGCCGTGTGCACACTGGCCCGGCGGGGCGGGTGCGGGGTGACCTCCTCCGGCGGCACAGCCATCCGGCTCCCCAAGGGTTTTTCTGATACAAGAGAATAGTTGCCTGATGATGGAGCAGCAGGGGGGTGACGAGTTATCATGACCCGGACACCGGTCACCAACGCCGAGATCGCCGCGATCCTCTTCGAGATAGCAGAGCTCCTCGCCTTTCAGGGCGTCGCCTTCAAGCCCCGTGCCTACCAGCGGGCGGCACAGAGCATCGAGTCCCTTGGCGAGGACATCCGTGACGTCTACGCCCGCGGGGAGCTGGAGGATATCCCCGGCGTCGGGGAGAACATCGCCGCAAAGATTGCGACGCTGATCGAGGAGGGGGGGCTCCCGTATCTCAACGAGCTGCGAAAGGAACTGCCTGCGGGGATGGTGAAGCTTTTAGAAGTCGAGGGGATCGGGCCGAAGAAGGCGCTTCTCCTGCACAAAAAGCTCAGCGTGGATGACATCGACGACCTCGAGAAGGCGGCGAAAGCGGGAAAAATAAGGGGGCTTCCCGGCTTCGGGGAGACCTCGGAGAAGAATATGCTCGCGGCAATACAGGTCTACCGGGAGCGGGGGTCGCGGTTCCTCCTCGGGTGCATCCTTCCCGACGCAGAGGCGATCGAGGCGGCGCTTGCCGGGCACCCGGCGGTTATCCGGGCCTGTCTTGCAGGCTCCATACGCCGCCGCAGGGAGACGATCGGCGACGTGGACGTCCTCGTTGCAACGGAGAAACAGGCGGCCGTTACAACGTTCTTCTGCTCGCTTCCGCAGGTCACACGGGTCGTGATGACGGGGCCTGCCAAGAGCACGATCGTGGTGGGGGACAACCTGCACGTGGACATGCGGGTGGTAAGAGGTGAGCAGTTCGGGGCGGCGCTCCAGTACTTCACGGGCTCGAAGGTGCACAATATCGCGCTTCGCCAGATCGCCATCGGCCGGGGGTGGAAGTTGAGCGAGTACGGCCTCTTCACCCGCGAAGGGGGGGAGGTGATCGCCCGGGAGACAGAGGAGGAGATCTACGCTGCGCTCGGTCTTGCCGATATTCCGCCCGAACTGCGGGAGGGCCGCGGTGAGATTGCGGCGGCCCGCGAGGGGACGCTCCCGAAGCTCATCGGGTACGACGAGGTGAAGGGCGACCTGCACGTGCATTCCCGGTGGAGCGACGGGGGAAACACCATCCGGGAGATGGCGCAGGCCGCAAAGGCCCGAGGGTGGGAGTATATCGCCATCTGCGACCATTCGGCAGGCCTCCCGGTCGCCCACGGCCTCACGCCGGAGGAGATTGGGGAGCAGGGAAAGGAGATCGAGCAGGTGAACCGCGACCTTGCGGGGGAGGGGATCGCGGTCCTCCACGGCATCGAAGCGAACATCGACCGGGAGGGACGGCCCGACGTGCCGAAGAAGGTGCTCCGCGACCTCGACGTCGTCATTGCAAGCGTGCATTCGGGCTTCCGGCAGTCAGAGGAGGAGATGACGACGCGCCTCCTTGCCGCCATCCATCACGATGGCGTGGACATCATCGGCCATCCCACCTGCCGCCTGATCCAGAGGCGCCCCCCCTACGGCTTCGACATCGACAGGGTCTTTGCGGCGGCGGCAGCGGCCCACGTCATGATGGAGATCAACGCCTTTCCCATCCGGCTCGACCTTTCCGACCTCAACTGCCGGAGAGCCCGCGATGTGGGGGTGATGATGGGCATCGGGACCGATGCGCACGATACCGGCCACCTCGGGTACATGGGTTTGGGCGTTGCGGTCGCCCGGCGGGGCTGGCTGGAACGGGGGGACGTGATCAACACCCGTTCACTTCCGGGGCTGCTGTCGTGGCTGGAACGGTGACGGGGAACGGGGAACGCCATGCACGGAGTGGCGCCGCCCCGCCGCAGGGGGGTGGCCTGCCCGGCAGGAGGCCTCTCTGACGCAACAATGATAAGGTACCGGGACCATTGCAGGCATACGGAGCTGAAGAAGAATGATGACACCACTTCCGGTCGAGCAGTACCGGCACCGGTTCGACGCCTCGCTCGTCGACTGCACCAGCACCCGCGACCTCAAACCCCTTGAGGAGATCGTCGGGCAGAAGCGTGCCCTTGCGGCGCTGACCCTGGGCCTGAACATCGAAGAGAAGGGATTCAATCTCTACGTATCCGGCGTCTACGGGACGGGGAGAAAATCTGCGGTCAAAAAGTTCCTCGCCGAACTTGCAAAGACCAAACCACGGGGGAGCGACTGGATCTATGTCAACAATTTCACCAATCCCTATGAGCCCAACGCCATCCTGCTCCCGCCGGGGATGGGAAAGGAGTTCAAAGAGGATATGGGGACGTTCCTGGAAGAGGCGAAACGGTTCATCCCCAAGGTCTTCGAGAGCGAGGACTATGTCGACCGCCGCGACGCCGCTCTTCGCGGGATAGAGGAGGAGAAGGTCCGCCTGCTCTCCCATATCGACGAGGTGGCAAAAGAAAAGGGGTTTGTCATCCAGTCGGGCCCCCAGGGCCTCCTTACCACCCCGCTGAAAGAGACCGGCGAGCCGTTCCTGCAGGAGGAGTTCGTCGTGCTGCCGCCGGAGGTGCAGGCGGAGTACGAGAAACGCAAGGACGAGCTTTTGGTCGAACTCAGGAACACCTTCCGGCAGCTGCGGGACCTTGACCAGAAAGGCCGCGAAGCGGTCGAGGAGCTGAACCGGGAGGTCGCCCTCAACGCGATCGGCCACCGGGTCGCCGCGCTCAAGGACAAGTACCAGACGATCGACGAGATCAGTGCGTATATTGACGCCGTCCAGAAGGACATCGTGGAGAACCTCCCCCAGTTCATGCCCGAGCCGCCCCAGCAGCAGCTGCCGCCGCAGTTCCAGAACCCGCTCTTCCGGGAGCTTGCGCTTCGGAAGTACGAGGTGAACGTCGTCGTGGACAACTCGGAGGACGGCGGCGCACCGGTGATCTACGAGCAGAACCCTACCTACCAGAACCTCTTCGGCAAGATAGAAAAGGAGGTCCAGTTCGGCGTGGTGGCGACCGACTTCACCATGATCCGGCCCGGCTCCATCCACATGGCAAACAGCGGGTTTTTGGTGCTGCTGGTCGAGGACCTCTTCAGGAACCAGTTCTCCTGGGACGGCCTCAAGACGGCGCTCAAGACCGGCGAGGTCGTCGTCGAGGAACCGGGCGAGCGGATGGGGTTCATCTCCACCAAGGGGATCAAGCCCGAGCCGATCCCGCTCTCTCTCAAGGTGATCCTCATCGGCACTCCGGAGATCCACCAGATCCTCTATGCCAATGACCCGGACTTCTCCGAGCTTTTCAAGGTCAGGGCAGATTTCGATACCGTGATGGACCGGACGGAGGAGAACGTCCGCAACTACGCCTCCTTCATCTGCGGCCTCTGCGAGGAGTATGGCCTGAAACACCTGGACAGCTCGGCGGTGGCCCGGGTGATCGAGTACGGCTCCCGCATCGCAGCTGACCAGAACAAGCTGACCACCCGCTTCTCCGCCGTCTCCGATGTCATCCGGGAGGCGAGCTATTACGCCGCCCGCGAGGGGTCGGAGTTCACCACGGACCGGCACATCATGAAGGCGATAGAGGAGAAGATCTACCGCTCGAACCTTGTGCAGGAGAAGATACAGGAGTACATCACGAAGGGCATCTTCCTGATCGAGACCGAGGGCGAGAAGGTCGGCCAGGTGAACGGGCTCTCGGTGATGGGGCTGGGGGACATCGCGTTCGGGCGCCCTTCCCGGGTGACGTCCAGCATCGGGATCGGCCGGGGCGGGATCATCGACATCGAACGCGAGGCGGCGATGGGCGGGCCGATTCACACGAAGGGCGTGCTCATCCTCTCCGGCTACCTGAACGCCACGTATGCACAGGACAAACCGCTCTCCCTCTCCGCGCGGCTGGTCTTCGAGCAGAGCTACGGCGGGATTGACGGGGACAGCGCCTCGAGCACGGAGCTGTACTCCCTCCTCTCATCGCTCGCGCGGCTCCCGATCAACCAGGCGATCGCGGTCACGGGCTCGGTGAACCAGAAGGGCGAGGTGCAGGCGATCGGCGGCGTGAACGAGAAGCTCGAGGGGTTCTTCGAGGTCTGCAAGGCGAAGGGGCTTACGGGAATGCAGGGGGCGATGATCCCGGCAAGCAATGTGCAGAACCTGATGCTCAAAGACGAGATCATCGAGGCGGCGAAGGAAGGGAAGTTTACGATCTACCCGGTCACGACGATCAACGAGGGCATCGAGGTCCTGACCGGTGTTCCGGCCGGGGAGCGGCGGCCGGATGGGACCTTCGAGGAGGGGACGGTCAACTACCGGGTGGACAAACGCCTCCGGGAGATGGCGGAGACGATGAAGGAGTACCGGTCGGTGGTGTGAGCCGGGCGTCTCATCGCCTTTTTTTTTCGCGGGAACGGGTATCAGTGCAGGGATGTTCGGGTGGTGCAGGGATGTTCGGGTGGTGCAGGAGTGGCGGTTCCTGTTACCCGGAGCATCTCGCATGCGGTGAGCGCCTGATCAGCTGAACATCCGTCACCTGCACTCCCTGAACAATCGCAAAGATATCCCTGGTTTCTCCGTAATGGGACTGACATCATTCAACAGGCGCTAAGAAGTGGTTCTGGTAAGTATGGTGCGTTTTCGCTGTTCAGATGGCAATCCACATCGCCCCGCTGCTGTCGACACGGTTGACGGCGTTGCAGCCGGGGCAGCGGACGGCGGTGACGTTCTGGTAGCGGAGGCCGTCGGTCCAGACGTATTTGCACTTGCCGCATTCGATCTCGCCCACAAAATTGTCATGCGAACCGCGGGCCGCCTGCTCGAGGCCGGAAGCGCTCCATGAGAGGAGGGTTCCTTCGCAGTCGGCATCGCTAACAAAGGAGATGTGCCAGGTGTCCAGGTGGTCGAGGAACAATCCCCCGCGGTCCCTGCCCCAGGTGCCGTCCGGTGTTTCAACGATGAGGTAGTGGTTCGGCAGATCCCCGTTCTTCGTCCTGAGAAATGCCCGGGCTTTTTCCGGGCTCGATGCCCGGAAGAGCTCGTACTCATTCCCCTGGGCATCCACCACCTTCTCCCGGAAGGTCGGGGTTGTGCCGGAGAGGGGTGCGGCATCTTCTATCTTACCGCGTATGGCATCGTTTCGCAGTTCATCATACAGGGCGCCGATAAGCGGGTCTTCGGCACGGTCCGGGCTCGCCGCATCGAGCATTTGCAGGACGCCGTTTCGCACACCCGGCCGGTCCAGCCTGAGCACCCGGAGAAGCGGGCCCTTTGCCCGGATATCGCCAATCCTTACGAGCGCTTCGATCGCCGTCATGCGCAGGTGCTCGTCCGCATCGTCGAGGGCGGCCGCGAGCGGCTCAACGGCACAGGGGTCGCCGATCCGTCCCAGCAGTCCGGCGACGCTGTCCCGCACACCGCCCTTCTCCTCTCCAAGGGCGAGGATCAGCGGTTCGACGGCGGAGGGGCCGAGCTGCTCCAGCATGCCTTCCGCCTGCTCCCGCCCGCCCGCGTTGCCGTTCTCCAGGGCAGCGATCAGGCAGGGCGCTGCCGGGCTTCCTATCTTTCGAATCGCTTCTGCGGCTTTCAGGTGCACGTCCGGGTGCATGTCATCGAGGGCGGTCATCAGCGAAGGCACCGCTCCGGGGTCCCCGATGATCCCCAGCGCTTCGGCGGCGCCATGGCGCTGCCGCAGTTCCCCGCTGATGAGAGCGGCACTCAGCTGTTCGACGGCAGGGCGGCCGATATCTCTGAGGACGACGGAGATTCTCTCCCGCAGGGCGGGCTCATTGGGCATGAGGGCAGTTACCAGCGGCTTTACGGCCGGGGCCCCGATCGTCGAGAGCACCTCTCCGGCACTCTTCTGCATCCTGATGTTTTCACCCCGGAGTTCGTCGATGAGCGGGGGTACCGCCGGAAGGCCGATCTCCGCGAGCACCCCGGCTGCCGTTGTCCGCACCCGTTCGTTCCGGTCACCAAGTGCGGCAACCAGCGGTTCGACGGCGCCCTTCTCCCCGATGATCTGGAGCGCCCGTGCGATGGTCTCGTGGATCTGGCAGTCCTCGTCCCTGAGTTCGGCCATCAGGGGTTCCACGGCGGGGGTCCCTATCTGCCAGAGCGCCCTGAAGGCGGAGACGCAGACCTTTTCGTATTCATCGTTCAGGGCAAGGATCAGTGGCGAAACGGCACGCGGGTCTCCCATCTCTCCCAATGCTTCGGCGGCCTCGCGGCGTATGGCGGGGTCGTTCTGGTACCCCAGCGCCTTGATCAACCCGACCGTATTGCGGTCTCTCTTGAGTTTTTTCATATTGGGGGTGCCGAAGAAGCCGGGAAGTGCCATAAGTAATCACCGGAGTTGAGAATATATATAGGATTCCACTGGGTGGATGTACGGCGGGGAGGAACTGATCCCCCCCAAAATCTGCAAAAAAAGGTTATTTTTCGGGTTTGACCGGGTGGTCCTTCTTGTAATTTTTGTCCTTTGTATCATCGTCGTTTGTGGACTGGTCATCCGGCAGATCGACAGAAACCGTATCGTCAGGGGGGTTTTCGGTCTCCTGAACCGCAGCGGCACCCGTCACCTGCCGAGTTCCCTGGGTACCGAGGAGTGTTGCAAGGCAGTCGCTTTCGCCTGCGATCGACTCCATGATCTCGTTGATCCGTTCGAGGAGATCGTCCGGCGCCTCGCCCTCCAGTTCGGCGGACGCGGCGGCGAGTTTGTCATTGGCATGGGCGAGGTAGCGGAGCACCTCATCGAGTTTGGTCACCACCTTTCGTTCCGTTCCCGTCGGGAGATCGAGCGCCTCGACGTCGGCGATGAGCTCCTCCGTAGCCTGCATCGGGTTTTCGATCGCTTCGGGGATCACGGTAATCTGAATCATATCCTCATCAAAGAGGCCTGTGGCGTCCGTGACGGTCAGCGTGGCAACGTAGGTCCCCGGCGCCTCATACACCCTCGTGGTGATCGGCCCTGTCGCTGTTGCGCCTTCGCTGAACCACCACTCGTACGAGGCGATATTTGCATTGGGGTCGGAGGAGTTGCTGCCGTCGAACGTGAGGGCCCATCCTGCCGTCAGGGTCTGATCGCCGCCTGCGTCTGCGACGGGCGGCAGATGGATGGCGAATTTCTGGATGCGGGAATTCCCGGTATCAGCCACATAGACATTGCCCGCAGAATCGACTGCAACGTCATAAGGATTAATGAACTGCCCGTTGCCTGATCCTTCCGATCCCCATGCTGTGATGAACGCCCCAGCTGCATCGAATTTCTGGATGCGGGAATTCTCGCTATCAGCCACATAGACATTGCCTGCCGAATCAACTGCAATGCCACGGAGGTAATCAAACTGTCCGTTGCCTGATCCTTCCGATCCCCATGTTGTGATGAACGCCCCCCCTGCATCGAATTTTTGGATGCGGGAATTTCCGGTATCAGTCACATAGACATTGCCCTCCGAATCGACCGCAACGCCATTAGGAAAAATGAACTGTCCGTTGCCTCGTCCCAACAACCCCCATGTCGTGATGAACGCCCTCCCTGCATCAAATTTTTTCACGCGGTTGTTATGGGTATCAGCCACATAGATATTGCCTGGCGAATCGACTGCAACGTCATAAGGATAATTGAACTGTCCGTTGCCTGGTCCCAACGACCCCCATGTCGCGATGAACGCCCCCTCGGCATCAAATTTCTGGATGCGGGAATTCCCGGTATCAGCCACATAGACATTGCCTGCCGAATCAACTGCAACGTCATAAGGAAAAATGAACTGTCCGTTGCCTGATCCTTTCGACCCCCATGTCGTTATGAAATCCCCCTCTGCATCGAATTTCTGGATGCGGTGATTCCCGGTATCTGCCACATAGACATTGCCTGCCGCATCGACTGCAATGCCAGATGGCATTTCGAACTGTCCGTTGCCTGTCCCCTGCGATCCCCACGCTGTGACGAATACATATTCCGGGTCTTCGGCATAGACGCCCTGAACAAGGATACCTGCGAGCAGAGCGAGAATCAGGATTTTTGGTAGTAATTTCATGGTTCACCTCCCTTGAAAAGACGTGAGTGATGTATCTCACCGTAGAAAAATCGGGGTATTTTTTTGAGAAAGATCCTCTTCAGGATTGAGGATGTTGATTTCCCCCCAAAAATCAACGATCTCCTACAATAGACGAATAGATGGCCGGATGATATATAACGGTTGTGGGGGGGGTTGAGACAGTACATGGTCGGAAAGAGTGCCGGGGGTATTATGGGGCCGGGTAAAAAAGGGCCTTACGGCCGCCGAAACCGCACCGTGTAGTTGAAAAGGCCGCCCGCCGTCTCCTCCGCGACGAATCCCGCTTCCTTGCCCTGCCGCCGCCCCGGACGATCGCGAACGGCGGGACGTCCGGGTTCTCCGGGCGGGGGAGTTTGTCCGCCAGCTGGTGGAGCATGTCCGCCTGGATGTCGTAGGCGACGACACGGCCCTCCGGCCCGACCGCCCGTGCGACGTCCGTCGTAAAGGCATCGCTGCCGGAGCCGACCTCGAGGACGTGCATGCCGGGTGCGATGCCGCTTCGCTCGATCACAAGGGCGGGCGGCTGGATACGGCGGCGGTAGGTGACTCCATGATAATGAACCCCCTTTTGCCGGAGATGAATTCTTAATGGAAAGGAACGAAGCATATATCATTGCCCTGGTGGCGAGTGCTGTCGCCGTCATCATCGCTGTGGCATTGATGGTGCCGTATATCACCGGAACCGACACGGGAAGTGAACTGACGGTGAGTGCAAAAATGCCCTCCTCCGGTAAGGCCCCCCTGGGGGACGAAGGGATGCCCTCCGCCAAGGATGGTGACGTTGCCCCGCCCGACGGCGGCGGAGGAAGGATGCCCGGCGACCTCCCGGAGATGGACAGCGAACAGGCGGCGGTGATGCCCGGGATGATCGCTCCCGAAAGGTGTCGACACCACCGATGCCGGGGCGGCACCCGGGGAGGGCGATATGGACACGGTCATCGCCTTCATCGGGGAGTATGTGCCGGCGAGGCAGGAAGGCCCCGGCAGGTTCCCGGGGGGTGAAGCCCCCGGAGGAGTGAGAACAGGAATGAAATTTCATCTTATGAACCTGCGTCGTTGTTTGACCATGGTATGCGTACTGTTGCTGCTGGTCTCTGCCGTGCAGGCAACGATACTGGATATCACGGTTGAGGACGAGGACGGCGATGCGATAGAGAACGCCTACATTTACATCGATGGTGACTACGAGGGAGCGACGGACGAGTACGGTGAATACGAATTCGAGCATTCCCTGGACGACACCTTTGAACTCAAGGTGGTAAAATCGGGCTACGACACCTGGAAAGACGATATCGATGAGGATGAGGACTCGGTGACCGTCGAGCTCGAATCGAGCATCGAGGAGTACGACCTGGTCGTCTATGTCTATGATGCCGATACCCTGCTGCCGATCAGCGGCGCCGAGGTGGCAATCGAGAGCGAATACGGCGATACGGATGCGGATGACACCGCCAGCAGCGGGGCTGTCACCTTCGTCGTGACCGAAGAGACGGACTATTCCATCGAGGTGCGGGACGACGACTACGCGGCCTCGTCAACGGACGTGGCGATAGAAGACGGTGATGAAACCGTCTTAATCTGGCTGGTGAATGAGGACCGGGTTGCATTCAGGGTCCGCGATGCCGATACGCATGTCGCCATCGATGGCGCCGAGGTCTTCGTCGATGGCGACACGCAGGGCCGTACCGGGAGCGGCGGGCTCCTCTTTGCACGGTTCAGCGGCACCCACCAGGTCTCGGTCGTCTGTGACGGGTACAGGACGTACTCGAAGAGCATGACGTTCACCGGTTCGGCAGTGTATCAGCTCATCGAACTTACGCAATCGATCTCGTCGCTTACGATCAAAGTGACCGACAGCCACGGCAACCCCCTGTCCGGAGCGGCGGTGTACATCGACGGGGATCTGGCCGGAACGACCGGCTCGGACGGTGAATATTCCGACGCGAATATGATCGAAGGGACGTATACGTTCACCGTCTCAAAGGACAATTATGAGGGATGGGAAGAGACACGCACCATCGGCGAGACGGCGAACATCTACGTCACCCTGCCGATCATCGAAACCGAAGTGACGGTCATCGTCTCGGACCCGGATCACACCGTGGTGAGCGGTGCGATCGTCACGCTTGACGGTGAAGAGATCGGGATGACCGATGCGGCAGGTGAGCTGGCTATCGATCTCGAGCCGGGCCCGGGCTATACCTTCGACGTACGCAAGGAGGAATATAAAAATGGCTCTGCGGTCCTCGGTGTCGAGCCCGGAGGTGGTTCGAAGATCGTCACCATCACTCTCGAACCGGAATTCGACGTGGCAACGGCAGGGCTTGTCATCCTCGGGATTGTCGTGCTCGCCGTCGTGATCATCGGAGGTCTGCGGTTGCTCCGGCGCCGCGGCGGGTCTTCGGGGAGAGGGGGCGGGGGGCTCTGATCCGAATTCATTTTATGGTCCTGTCGGGTCGCTTGAATGAGAAGTCGTGACGGGCTGTGGTTTCGTTGCGTAGGGAAAATGGAGGATTGGGTCTGACGGAGGCCTCAGTCCCACCGGTTGGGGTTCCGGGGGAACCGGTCGATGCAATCCGAATACCCGTCCCCGTCCGTATCGGTATCCGCAACTCCACACCCGCAGACGCCCGGTTCGATCTTCACCGGATCGTCCGGGCACTGGTCAATACAATCCGGATACCCGTCCCCGTCCGAGTCGACGTCCGGGACGCCGCAGCCGCAGGTGCCCGGCCCGACCTTGTCTGGGTCGTCAGGACACCCGTCGAAATAATCGGGCCTGCCGTCGCCGTCGGTATCGATAAGATAGCCATCTGAACCGACATAGTCGCAGACACTTGAGTCAACAGGATAGCAGACTCCGTCGTAGCAGACGCGGTTGCATCCTTGCCTAAAGGGGTCATCGCAGCGTATCAGTAGATAGTTGCAGTCCTCCACGTCCGAATAACAGTTCACGTAATTATAATCGTCGCGATAGGGATTTACCGGGCAGCCGTCGATGCAGTCGGCATACCCGTCCCCGTCCGTGTCGGTGTCCTGTGCAAAGCAGCCGCACTGGCCGCTGTCGGTCTTATTCGGATCGGTTGGGCAGCCATCGATACAATCGGCCACCCCGTCGCCATCGGTGTCAATATCATCCATTCCCGGGCACTGGTCGATGCAGTCGGGGACGCCATCTCCATCGGAATCCGTATCTGAATCCACCACGCCGCATCCGCAGATGCCCGGCCCGGTCTTGTTGATATCGTATGGACACTGGTCAAGGCAGTCCGCGGTGCCGTCGCCGTCAGAATCGGTATCGGGAATGCCGCAGCCGCACTGGCCGGGTTCACTCTTGTAGAAATCCTCAGGGCATTGGTCGTTGCAGTCGGACACACCGTCATTATCCGCATCAGTGTCCGGCACCCCGCATCCACATTCACCTGGAATTATCTTGTTCGGGTCATAAGGACAGGCTTCAAAGCAATCAAAATGTCCGTCGCCATCGGTATCAAGCGGGACTCCGTTGTCATCATACATTTCCGGCCAGCATCCGCATTGACCACTAATGACCAAGCTGGGTTCGTCCGGGCAAAAATCTAGGCAGTCTGCGACTCCATCCCCATCCTCATCGGAATCTAAATAACCGCATCCGCATTGGCCCGGAACAACCTTGTTGGGATCTGAGTCGCATATGTCCAAGCAGTCCGGCGTCCCGTCGGCGTCGGTGTCGATGGGATCATCGCATTTGCAGGGACGCGTCAGGTTAGAATCTTTGGGACAGCCATCAACGCAATCCGCCACCCCGTCCCCGTCCAAATCGGTATCAGGGACAAAGCACCCGCACTGTCCGGGTTCTGTCTTATAACGATCCGTAGGACAACCATCGATGCAGTTCACCACATGATCCCAGTCCCGATCGTAATCCGGCACCCCGCATCCGCAGATACCGGGTTCTATCTTGTCGGGATCGTCGGGACAGAGATCGAACGAAGGTTCCGCGTGGAACTGATCAAGGGTTTCGCGTTCGCACCCGCTCCGGTATTGGACGTCCTGGGGGCTTGTTCCCAGATAATAGAGGATCTGGGTGCAGTTGCAGCCATGGGTGTATTCGAGGGACTCATTTTGGGGACTGTCTTTTTTCAGCGGGTTATTGACCCAGTCGAGTATGCCGTCCCCGTTTGAATCATTCACGACCCACCACTTGTTCAACCCAATTTTTGGAAAGCTGTCGGCGGTCGTTCCTGTCGGGCAAAAATCATCGGCATCCGGTATCCCGTCGCCATCGGTGTCCGTGGTGAGCAGAACGGATGCATCCGTACCCGGCGTTCCGGCAAGCCCCATCCCCGTGATCCCCACGATCACCAGGGCAAGCATCATCAATTTGTAGGTGTTCATGTTTTCCCTCCATCCTCACTGGTGCTCTTCTTCCCTTCAGAAGTTGACCATAGGGTGTTGAACCTCATGGGACAGCTTAAATGTATCGGCGCTGGAGATGCTCGTGTCGATCTTTTCGTTCCCTGTTTGTGTGGTATAAGAAACGCTTAAATATGCCTTATTTTCGGCATTGATGGCTGAATATGCGATCGATACAGAAGCAAAATCCGGGCGGATCTCGGATGAGGCGGGGCCATAGGTCCTTGGGAAATATGAGGGCCGAATTTGGACGATATAGTCCTTGGAAATGCGTTTGTTTTGGTTTACATTGGCAGAAATCGGGTATTTTTTGAATGGCTCTGAATTGCGAAAACGGAGGCTGATTTGGGCTTCTTTTTGGGTAAAATGGAGGGTGAATTACCTCCATTTGGGGGTTTGGTGGTTACCGGGTGGTGGTCCCTGGGCCACCCGCATCTGAAATCGTTATCCGGTAGTTATGCCGCCCGGACCGCCATATCACGATCGCGGTAATCGTCCCGCCGCGGGCATAGATCTCGCGGGAGAGGACCTGCGGAATGAGGTAGAGCGGGTAGGCCCCGGCGTCCTCGGCCTGTGCGTCCGTGCCGGAAGCGCCCTCGGCCCTCTTCCCGTCGGCCTGGTTCCTGTCACTCAAAGTACCGCCTCCTCTCCCACGGCGGAACACGGTTCCGGCAGCTCTGCTGTTCGAGGATATTGACCCGCCCCGCCAGGGCGTCGATGACGGCGTCCCGGCGGGCGAGCTCCTCGTAGAGGACATACCACCAGACGCGGCCG
>DSBQ01000016.1 GCA_011045995.1 Methanoculleus sp. | reverse complement strand
GCCCGCCCCCTCCAGCTCCCTCTTCGCCGTGAAGAAGACCCCGAGGGCAACGACCTGCAGGGCAACCATCAGGAGGATCATGGAGGTCCGCGAGACCATATAGAGCCAGCCAGTTGCGATGCCGCCGATAAAAAAGGATGCCCCGTAGAGCGTGTTAAAGATGCCGTACGCCCGGCCCCGTTTCGAACTATGGGTATAATCGGCCACCGCCGCCCTGAGGACGGTCTCGTGAACCCCCATCACCGCGCCCCACAGCACCGCCCCGGCAAGGGCGGCTCTATATGCCGTCCCGAAGACAAGGAAGGGGATGACCATCCCACAGAGCGGCATCAGCACAAGGGTGATAAGACCATACCGGTCGTATGCCCGTCCGACGACGAGGGCTACCACCGCATCCACCCCCATCGCAATGGCGTAGAAGAGCGGGATCTGGGCACCGGGAACGATCCCCTCTGCAATGAAGTGAAAGCTGATAAGGGGAAATGCGGCAAAACCGGCCACCGTCAGTGCCGTAAAGAGGCCATACCGGGCAAGCGCCCGGAAAGGCGGGGCCTCGTTTCCGGCCGTGGCGGAGGGTTCGAACATCGCGGGGTCGGGAGCCCGGTACCGCATCAGGAGCAGGACGGCGATCATCAGGGCAAAGGGCACGGCAAGGAGGGCAAACCCACCACGGTAGTCACCCCGCGCAAGGTACGCCCCGGTGAAGATCAGCGGCCCTGCAACGGCGCCCAGCTGATCGAGGGCCTCATGAATCCCGAATCCCCAGCCCCGGCCCGTCGATGTGGTCAGGTTCGAGAGGATGGCATCCTTGGCAGGAGCCCGGATGCCTTTGCCCATCCGCTCAACGATATAGAGCCCCGCCGCCACCTCCCATGAACCGGCAAGCGCAAGAAAGGGCACTGCGACGAGCATGCCGTATCCCAGAAAGACCAGTGTCCAGTAATGCCGCGTCACATCGGCAAGGTACCCCGAGACCAGGCGGAGGAGATAGCCCAGAAACTCCCCCACTCCCGCCACCAGCCCGACGACAAACGCCGTGGCCCCCAGATAGTAGAGATAGGGCCCCGCAACACTCCGGGCACCTTCGTAGATGACGTCACCGAACATCGCAACGATGCCGAAGAGGACGATCAGGAGGTAGGCGTTGCGGCAACCCGCATCCGGACCACCCGTGCGCTCCATGAAGATGGGTACACACCATGGGAGCATTAACATTAGTGCCCGGGACCCGTTCCGGGGACGGGGAGGCCCCGTACCGCTGCCCAAGCCCGGCAGAAGATCACCTGCATTCCGAAAGACCACTCTTCTTTACGGACGAGGAACAGTTGCATAAAATAATTGTGCCATATTCAAACCAGGTTAACATATAATGACCAATTCCCCCCATCCGGAAGACTTAATAATTAGCATCCCGTCTCACAACAGTACCATGGCAATCGAGTACCTCATCCACCACGACTGTCCGGTAAAAGAGGCACTGCAGATTGAGAAGATCGTCACGAGAATAAAACTCGGTTCCAGTGCCCGTGCCATCATGCAGCACCTTGCGGGGGAAGGATTACCGGAGGACGAGATCCGTGCAGCCCCGTTCTCCTCCTCCCTCTTCGGCCCCGAAGGAGAGGAGCGCCGCATCCATCTCACGGTCGGTCAGGCGCTCGACCTCGCCGATGAGCTCACCCACCTTGGAGAAGAGTGTGCATGCTGCCCGATCGCCGGCACGGAGGCATTCCGGTGCTATGGCACCATCTCCTACCCCATCTCCGCTGCCGGAGAGAAATGGCTCTGCTCCCTCTGCACCGCCGCGATCGAAAAAGGAGGGGCCAATGCATCGCTCATCGCGAGAATTCCCGGCATCGGGCTGAAGGGTGCGGCCTTTGAAGCGATGAGAAAGGAGGCGGGAGGCACCTATTTTGAGAGCAGGGAACCGGCATCCGTTACGATTCGAAAGGATATCCTCACGAAAAAGACGATCACCTCCAGCCAGCTCCTTGAACTGCTCTTCGGCACATGCCCCCTCGAAGGCAGGCACATCATGCTCCTCCTCATTCTCGCGGGTGCGGACCTGACCGGCGATCCACCCCGCCCCGAGCCCTCCCTTCCCCCGGCACCCCCGGATGGCGATGCACGCATCCAGGAGTTCGCAGCGTTCTTTGAACGGCTCTCCTCCGCGTTCCTGCTCGGCGCAATCGTCGGTGTGGATTTTCAGGCCTGCAAAAGGACACCACCATCCGGCAGGGCAGACAGGTTTCAGCGGACCGCCCGCCGTTTGGCGCGGCCGCAGGGATGATGCTGCAGACCGACACATTATAAAAGATTCTCCTCATTTCGGGACCGCAGGCAAGAGCAGACGGATCCTGAATGCAGCCTTTGCTCCGGGCCGTCGAACAGTACGCACCGGATCATACCTCGAAAAAATAAAGGCCGGGGCCGAGATTTGAACCCGAGTCCAGGGAACCACAATCCCTGAGGATAACCACTACCCTACCCCGGCAAAAATGCCTTTCTATATTCTGCCTCACAAATATTTAATCTATTCATTCTGCTCCGCCACCCTTACCTTCGTCCGCTCAGAGGAGGATACAACCCCGACCCACACCCATGCCGCCGCGGTGGCAAAAGGGGCCCCGGTCACCCCCCGTCTCCCGCGATTACGGCACGGTGCGTGGAGCACACCATCTCCGGGACGGCCACAGGAGAAGGAAGAGGAGCAGGACCGTCAGGCAATCTTAAAAATCCCGGTGACTATTTATATGAGTACCAAGGAGACTGGCATACATTCCGGAGAACGGACCCGGAAGAAGCGCCAGCGATACTTTTTAAGCACATAGAACGGGCGGAGGGAGAATATCATGGCAAAAAAGAAGAAAAAAGAGCAGATAGTGATGGCCGCATCGGCGATACGGACGCCAATCGTCTGCGTACTGGGCCACGTGGACCATGGCAAGACCTCCCTGCTGGACAAAATCCGGGGCTCATCGGTGGTGGATAAGGAAGCGGGGGCAATCACCCAGCATATTGGTGCGACGATTGTGCCCCTCGAGGCGATCGAAGAGATGAGCGGCACCTCGGGAAAGATGCAGTTCGATGTACCCGGCCTCCTCTTCATCGATACCCCGGGGCACCATGCGTTCACCACCCTGCGCTCGCGGGGCGGGGCACTCGCGGACATGGCAATCCTCGTGGTGGACATTAACGAAGGCTTCCAGCCGCAGACCCGAGAGGCACTCCAGATATTAAAGACCTACAAGACGCCGTTTGTGATTGCAGCCACCAAGGTCGACCGTGTCCACGGGTGGAAGAAGATGGCCGGCGCCCCCTTTGCAAAGACCTTTGCGCAGCAGAACGAGCGGGTCAGGCACGATGTCGAAATGAAGACCTACGAGCTCATCGGCGAACTCTCGGAGATGGGTTTCTCGTGCGAACGCTACGACCGGGTCCGTGACTTCGCGAAAAACATCGCCATCGTCCCGGTCTCCGGCATCACCGGGGAGGGGCTTCCCGATCTCCTCATGGTGATGGTCGGCCTTGCCCAGCGGTACATGACCCAGGACCTCGCCCTCTCGACAGGGGGCCCGGGCATAGGCACCGTCCTCGAGGTGAAGGAGGAACGGGGCCTGGGGACGACGCTGGACGTGATCCTCTATGACGGGCAGCTCAGTATCGGCGACGAGATCGTCGTGGGTGGGGAGGGCGGCACCGTGATTGAGACCAAGATCCGCTCCCTCCTCCAGCCGCGCCCGATGCAGGAGATCCTCACCGAAGACCGGTTCGACCGGGTCAAACAGGTGACGGCGGCGACCGGCATCAAGGTGTCCGCCCCGAAACTCGAGGGGGCCATCGCCGGATCGCCGCTCAGGGTCATCCGCGGTAACCGCGATGAGATCGTCGATGCCGTCGTCCACGAGATGGAGGATGTCGCCGTCACCCTCTCTGATGACGGCATCTTCATCAAGGCCGACACCATCGGAGCCCTTGAGGCACTCTCCAAGGAACTGGAGGAGAACAACATCCCCATCATGCGGGCCGAGGTGGGGCCGGTCAGCAGGCATGACATCATCGAGGTCGGCACCGTCAAAAATCCCCTCCACTCCGTCCTCCTCGCCTTCAACACCCCCATCCTTCCCGATGCCCTCGACACGCTCGAGGAGCCCGGCAACCGTCACGTCCATCTCTTTGAGGCAAGCGTCATCTATCACCTGATCGACAGCTACCTCGACTGGGAGGAGGAGACCCGGCGGAGCATGGAGAAGGAGAGTTTTGAAAAACTTATTCTGCCGGCAAAGATCAGTCTCCTCCCCGACTGCATCTTCCGCCAGTCCAACCCGGCGGTGGTGGGCGTCCGTATCCTCGGGGGCAAACTGCAGGCAGGCGTCAACCTCGTCCACCTCGACGGACGCAAGGTAGGCAAAGTGAAACAGATCAAGAGCGGGCAGGAGAACATCAGCGAGGCGATACAGGGCCTCGAGGTTGCCATCTCCATCGACGGTCCGACCGTGGGGCGCCAGATCAACGCGGGTGACGACCTCTACGTCGACATCCCCGAACATCACGTCAAGGTGCTCGAGCACGAGATGATGAACCATCTCTCTGCTTCAATGCTGGACATACTGGAAGAATTTACCCGAATGAAACGTAAGGAACGCCCCTTCTGGGGGAAATAATCATGGCGGCGCTCGCGGTGACGAACCCCATGATTTATAATGCAGTCCAACAAATATTGTAGACACTTTCGCAGGAGCAGAATCTATCATGGCAGAATTCAAAGTTGTTTTATCAGACCCCCGTGACGGCGCTTCATACAAAGTTGCAGCGACCGGCGGAGTGGCAAATGCCTTCATCGGCAAAAGCATAGGTGACGAGATTTCCGGCGACGCGCTCGGATTTGCCGGTTACACGATCCTGATCACCGGCGGCACCGACAAGACCGGCATCCCGGCACGAAAGGATCTTCCCGGTGCGGGCAGGCGGCGCCTCCTCCTCTCCAGGAGTGTCGGGTTCTCCCCGACCTACCAGGGCGAACGCAGGAGAAAGAGCATCCGTGCAGCAGAGATCACCGGCGATTTCGTCCAGATCAATGCCAAGGTCACCGGATACGGGACAAAGACCCTCAAAGAGTACTTTGCCCCGCCCGAGGCAGCATAGGCAAAAGTAACCTGCACCAGATGCAGGTGAAGGAACAGAAGACCAAAAAAGATAACCCCATATCTCTTTTCTTCTCCACAGTACGTGGGAAAGATGGTTACCGGGCAACAAAAACAGCTCAGGCCACAGCCCATCGGGATACGTATTGCGCCGGAAGGATGCCCGTTCTTACAGCGTGAAATTTCTTAGCACCCGTCACCGGCGAGTGTCTGCCGGAGAGATTCCAGCATATCCTCAAAAGGGACGCCATGCCGCCGTGCCACGATCACCAGAGCAGCCTCGGGGCGCAGGTGGCCGTCAAACGACTCCCGGACAATCCCGTTGACCTCTGCCGCTACTGCTTCCATTTTGATCCCCCTGACCTCTGCTATCCGTGCCATCATGAGGTCACAGGCATTTTCCCGGACGTTGAATATCTCGCTCGTAGGGCGAAACCCCAGGGGGATGGTCACCGCCGAAGGGTCGAAGGACGGGACGAGCACCCCCCCCTCCTCGCGAAGAAGACCCTGCCGTTTGCCGAGGTTTACCACCATCGACGCCTGATCACGATCCATCCACTTACGGTCGATGGCAAAAAAATAGATGAATTCCGTCGGCCGGAGGCTCTCCTTTCTCATCGCCTTGAACGGCGCAGCAATCGTCTGTTCGAGGGTCACCTGACAGCACCCAGGATCAAGCGTTTCAGGTCCAGCGCATCCAGTCCGGTCATCGAGGAGGTCTTGGTGATCGTGCATTCCGTGGCCATCCCCACCTCTTCGAGCCTGACGAGAAATACATTGCGGGACCGGGGAATCCTGCGCTCAGAACTGAGGAGCGTCTCCTTGAGCTCAATCTGGAAGTCAACCGCCTCCGTCAGATTATAGAGGAGGCCAGCCACCTCATCGACGGGTAAAAATGAGATCTTCTGATCTGCCACCTGGACCTGAAAATCAATCCTGACCATCTCATCCCCCAACCGGGCGGCCTCATGGGTGCCGTTCAGCCGTACGATCGTTCCGGCCGCATCGCTGAACGGTACATTGATATCGAAGACAAGGTCACACCGCCTGGGAAACCGGTGATATATACGTCTCATTAGTAAAGTATGAGTTGGTGCTTCCCTAAAAAGCATACGCTTTTTAATAATTGGTAAGCCCCGCATCACTGCGGGAAAAATATTATTGTATCCGGCTACTCAACGAGAACGGCGTTGATGACGCCGTCCTGTCCGGGGCGGGATACGATGCGTGCCCGGCCGATCTCGGTCCTGATGATTGCTCCCTTGGTCAGGAGGTTTCGCCGGACAAAGTTTGGATTTGCGGTGTTCTGTTCGACGGTCTCCATGCTGACCTTCTTAGTCACGCCGGTTTTCGGATCGGAGACATTCGCATACTGCGCACGAAGAACCCGGACCTTGACGTTCCCGCCCATCGTCCGCATCGTGCGGCGGCGGTCTTCACCAATGTGGGAATCCGCGGATGCATTTCCAATCTCTGCCTTCCTCTTACCGCGGGCGTGCCTGAGACGTCCGCCGGTTTCTTTCCTTACTGATCTGCCATGCCACTGCATTGTATGCGCACCTTTCTCGTTTGTAGGGTTATATTCAGGAGCGGGACGGTGCCGGCATCTACCGGCGGTCTACCCACTGAAGTGCTATAATAATTCATTTTGCAGCTATATAACTGCACTGATCATTTGACCATCGCATCGAGGAGAGCGTCGATGCCCTCACCGGTCTTCATATTGGTCCTGAATACCGGCATTACCGGGTTATAGCGATGAATATCCGCTTCAAGCCGTCCGATATCACAGCCGACGTACTCCGCAAGGTCCACCTTGTTGATGACGGCGATGTCGGATTCACGAAACATCATCGGATGCTTGTTTGCGACATCGTCACCTTCAGTGGTGGAGACGACCACGATGCGCTTTTCGGCCCCGAGTTTGAAATCGGTGGGGCACACCATGTTCCCCACATTCTCGATGAAGAGAATGTCAATCGCATCGAGGGGAAGCTGATCGAGCGCATGTTCCACGAGATGGGCATCCAGGTGACACTCCTTTCCGGTATTTGCATTCACGGCAGGGGCCCCTGTCGCAATGATCCGCTGGAAGTCATCATCGCCGTACACATCGCCTGCAATTGCGCCCACGACAAGACCGCGTTCCCTGAGTCTTGGCACCATCTGCTCGATGAGCGCCGTCTTTCCGGACCCGATGGCCCCAAGGAGGTCAAAAGCCCGCACTGATGCATCCACGAGCCGGTGATGGTTCCTGTGCGCGAGGCGGTTGTTTGCGTCGAAGACATCCTTCTCGATGCTGACGTCGATATGATGCATAAGTAGTGGTATCTCAGAAGTTCGGTTTATACCTTCACAATGTCATATAGTACTGCATGGACCCAGAACGCATCCTCTACCCGTGCTACTTTGACCGGTCCCTCCCGCGCAGCAAAGGGCGCCGGGTCCCGGCGGCCATGGCACAGGAGAATCCGACGGCAAAGGCCATCCACAAGGCGGCAAAACGCCTCGGCCTCTCCGCAAGGATCGAGGAAGCATCCCATCCCGGCCACTGGTTAAAAAAAGAAGGCAGGATAGTCGTTGAATACAAGGGAAGCAAGGAAGAGCTGATCCGCAGAGTAGCGGGAAAGATCCGGTGATCCTCCGATGTACGACCTCCACACCCATACTACAATGTCGGACGGCGAACTGCTCCCGACCGAACTGATTCGCCGTGCGGCGGTCCTCGGCTATACCATCATCGGCATCACCGACCATGCGGACGCATCAAATATCGATACCCTTGTGCAGACGACGGAAAAGGTCCGTGCGAGTGCAAGATCCTACGGGGTCCGGCTCCTGACGGGTGTCGAGATCACCCATGTGCCGCCCGACGAGATTGCAGTACTTGCCGCGAGGGCAAAGGCCGCAGGGGCGGACATCGTCATCGTCCATGGTGAGACGACCGTCGAACCGGTGGCACCCGGCACCAATGCCGCAGCGTGTGCCTGCCCCGACGTTGACGTACTTGCCCATCCCGGCCTGATTTCAGATGAAGACGCCCGCATGGCCGCTGCCAACACCATCGCCCTTGAGATCACGGCACGGGGCGGGCACAACCGCACGAACGGACACATCGTGCAGGTCGCCCGGGCCACAGGCTGCCGGCTGGTGGTCAACTCGGACGGCCACGCCCCCGGCGACCTGATGACCGCGGACGACCGGACGGCAGTCGCCCGTGGTGCGGGCATGACCGAAGAGGAGTGCCGCACCGCCCTTGACATTGCCTCACTTGCCTGGCTTCTTGCATAACAGAAGAACTCGCGTGTGCGCACCGGAAGAAGAGGAGCCTCATGTGGAAGTACTTCACGCACCGCAGAAAAACCCGGATATCGTTTAAAAACTTTCTGGAGACCCTCTCACGCGCCGGTTTTGAAGGGCGCTGTGCCGTGCATGACCGCGGCGCCTGTTCCACCAATATATAAGCATATTGAAAACATTTATATGTGATTGTGCCAAACATATATAGGTTACGAACCAAACCGTCAACCGAATTTTAGAGGGTTTTATAAAGTGAAACTGGCAGGCCGAGTAAAACATATCTGTGGCACAAGGACCCTTGTTATCGAGTGTGATCCGGGACAGCTCCCGCGTCTCCATGTCACCGTCACCGACCGTCGCCTGAAACCTGTTGGAAAGCTGGTTGAGGTGTTTGGAAACATCAAAGCGCCCTATGGACTCGTCGTCTGCAAAGGCACGTGTACTTCCATACCAGGGGAGAAGCTCTTCACAAAATAAGCAAGGACAGATACAATGCAGGAAATTGAGAAACTCAAACAGCTTCAGTCCCAGCGTGAGGCGTTGCGCCAGAGGACCGGGGAAAAACTGGAAAAAACGGCAAAGATTGAAGAGACGACGAAGACCGTATGTCCTGAGTGCGGCAGCCGTCAGCTGGTCCAGGACTACGAACGCGCCGAACTCGTCTGCCAGAACTGTGGTCTGGTACTGGATGAGGAGTTCATCGACCGCGGCCCCGAGTGGCGTGCCTTCGACCACGACCAGCGGATGAAGCGGTCCCGTGTTGGCGCCCCGATGACGTTCACCATCCACGACAAGGGTCTCTCCACGATGATCGACTGGAGGAACCGTGATTCCTACGGCCGTGCCATCTCCTCAAAGAACCGTGCCCAGCTCTACCGCCTGCGCAAATGGCAGCGGCGTATCAGGGTCTCCAACGCGACCGAGAGAAACCTGGCATTCGCCCTCTCCGAACTGGACCGGATGGCATCGGCACTCGGCCTCCCGCGAAACGTGCGTGAGACCGCTGCCGTCGTCTACCGTGATGCGGTCGACAAGAACCTCATCCGCGGCCGTTCGATCGAAGGCGTCGCTGCCGCAGCCCTCTATGCGGCCTGCCGCCAGTGCAGCGTCCCGCGTACCCTCGACGAGATTGCCGAGGTTTCCCGTGTCTCCCGCAAGGAGATCGGCAGGACCTACCGGTTCATCTCCCGTGAGCTCGGCTTGAAACTCCTCCCTACCTCCCCCATCGACTACGTCCCCCGGTTCTGCTCAGGCCTGAACCTCAAGGGCGAGGTCCAGTCCCGTGCGGTCGAGATCCTCCGGCAGGCAGGCGAGCGCGAACTGACAAGCGGGCGCGGCCCGACCGGTGTCGCGGCAGCTGCCATCTACATCTCCTCCATACTTGGAGGCGAACGCCGGACGCAGCGCGAGGTTGCTGAGGTCGCAGGCGTCACCGAAGTCACCATCCGCAACCGCTACAAGGAGCTTGCAGAGAAGCTGGATATCGAGATTATCCTCTAAATTGATATTCCCCCACACCAATACTATTTTGGACGACTGACACCGGACCCGGTGCAGAACCGCTGAAAGATTCTTCAGAGGGCTTGTAGATCAGGGGTAGATCGCTACGTTCGCAACGTAGAGGCCGCGGGTTCAAATCCCGCCAGGTCCATATTTTTTTATTTTACGCCCAAAGGGGTGTTTTTTTCCTTCCGGTTCAGGCGGCAGCGGCAGCCGGCCGGATACCCGCGTGTGATCATCCGCCACCTGCGTGTTCATCAAAAAAAGAATCGTCTGGTTCTCCCCCCTCATCCCCTTCAGGGCCAGAAACATAGTTCGACCTCTGCCGTCAGTAATCATCCTTCAGGGGCACATCCCCCGTTTCAATGGAGTACCGGAACGGCGGGGACAGAATTGAGGGAGTATCCCCCTTCATCCCATCACGAGCGCCCGAACTTCATCTGGGCAGGACAACGAAAGAGCCCCCAGATGAGGCCCGCTCCGGCAAGAAGCAGGGTCATGATGGTAAGACCGTGCACCATATAGGAACAGAAGGGAAGGCGCACCAGCCAGGAAAAGCCCCCCATCAGATGGGTGAGGGAGACCGTTACAAGAATGCCGACGGCAAACGGATAGACACAGGTCCCGCACAACGCCCGCAGTGCGCCATAGGAGAGGAGGTAGTATACGATCACCAGGGCGACAATCGCCATTGGGACTATCCCGTACCCGGCGGCGAACCTGACAAACGGCGAGAATTCGTACTGCAGAACCTCACCAATGTCCTGCGCATAATGGAACGTGAGCGAGTAGTCTGCCATCACCGAGAGAGCCGGGACCATTGCAAGGACCCGGGCGTTATTGTAGAGGCCATCTCCTGCCTGACCGGGCATACCCTCACCGTCAACCCATCACCCGGATACGACGACAAACCCTCCGCACCCGGACCATGATGAGAATAGAGAGATGTATTATAAATTACTACGTGCCCGGGCAGGAATGCCCGACACCCTGGCCACCAGGAAAACCCATCCCTGACGATCAGCCGCTATGTACAGCATTCCCGTCATCATATCCATCACCACCATCCCACCGGTGAGCATATCCCCGGGCGGGTAGCGGCTTCCCGTCCAGGAGGACCCCCGCTCCTTCCACCACACGCCCGATGATAACGCCGTCCACCCCGGGCGCCGGCCAGCAGGCCGGGGGGCAGGTGAAGAGGAGCCCAAAGTCCCCCCCGCCGAAGAGGGCGTACTGTGATGCTGCCGGTTCCGGCACCCCCGCAGGGAGGGGGACGCCCTTCATCAGCACTTCGATGCCGACGCCGGAGGCCGCTGCGAGGTCGTGCAGGGAGAGGGCAAGGCCATCGGAGATGTCCATCATCGCGGTCGCCCCGGCCGTGCCGAGGGCCTGCCCCTCGCGGACACGGGGACGGGGCATGACGAGCGCCTTCCAGTGATCAGGGAAGCCGTCCAGCCCCGCCTGGGCGCACCCGCAGGCCCCCACCACCCCGACAACGTCGCCCGGCACGGCCCCGGTCCGGCGGACGAGGTGTTTTGCCGCCACCCTCCCGAGGCCGGTGGAAACAAGCGTGCACTCGTCATGGGCATCGACGTCGCCCCCTACCAGTTGGCACCCGTATTCGGTGCAGCAGTCATCTGCCCCCGTCGTAATCCCCCGGAGGCGCTCCGGCCGGTCGAGGCCTGCCGCAAGGACGAGCGCCACGGGGGCGGCACCCATCGAGGCGATGTCGGAGATGGTCACGGCGGCGGCCATCCACCCCCGTTCATAGTCCGTCATCCCCACCGGAAAATCGGTGGTCTCGTGGAGCATGTCCGTGGAGAGGACAAGCACCTCGTCACCAAACGGTATGACGGCGCAGTCGTCCGCCGTCCGGTCCGCCCCTATCACGTCCGCCACCACCTTCACGAGATCGCGGTCATCCATGCCGTTTCACCTCCCGTTCACGTTCGCTGAGGTATTCCTTGTATATTGACTCGATCATCTCTGATTTCTTCTCCTTTGTCCATGCCGCGCGGCGCCCTTCCCAGCGGGCCTCCTCTGCTTCGAGCCCCTCCGTGGGGACCGACCCGACCCGCCCGCGGACCTCGACACCTGCCGCCCCGGCATCCAAAACTACAAGCCCGTGTTCGAGAAACGCCGCCTCCAGACGGGCATCATGGTCACGGGCCAGCAGTGCCCGCATCCCCGTCTCCCCCAGGAGGTCGAGGAGACCGGTCCCCCATCCTGCGGTTGACTTTACGTACAGCACATCACCTTCACCAATCCCGAGGTCCCCTTCCACCGTCCGCACCCCGTCACGGCTGAGCGATGGGAGCACCTTGACCGCCAGCCGGTCCTCCCCCGCCTGCCGGGCGGAGAGGCGGCGGAGCCGCTCCACCTGACGGACGAGCTTCTTTGTCCTGCGCTCCTCCCGCCGGAGCTGTTTTTTTACGTTCGTTACGATCTCATCCCGCTTTGCGATCTCCGCCTCCTTCTTCAGGTCCCGTGCCTGCCGGCTCCGTTCCTTTCCGATCAGCGCCTTCAGGCGGGCGATCTCCCGGTCCTTTTCCGCATTCACCTCCTGAAGGTCGGCGACATGAACCCTGAGGGACTTGACCATCCCGTCGAGCTGGAGGAGCCGGTCATCCCGCGGGCCGGGAACCACTTCTTCACGCTCTTCCACCTCCTCCCCCACGGCGGGCACTGCCTTTCTGCCGAGTATCTGCTCGAGGGGCAGACCGCGGACCACGCCTGCCCGGATCTCATCAAGGTCCGAGCCGGGGGGAACCCGTTTGGCGATATTCCTGAACTTGCCCTGATAATGGCGGTACGCGGTGACCGCGGCCGCAAGCGAATCGCGTTCATGGTCATTGTGGTACGGGTACCCCTCACAGAGCGCCTTTTTCTCCTCCACAGATATGTCCCCTTTCGGCGTATACGCGACCGCGGCAAACGCACGCCGTATCCGTTCCACCGATGCGGGCATGGGGGAGACGTCGGTTGCGACGACAAGGGGTTTTCCCGATTTATACAGGGATTCGATCACGTCCGGCATCGCCATCTGCCGGGAGCTCGTCTGGCAGATGAGTTCGCCGTCGAGCGAGAGGGCGGCGAGACCCACCGTCGTACCCGGATCGATGCCCACGATAAGGTACCTCCTGCCAGAGGAAAGAGGGCGGTAGCGCAGCCGGTCGAGCCTGCGGCCCGAGACCTTCACCTGCACATCCGGCAGGCGCATGTTCCTGACCGGGACGTCCTCTCTTGGTGCGGCCACCTCGAAGTGGACGCGGCCAAGCCCCCCGAACGCCTTCACCTCGTGCCGGGTGTAGGAGAGCCCTTCACGGTCGAGGACGGCCTCCACGTCATGCCCCGTCTGCCGGACGGCACCGTGCACCTTGCGGGCATACCGGTTCTGGCTCCACCCCCCCTTGCCGAGGGAACGGCCGCGGGAGACGATGATGTCGCAGGTGTTTTCAAAGGCGATCACCTCGGCCCCGCCCCCCAGTTCGGCGACATGGGCGGACGCCCGGGCCTCGGCATAGGGGTCGTATTTATTGAACTTCAGGTTATAGCGCCCGGCAATGCGGGGGAGGGATTCCTGCTTCTCCCCGCCGGTCGACTGGACAAGCATCGTTGTTGGCGGCAGCGCCTGAAGAATGGAAAAGAGATCCTGTATCGTGGGGGCAAGTTCCTGCACGGAATCGACGGCGAGGATGTCGGGCTCCTCGTCGGCAACTACCCGCAGGAGACGGTAGAGCGAGACCTCGCTTACGGAGACCTCCCCTCCGTCCACCCGTTGTACGAGGGCAAAATACGGGCGCTTTGTCCGTGAACGGACAGACCCCCTGATGATGTCAATCCCGAATACTTTCAACCGACCACCCGTTCAAGGGTCTCCTCCACGGACATGTCAAGCTGATATTTGCGGGAAAAATAGGTGCATACATTGGTAACATCACGGCGGAGGATCTCATCTGCCGAAGGGTGGGCGGGGTCCATCCACTGCGGCCAGTCGATGATCCATGCCTGCTTCCCGTCGACCATGACATTGAACTCCGAGAGGTCACCGTGAATATACCCGAGGGCATAAGCGCCCCTCACGTTCTCCATCACTTCTTCAAAGACATCGGCGGGGTTTTCAAGGGTCGCCTGAGCTACCGGGCATCCATGGATATACGTCATGACAATCAGGTTCCGGTTGAAATCCACCGGAACCGGCACCGCAATCTCGCCGTGGAGGGCACGTAAGGCATCATACTCCTGCCGTGCAGAAAAACTTGACGCGAAGATCCACGGGAAATGGCGGTACTCCGGCATATAGGTCCGTGATCGCCGGACCGTCTGGAAGGACTGCTGCCCCACCCGGTGGAACTTCAGCGCCACCGGCCCGAGACCCATCCCTTCGTAGACGACGGCCTCCTTGCCGACGCCGAGCTGGCACCCGAGGGCCGTCACCGACCCCTTCCGGCTCACGGCATGCAGGGCGAGGGCATCGAAGCCCCTGAAGACCAGCTGGTATCCCTTGTAGGGCACCGAACTGGATTTGACCATATCAATATTCATCAGGTGCCCCAGCCGGTACTCGAGTTCCGATGCCGACAGCCCCGTCCGGTGCCTGAGCACATCCTCCGGCACCCAGCGGTACCGTTTCATCAGGCGTTCAAGGGCAAGAAGTATCTTTATCTCGAACCGGTGAAGTTCCCGGATATCGTCGGCATCAAGAGGCATTGTGTACGTATGGGTTTATCACGGAAGATGATATATCTTTGATTGATATCAGCCATGCAGTGTTCCAAATGCCGACGAGAGGCAGTCATTTTTCAGCGATATTCCGGGCTTCACCTCTGTGAACGTCATTTTCTCGCAAGTGTTGAGGCACGGGCAAAACGGAGCATCCGTCATCACGGCTGGATACAACCGGCGGACACCATAGGCATTGCCCTTTCAGGAGGGAAGGATTCAGCAGTTCTGCTCCATTTTCTCGCCACGCATTTTTCCCGGCGAAGGGACCTGGATCTACTCGCCATCACCATCGATGAGGGCATCGCCGGGTACCGTGACGTCTCGCAGGCAGAGAAGCTTGCCCGCCGCTATGACATCCCGTGGACGACGGCCTCGTTCGCGGACGAGTATGCAACGACGATCGACGCGATCGTCGCCCACAGGGGAGACCAGCGGTCCTGCTCATGGTGCGGGGTGCTGCGCCGACGGCTTCTGAACAGGGTAGCCCGCGAGGCAGGATGCACAAAGGTGGCCTTTGGGTTTACCCTCGATGACGAGGCGCAGTCGGTCATGATGAACGTGCTTCGCGGCGACACGGAGCGCCTGACGATGACACCAAAACCCGCGGAGGGGATGGTGCCGCGTATCCGCCCCTTCGAGGCCGTCCCGGGGCGCGAGGTGGCACTTTATTCGCACATCACCGTCGGCCCTCTCGCCGACAGGGGATGTCCCTACGCACATAACGCCCTGCGGGGTGATGTCCGCCGCCTGCTCGATGAGTATTCCTGGCTGCACCCGTCCACCAAATTTGCCCTCCTGGGCCTGAGGGACGACCTTGCCGGGTGCGGGAAGGAGTCTGCCATGACGACGGTCATCTGCAGCGAATGCGGGGAGCCGACCTTCGGGCCGTGCCGCAGCTGTGCTGTGCTAAAGGAGGTGAAGAAGTGATCCGGCGGCTGCACCGTCTCATCACCGGTGTCTTCCCCGACCGCCGCCTCCGTCTTTATGTACTCATCCTCCTCGTCCAGATCATCCTGTATTCACTGGCAACCTATGTCATCGTCCGCTATGTGGAGCATGTCCCCTTCACCCTTCTGGATGCCGTCTACTTCGTCATCATGACGATCACCACCGTCGGGTACGGCATTCCTTTCCCCGTCGAGAGTGAACTGACCATCACCCTGATAATTCTCATCATGTTCACCGGGGTTATGACCGTCCTTCTCATCGTGCCGGCCCTCTTTGCCCCCTACCTGGAAAAGCTCTTCCAGCGAACGCCGCCGAGGACGATCAACAGGAACATTCACGACCATGTAATCATCGTAGGGTTTTCCGGGACAGCCCGCTCGCTCATGGAGATGCTCCAGGTATCCTCCGGCGACATCGTGCTTGTCGAGGAGAACATCGATGAGGCCCGAGAAGCCCTCTCGATGCGAAGGGCCGCCCTCTCCATCATATGGGGCGATTATAACGATGACCATACCTGGACCAGCGCCCATATCGAACAGGCTGCCGCCGTCATCCTCTGCGAGGACGAACACACCTCTGCAAAGATCATCCTCGGCATAAGAGACCGGACGAAAGCAAAGATCATCTCCATCGCCGACCACCATTCCTATGACCGGTTCCTCCGGTTTGCCGGGGCCGAATATGTGCTCTCCCCGAAAAACATTACCGGGAAGAACATTGCCCGTTATGCAATACCCGGACCCTATTTCGAAACCCTCTACGATGAAAACCCCTACTGCACTATCCATTCCATGGAAGAGTGCCCATCCGTCGACCGAAAGAAGATCTTCATGCTCCCCATTCTCGAAGGGTATACGTGCGTTGGAACGACGATCGGTGATCTGAACCGTACCAACAGGTTCAGTTTCGAGGTCCTCTCCTACTGGAAGGGCTCGGAGTTCGTGGTTGTACCCCGGGATGAGGATGTGATAGACAAATCAACCATTCTCTTCATGCTGGGTACGGAGAAGGCCATCCTCGACTTCAGATTCAGTGAACTGAAGAACGGAATGGAGAAGGGATATAACGCGGTCATTGCAGGGTACGGGAGCATCGGGAGCATTGCTTTTGCTGAACTGAAGAATGAAGGGATAGCCACGATCGCAATCGACCCGCACGTGGAGGATGTCCCCGGTTTCCATGAAAACGCGGAGTCCGAGGATATCCTTACCAAAGCGGGGATTCACGAGGCATCCGTCTGCATCATCTGCACCGACAATGATGATGTGAATATCTTCACCACCCTCATGGCACGCAGCCTGAACCCTCGGGTCCGCATCCTTGCCGCTGCCCACGCTCCCGAATCGGTAGATAAGCTCTATAAGGCAGGCGCCGATTATGTGGCTGACACGCCGGGCCTCGGGGGCATTATGGCAGCAAACATCGTCCTTGCCGATCATATCCATCTCCTCATCGCCCTCCCCGACGGGAGAAAGATTGCTGCCGCGTATATACAGGAGAGGAGAGGGATGAATATCGGCACCCTCCAGAAAGAGACCGGGGTACTGGTCCTTGCCGTCAGGACCCGCCGGTCATCACTCGTCCATCCCGACCCCGGCTATGTGCTGGAGGAGGGCGACGAGGTCATCGTGGTTGGAACACCACCCGCACTTAAAAAATTTATCAGAATCACCTCAGGAGAAAGCATATGACGACCACTACCTGTCAAATCGGATGTGAATGCGAACGTATCGAACAGATGATCCGCCACACCCTCTGGTCCCCGGGTGCCAAGGGGATCGTCATCGGGGTCTCCGGCGGCGTTGATTCGGCCCTTGCGGCCGCCCTCTGTGCCCGTGCCGTCGGCGGAGGAAATGTCCTCGGCCTCTCCCTCCCCTCAGAGGTGACACGGCAGGAGGACATTGATGATGCCCGCAGACTCTGCGACCTCTTTGCCATTCCCTTCAGGGTCGTCCCCATCGCCCCGTTCCTCAATGCTGCTGCGGCGATGGAGGATTACGAGGAAACACCCTACCTGAAGGGCAACCTCATGGCCCGCATCAGGATGACGCTGCTCTATTATCATGCCAACCGCCTCGGGGGGCTCGTCTGCGGCACCTCCAACAAATCCGAGTACCTGCTCGGCTACTGCACCAAGTACGGCGACAATGCCGCCGATATCCAGCCCATCATTCACATGTACAAGTCCCGTGTCTACGAGTGCGCCACTGAGGTGGGGGTGCCCGCATCCATCATTGAAAAAACCCCGTCAGCCGGCCTTTGGCCCGGCCAGTCGGACGAGAGCGACCTTGGATTTACCTATCACCAGATCGATGCCGCACTCACCTCACTCGAGGCAAACAGGTGGCAGGCCCAAAACGCCACCGAGGAGATGATCCTCGGCAAGGTCCGGGCAAGCATGCACAAACGCATCCCCGCGCCAAGCCTTCTCAACGATGGTTAAAAGAGGGCAGGATACTTCTCGGGACGGTTGAGGATACCCGCAATATCCTCCGACCCGATGAGATCATAGATGCGCCTGCCGTGGAGTATGCCGTATTCCGGATACTCCCGTGCATCTTCGAACCGCAGCACCGGATGCAACGGGTAGTGCGGGTTCTTCTCCCATCCGGAGCACATCTCGTAGAACGCCGCTCCCCGCCGCTCCTCGAAGGGGGCGTAGACGCTTGCAAATGAGGCGGAGACGAGGTTGACCATGGCAAGCTCCTCTTCCGCCGGGTTGATGGTCACATGCCCGTATCCCGGCGGGATGAGAACCACATCCCCCGCTGCCGCCCGTACAACCACCGCATCGGAGCAGTCCTCCTTCTGGAGGAGATAATGGGCCTGCCCGGAGATGACCTGGTAGAGCTCGGTGTACCCGACCCCTGCGGGATTTACGGGGTGATAATGGCCCTTTGTCTTGACAAACTCGCTGCAGAGGGTAGCAGCCGGAATGACCGTCAGATCATACCGGATACGATGCTCTTCAAGCCAGAGGCGGTCAGATTCGTTCTGTGCCAGACTCCGGTACATAAAATAGAGCGGACCGGACGCCGGGCAGTCCCCATCCGCGAGGACAGCCCGCATCGCATCCACCGTTCGCTGCTGCGGTTCAGGCAGGGGGATATCGGGAAATATCTCCATTACTCATTCTTTTTGCGCTGTGTGTATAGATAATATCCTGCTCCAAGGACGGCGAAGAGCACGAGGATGATGACGACCGGGTTGGTGAGAGCCGACATCAGGCCGGACACCTCGGCGATCTCGATTCGGACCTTCACCGGGTCGGATATCAGGCTGTTCGAGAGCGCATCCTTGTAGCGCACCTCGGAGTCGAGGCCGTAGGTCTTGATCGTTGCATCCTTTTTGACGATCACCTCGTACTTTGCCACCGCACTCTCGCCGGGGGCAATATCTCCCAGGTAGGCGGTGTCATCATTGCTGGTGAACGGGTCGACGGCACTGAGACGGGAGACCGCGTCGTAGGCGGTAGCCCCGCCGATATTGTGGTAGGTAACGGTTACGATACCTGTCTCGCCCGGACGAAGCCGGGAGGCGGGCGATTCAATCTCGAACCTGATCTTCGCGCCGGTGGGAACACCCATGGTGATGGGAGAGGTGCTCAGTTTGTCCCCTTCCGGGTTTTCATAACTCAGCAGGATGCCTATCGGATACGTGGACTCTTCTGCGTTAACCGATGCTGATGCCTTGAAGGTGACGGTCACCGTCTCGCCGGGAGAAAATTCACCGATGAAGGAGCTGGCATCGGTGGGGATGATGGGGCTTCCCGGAACCCTCTGAAGCGTCAAAGTCCCTTCACTGCCGGTCTCATGCCCGACATTTTTCACGGTGGCAATGATGTAGCCTTCGGTCCCGACATTCAGATTCTGCACCTCAAGGAAGACCACTTCGATACGGACATCAGGCCTGATCACGATTTCGAGGGGCAGGGTCTCGGTCTTATCCTTGTAATAGTAGCGGACGGCGCTGTCCCCCAGATCCTCGGAGTAGTAGAGGTATGTGTACGTAAGGGTGACGGGAAGAGTGTAGGTCCCTGCCGGGGCGTCCTTTGCGATACGGATTTCAAATGTTGCAGACGCGGACCGTCCGGCGACTATATCGCCGACCAGCTGGCCGCTGGTCTTTATCTGCACCGGCGCACCACCGCTCTCAACAGAGACGAGGACATTTTTTGCGGTGGTGGGCCGGTCCTCTCTCGCAGGCACAGATGGGTCCTGCGACTGGAAGTCGAGAGTTGCGGTGTTTTCGATCGTTATCGTGATGGCAGAGGAGTCGCCGGGATAGTATTCATCGCTCCCTGCGACGGAGACACGCATATCGGGAGGGCCGGCGGATATCTTCTCCGCGGCCATAACCGGGGCGCATATCATCATTATTATCGCAATTGAAAGGATTATATAACGTTTCGTATTCATACTATTACCTGTCGTCTTTATCGTAACAACATTTAATAGAACTCTCGGTATATATTCCTATGCCAATGGTAACTACTACTAAAGATACGGGCCCTGTCAGGGAGCACCTGAAATCGCTGGGACTGACCAAATACGAAGCCCTCGTCTATATTGCTCTTCTCAGGGCGGAGAGCGCATCTGCAACGAAAATCCATGAAATCTCCGGGGTGCCGCGGGCATCGGTATACCCCGTCCTGGACAAACTGATAAAAAAAGGGCTGGTGAGTGTATCGAATACCACACCAAAACAGTTCGATGCCGTTCCCCCTGATGAAGGGCTAAAACACCTCCTCCTACAGATCGAGCGTGACGCCGAAGCGGCAAAGAAGGAGCTTGTCGCCATCTACCAGTCCCGCGAAGATCACGAGGAGAGAAAGCAGGAGATGATCTGGACCCTTGCCGGCCGGGAGAACATCGAGAACCGTATCAGCGATATGCTCGCCAATGCGGCATCATCGGTGATCATCTTCGGGGCGCGCGATCTCATCACCCCCCGCATACTCGATCTCATCGCACAGGTTCCCGGGACGGTCGCCGTCGATATCGCCACCGACGGCACCTTTGCCCCCGGAGCACTCCCCCCGAATGTCCGGGTCCGCGATATAGAAAACCTCATTCAGGCAGGACTCCTGCAGGGAGAACAGATGGCCGGGGTCTTCATCGCCGACCGGGAACGGCTGCTCCTCCGGCTGAATGGTGACGACATCTCCCCGAGCGCCCTGTACTCCGAATCACCCGCATTTCTCCAGCTCTTCCTGAATTACTGGAATCACATCACCACCAGTCTTCTCACCTGATGCGACGGCATCCCGGCCGAGAATCCAACCAAATATGTTTTACCGGAACGGGCCACATTACTCTTAATGATCCCCGGAAGAGCGCAGGAAATCGTGCAGTGGATACTCAATGCAGCAGGCTATGACGTCGATGAAGGGGACGGCCGCCATGACCTGTCCGCATGCAACGCGAGGGAGTGTGTTGTCATTCTCTGTTCCGATGAACGGGACCGGATTGAGGAATTTGCATGGCTGAAATACCGCATCAGCACCAACAGCGGACCGCAGGAGTGTAAAAAACTGCTGTTGACGGGTGCAGGAGGCGTTGATACCGGCACCTGCACCGTCTGGAATGAAGAGGAGCTCGCCCGTCAGGCGGCAAAGGCCACCCACAGCTATGTCAGGGGAGAACGGCCCGTCCTGAACCTCGAGGCCCCGGCAGGACGACGGGTGGCAACCACCGTCGAAGTGGAAGAGGAAGAGGAGACTATTGAAATCCCTCACCTTCCCGTCACCATCACCCCGGAAAAGGCAATGAGGATTGCAGGATTCAAGGGGACGGCGGAGTGCCGGTTTATTCCCTACTGGGTCTACGAACTGGAGAGCACGGGCGAGAAGATATACAAGAGCCATATCATCTCCTTCGAGAGGAAAATGACCGGCACCCTCAGTGCGATTAACGGCCTCCCGGGGGACTTTACGGCAGATATCATCGAAAATACCCCCATCCCCGCCTCCACCCAGGTCCTCACCCCGAAAGTCCCGAAAAAAGAGGCGGAAGAACAGCTGGTGGAATGGCTTATCGAAGAACTGACAAAGACCGTCAGGGTCAGCCAGCGCGAGGGGGACACCATATGTTACGAAGACCGCGAACTCGGCCCCGACCGGTCCGGCATCTCTGTCGACCTCAGCCTTGTCTATGTGCCGGTCTGGCAGATTCGCGGCAAACGGATCATCGAAGTGAACGCCTACACCGGCGATATCCTCGAAGTGCCGATGGATGACGGGGTAGAGGTCCTCTAAGGGGGGAAGGAACGGATGATCACGGTGATCGGGGGAGGGCCGGCGGGGAGACTTGCCGCCCTGCGCCTGGCAGGATTCGGCAGGGAGGTCCGCCTCATTGACAGCCGTTCTGAGGGCCTCGGCGGCCAGTGCCTTCACCACGGGTGCATGGTCATCAACGCCCACAACGATGCGGCAAAGACCATCGATGCAGCCCGCACACTCGCCGCTCTCGGCATCCTCGACGATACCCCTCCGCTTGCCTATGCTGCCCTGAAAACCGAAATGGAAGGCATACAGGAGACCATCGCCGCCGTTATCAAAAAAGAGACCATTGAGGCGGGTGTCGAGGTTATCCGGGCCCATGCCACCGTCAGCGGCAGGGAGCTCTTTCTCGACGGAGAACGGGAAACCTCCTCCGAAGCACTGCTGATTGCGACGGGGTCGCGCCCGTTCATTCCCGACATCCCCGGCACCTCTCTTGCCGGGGTGTACACCGCTCACACCCTCCACCGGCTGCGCCACCTTCCGGCACAACTGGTAATCATCGGGGGCGGGGTTGTCGCCTGCGAGTACGCCTATGCCTTTGCCGCGTACGGAACCACCGTTACCATGGTGGTGCGAAGCGGGCTCCTCCGTTCGTTCTCTCCACATCTCAGGGTGGAGGTGCTAAAAGACCTAAATGCCGTTGCGATACTCGAGCAGACGAACCCCTTGTCCATAGAGGGGGAGGATACGGTTACGGGAGTGCGTATCCGCACCGGTGCAGGTGGCGAGGATACCATCCCCTGCGATGCGGTGCTCATCGCCACGGGTCTCGTGCCGCGCACGGAGGATATCTCGAGCATTGCCCTCGGTCCGGCAGGAGAGATTCTCATCAATGACCGCTACGAGACATCGGTGAAGGGCGTCTTTGCCGCAGGTGATGTCACCGGCCCGCCCTACCTCACCCCTGTCGCCCGCAGGGAGGGGCGGGCGGCGGCCGATGCCATCCTCGGCAGAACCCCGCCGTCAGTTCCTGCCGCCCTCCCCCAGGCGATCAAACTGAAAAACGAACATTCCTTCGCTTTTTTGCCGGGCAGAAGGGACGATCCGCTCGTCATTCCCTCGCCTGCCGGCCCGGGCTCATTCTGGGAGGTGCCCTCGCGCCGGACCGGCCGTGCCGTCCTCGAAGCCGACAGTATGACCGGGAAGCTCACCGGGTTCTATGAGGCGTCCCCGACCTCATCCACGGCGGCGGGGTACCTTGCCTGGTGCATCAGTGAAGGAGTCACGGTCGAAACCCTCGAGTCCTTCCTGGAGGTCCATCCCTCATCCGAAGGGGTGCCATGGCTCATACGCTATATCAGCGAACGCCGGGAAAAAGAAGAAAAAAATTAACTTTTTTAGTCTTCTGCCACGAGCCAGTCGTAGAAGAAGACCGCAATGAGGGCACCGACAATAGGCCCGATGATGTAGATCGGAAACACCGACCAGACATCCGGACCGCCGAAGAGGGTGTCACCGATCGCCGGACCGAAACTGCGGGCGGGGTTCAGGGATGCCCCCGTGACACCTCCGAGGACAGTGATGATGCCCGCAACGGTCAGCCCGATGATGAGTCCTGCAAATCCCGGCGGTGCCTTCTCGTCGACGGCAACACCCATAATGACGAGCATAAGAAGGAAGGTGCCGACGATCTCCGCGAGGATCGCCATCCCATAAGTGATTCCCGGACCGGGTCCCGTCGCCCCCAGACCGCCAATCTCATAGGCAGGCGGCCCAACAATGAGCGCAAAGAGGATGCTTGCAATCGCCGCACCGATGAGCTGCGCAATGATGTAGGCTCCGGTGTCCTTTGTCGGAAACCGCCGTGTTGCCCAGAGGGCGATGGTCACGGCCGGGTTGATGTGGGCACCGGAGATCCGACCCATCGCGTAGATGGCCGCGGCAATGGCAAGACCGAACCCGAGCCCTATGGCCAGCCAGTCAGCGAGGCCGCCGAGAGTGCCGATCGATCCCCCGCCGAATATCCCGCCGTAGGTATCCGCAATGATGAGCGTCATCACCGCCGCCCCGCAGCCGAAGAAGACCAGAATCATGGTGCCCACCAGTTCGGCAACCGAACGGCGCATCAGCGATGCCATGGCTTAATTTCCTCCCTTCTCGTGCAGGGCTGCGTGGCAGTCGCCGCAGAGAATCCGCGGCAGCGTCTTCTTCTCCTTCTTCATCGGGAAGGGATAGCCACCCTCCCAGAGGGGCATCTCTTCACGAATGGCATGGTCCATGCACAGCCCCATACCACAGACAATGCAGATGGCAACCGCATCCGTGTCCTTTCCTTCTTTGGCGCACATATAACATTTCATCTTCATTACCTCCTTTCCGGGAACGGCCCCGGGACGGCGCGGCGGTGAGGGAATGCCCTCAGACCGCCTCGCGGTACTGGCAGTATTCGTGCCTGAAGTCCACACACGATGCCGAGGCACAGCCCTTGCATGCCCGTACCGGGGCAGCCGCAGTGCCCTTGTCAAGAGCAATGACGTTTGTCATCATCGTCGCCGTCACCGGCTCGGAGGTGAGCAGGCACGGGTAATCGGCAAGACTCATGAGCGCCGCGAACCGGACGGTGATCGCACACGCCGGGTAGACATAACGCTGCGGGTTCATGATGACGTCATTATTCGTGATCGGCGAGAGATCGATGGGAAGACCACTGATGTTCGGCTTAAGATCTGCTCCGCTCCCGTTCTTCACCCTCCGTGAACGGTCCATGATGTTCCATCCACGGTAGGCCATGTCCATGAAGTCGCAGTTGTGCAGTTCAGCTGCTGCGCCCCGTGTCGGGTAGAGCTGCACATAGTTGTGGAAGCGGCGGGTGAGGAGCTCGACGACCGTCAGCCCGTTGAACCCGTCCATCTCGAGGAGATACTCGGTCGCTGCCGCACCGGACCCGGTCGCAAGTGAGAGGACCTGGCCAGGATTGGTAAATTTCGGAATGGCGGCACGCAGTGAATTCTCCATCACATCGGTTACCGCCTCGATGATCGCCATCACCATATCGTCCTTGCACATGTTGTACGTGGACTGGGCGATGTGGTGCGCGATGTCTCCTACACAATAGGCAGGAATGGTGACGATGTTTGCATAGTGGACATCGTCATCGACAGCCGCTTTCACATAGGGGAGCATCCGGTCCCGGTAGGTCGCCATATACTTGCGGACATCGAAGGAGTCAACCCCCGCTCCGTCCATCAGTTCTGCCTGGGCCTCTACCGGGTTTTTGTAGATGGCCTGCAGCTGGGCAATCTCCTTGTCGACGGCAGCAGCGAGCGTGTCACCGGCCTCGACTGCTTGGGCAAAAACCTCGCCCACGCCATAGGACGTGTTCATGCCCCAGGACTTCGCCGCAAGAATCGTCTTCTTGTGATCTTCGGGGATGTCCGTCTTTGTCAGGATCTGGTTGACCACATTGGACGTCGACCCGGGGATGAGCGCGAAGTCCACCACACAGGTCGGGCCGTAGAACCCGGCATACCTGCGGGCTGATTCGAGGCCGATGAGGGCTTCGGACTTCTTGATGTGAGCGATGAAGGTGTCAAGGCTCTTCCTGAAGGCCTCGTCCTCGTCACAGAGGATCTCAAGGACGACCGGGGTCTGGTAATGCTCGACGAAGGGATCGTCTTCCGGTTTGACGAAGTCCGTCAGCCCCTTGAGGGTGTCGAAATGGGCGTTTACCGACTGGACGTGCAGGTCGAAGACCGCCTTGGACTGGTCGCCTTGCGCCTTCATCTTATTGACGGCATCGACGTATCCCTTTCCGTCGGCAACCTTGAACTGGCCGCCGCGCTTTTTTTTCAGGATGTTGACGTCGGCACGCTGGGCGCCCATCGCCTCGTCAATCATCTTTTTGTAGATTTTTTCCATACATACCACCTCGCATAGCGGTGATGCCCAATATTGTGTGGAACTACATAAGGCTATCTATCACCCCAAATAAAACTTGATAGACGCCAAAAATTATCATAAAGTAGATAAAATAGATTAATTTGCCAAATTAAGCGAAATATAAGAAATTTTAGGAACGGCCTCTCTGTCGGGCCGAGGGCGTCTGCAGAGGGAAAATGTTGAACATTACGGCCCGCAAGGTTCAGCCACCTTCCGGTCGATCCAGGCGGCGATGATCCCCCTGATTTCATCCTTTCCAGTGATCCCGGTTGTCCGTGCCCTAAGCTCGGCCTCCAGCTCGTCGAGAAGCGGATGAACCACATCACGGACCATCTCACCGGCCCCGGCCCCCTCCATGTCCTTCGCCCTGTGGCGCAGGAGGTCTGCAAGGTGGTCCATCTCGCCGGTCAGAATAAGGATGGTCTCCAGGTTCATCGCACCCGGAACCCCCCATTCCCTGCCATCTGCCTCCTCCTTCATCATCCGGCCCTCACACGTCTGCCAGCCAAAATACGTCCGCATCCGTACGAAAATCCAGCCGGTGGGGTAGAATATACCTGTCCCTCTACATTAATGCACCCGGTGCAGGACTTCTCCCACACTCAAATGCATATCAATTATGCCTATCAAATCAACGAAAACATAAATAACCGAGACGTCATATAAAAATATGGCAGAGTCATGCCGGTACGTAACGTACTGATAGTATCCGGGAATGAGTGCAGAAGATCCATCCAACCACTGGGACAACATCGATAATTCCTGACGCTACCGCCTGAATCCCCAAACTGGCGGCAAATAGCCTCTATCGAACACGTTGTTCACCTCTTCAGCAAACACCCCCAAAATGTTACATTGAGGAGATATTCCCATGCTCATTTCAGGATATTGCCGGGAGGGTACCGGGACCACCATCCGGTACGGGTGTGATCCTCTGCCGCCGAACAGGACCGGACGCGTACGGGTACCCCCAATACCCTATTCTCCGTAAATAATCCCCCTTCCGGCACACCCCACCTCTTGTGACGATCTTTTCGCAACCATTTACCGGTACAGCCAGGAAGGCCCCCTGCTGCGCAGCGAATGTGAAGAGTTGCCTCACCTTTCATGCAACATTTTCCACAAGGCGGCAATGAAGTCCTGTGCATAAGAGAAATTAATGCCATAGAAGAACCACATTTCATCACCACCATCGCTGGAGTGATGTAGCCTATGGCGATTTTTGACAATATTTTCGGGCAGGGAAGCGGCCCGGACCCCTGGATCGAGAAGGGGAAGGCAAGCTTTGGGCAGGGGAAGTACGAGGAGGCGCGCAGGCACTTTGACAAGGCACTCGAACTCGAGGCATCCAACACGGGGGTGCACTACCTGCGCGGACAGGCGCTCTTCAACCTGGGAGCTCTGCAGGAGGCAGAGGCATCATTTCAGAGATGCGTCGATCTCTCTTTCGACGATATCGCCTCATGGGAGGCACTCGCTGCGACATTGATGCGGGAAGGAAAATACAGGGAGGCACTCCCCTGCCTTGACCGGATATGTGCGGTAAAGAAAACTGACCTGCACGCCAGCCTGCAGAAGGTACGCTGTCTTGAGCACCTCGCCGCATATGACGGGGCCGCATCCCTGATGGAGGACGTGACAGCCCGCCACCCCGATGATATGGCGTTCAGGGCAGAGGCGGGACGACTCGCGCTTTTAGCCGGCAACTATGCCGATGCTTCGTCGCATTTTGCAACGGTGCTCAAGTTCCGGCCGGATGATGCGGCACTTTTGGTGCTTGCGGCGGACGCCGCCCGGAAGCAGGGAGACGCGCCTGCAGCCATCGACCTCTACCAGAGGGCGGTCACCGCCGACCCGGAGGACCTCGGCTCCCGGATGCGCCTCGCCCTTCTCTATGATATGCTCGGCCGCCACAGCGATGCGGCGGAGAGCTATCGAAAGGTGCAGCACGCCGATCCGGACCATCCGACCGCCGGGTTTGCCCGGGCGGCAAGCCTCTTCTTCAAAGGGGATTACCACGAATGCACCCGGGCCCTCGAGATCGTCACGAAAAAGAATCCCGGAGATGTCAGTGCGTGGCACATCATGGGGGCGGCGTTTGAGGCGATGGGCGAGTATGCCCGTGCCGGCGGATGCTTTGACGCGGTGCTCAAGGTTGACCAGGAGAACAGCCTTGCGTGGTACCACCGTGGCATTGCCATGATCAACACCGGGCACTATGAAGAAGCCCTCCATAGCTTTGAGAAGGTGATGAACGGCGGTGGCACCACTGCCATGTCGTGGATCACTACCGAGGCCGACTTCAACCTCTTCGGGCAGGATACCACGAAACGGCAGGCAGGGACCAGGACCATGGACCTCGATGTGAGGGAGACCGCCCTCCTTGAACTCCAGGGAACAGCATACATGCACCTCAGGAAATACCGTGAGGCACTGACCGTCTACACGCGCCTCCTCGATGCCGACCGGGAGAATACCGATGCATGGCGCAGGAAGGCAGAGGCCCTCATGAACATGGGGGAGTACGAGCGGGCGACGGAGGCACTGGTGAAGGTGACGACGGCCTACCCATCCGACTGGCCTGCGGTTGCCATGCTCGGGGATGCGTGGATGAAAACCGGTAACCCGGCGAAGGCCGAGGCGTGCTACCAAAAGGTGATTGCCGCCGGATTGGGCAACGTCGGCACCCTGCGAAAGCTCGGGGAGATATACCAGAACAGCGGGCGCCACCAGGAGGCACTCACTCTCTTCGATGAGATGCTTGCTGCACGCCCGAACGATGCGGGCACTCTCGTCCTCAAGGCCGCCTCCCTCCTGGAAATGGGAAAGAACCGCGAGGCCCTTGAGGCCTTCGAGGCGGTCAGCGGCACACACGGCCGCGACCTGACGGTGCTCCGGTCGATGGCGACAGCCTTCGAACATCTCGGGATGTACCCCGATGCACTTGCGATGATCGACCAGGCCCTTTCTTTTGCCCCGCGTGACATCAGCCTCTTCTCCCAGAAGGCCGGCCTTCTGGAAAAGTCAGGCGACCTTGCAGCCGCCGCAGAATACTATACCCGCGTCGTCGAGGAGGAACCGGAAAGAGCGGGCGCGACCCTGCGCCTGGGCGAATTGCTCAAATGCCTCGGAAAGTTCGATGAGGCGATCTACTTCTACCAGCGTTCCCTCGAATGCAACAGGGACGACCCGGATGCCTGGATTGCTCTTGGCAACACCTACCTGAGAAAGGGGGATTTCGCCCACGCCCACCGCTGCCTGGAGAAAGCTGTTGTTCTTCGCCCGGATGACCCGATGATCCGGTTTGAGAAAGGGTGGATTCTCGCAAAGATGAGGAGGTATCCTGATGCGATAGCGGCTTTTGACGAAGCGCTCGCTAAAAACCCCGACCATGCCCCTTCCCTCAAAGAACGGGCAAATGCACTCCTGGAAAGCGGCAGGCAGGAGGATGCGGCTGCAGGGCTCACCGCCTACCTCGCCCTCGTCCCCGACGACACCGCCGCCCGCATCCTGCTCGGCCATGCGCATGAGCGGACTGGCCGTTTCGATGAGGCGATCGCCCGGTACCGCGAGGCACTGGAGGCGAACCCAAAGGATACGGATATCTGGCTGCGCCTTGCTGCCGCCTTCATGCACGAAGGACAGTATGGAGAGGTCGTCGAGGTGGCATCCGCGGTGGCGGATCAGGATCCCGGAAGCCGTGCGGCCTGGGAATTCCAGGCGGGAGCCCTCGAACGTCTCGGCCGTTATGAAAAAGCCATCGCCGCGTGCGAAAAGCTGATCTCCTTTGATGAGGGGGACACCCTTGCCCGGTCGCGGCTGGCTGGCGCGCTCCTCAGGTCAGCCAGGTACCCGGAGGCTGCCCAGGCATACGCGACGGTCGCCGCAGCAGAACCCGCCAACGCCGAGGCGCGCTATCTGATGGCTGAGGCGCTGCTTGCATCGGGACAGTACAAGGACGTCCTGAAGGTGATCAAAGAGATCCGTGAGCTCTCACCGCGGTCCCCTGTCCCTCTCTTCCTCTCGGCAAAGGCGAACGAACGGCTCGGCCTCTTCGATGCTGCGGTTGCCGATTACGGGAGCGCCATCGAGATCGACCGGAAGAACCCGGCAATCTGGTGCGCCTACGGTCTGGTTCTCGATGCGATGGGCCGCTACCAGGACGCCGGGAAGGCCTTTGAGACGGTGCTCGAACATGACCCGGCGAATGTGACGGCATGGTACGGCAAGGGCATCGCACTCGCCGACGTCGGCCGGCATGAACAGGCGGTGACGGCGTTCCGGAAGGTCATGGAGGCAAATCCGGGCTGTACCGCCGCCGCAATGAGAATGGGCTCATCGCTTGCACAGCTCGGCAGATACAAGGAGGCGGCAGAGGCATTTGCCACCCCCCCCGAACCCGATACACCCTGAGTGTACGAAGGAGACGGACCATCCAGCCCCTCCCCTGATTTTGATTAACAGGAACGATGCAGAAGGAGGAACTGCTCCCTTCTCTCTTATCCCAATTCTTCCCGGTGCGCGTCACTGAGAATCAAAAGCCGCGCATCTTCACCTTCATAGACCAGCGGCAGCACACGGGCACGGCCAGTGACCTTTCCGCCGCAGGCGGACCATGGCAAGGGATCCGTATCCGCCAGCGACGGTTCCGGGAGCGGGCTTGCAAAAAAGAGCGTGGCAAACGAGATGCCATGGAGCCGGTTGGGATCAGGAATGCCCGCGAGCGCCGCCATCGGCCGGTTGGCAAAGAGAATCTCCCCCTTACCGCCGAGGACGGCGACCGGGTCCCTCACTCCTTCTGCAAGAAGCCGAAACGACTCACGTGCCATGTGCATCCGGCGATCATCAAGACAGCTGATCACCAGGCGGTGCACATACTCCTCGTCGCCATCCACCCGGACACCCCGAATGCGCAGGTGCAACAACCCGTCCTCACCCCCGGTGACACAATGCCCGTGACCGACACCATCCTTCATTGCCCCGGCGATGACCTCCCGTGCAACCTGATGGTCACCGATGAGATCCCCGAAGGGCATCCCGACTGCGTCCCCGCCGCTCGTTCCGAAGACCGCTGCCGTCCCGCTGTTTATTTCGCTGATCTCGCCGTCGGGTGTGGCAACCAGAATGGCACAGGGAAGGGAATCCACCAGAGCATGAAGCAGCCGAAGCTCTTCCTGCCCACGTCTGATCTCGGAGATATTCCTGAATATCCCCCGTGTCGCCACCGGATTGCCGTTCTCGCACCGGCAGTTGACACTCCCCTCCAGATAGACCCTGCTCCCGTCGCGGGCGAGGTAAGTGGTCCTGAACCGTGAGTGCTCTGCGCAGTTCATCAGGCCTGCAAAAAGATGCATATACTCGTCAAGGGCCTCGGGAGCGACGACGTCGAATATCGTCATCGCGGCGATATCCTCCTCCGTGTACCCGAGCGTCTCGCGCCAGGCGCGGTTCACGTGGACGATCGCCCCGTCCGGGCGGACCGATTCTATCAGGTCGTTTGCATGTTCGACCAGGTCAAAGAACCGTATCTCGCTCTGGACAAGCTTCTGTTCCATCTGTTGTTTCTGGACGGCAATTCTGAGCTGGTTGGTGATGTCCGTGAAGATTTCCCTTACTGCGGTTCCCTTGCGCTGATAGCCTGTCGCCCCGCTGTTGAGTGCTTCTATGACCACCTCTTCTTCCGACTTTCCGGTGAGGATAAAAAACGGAATATCGCCGAACCTTCCACGGACCTCCCGGAGAAATTCGATGCCGTTCATACCAGGCATATGGTAATCGGAGACGATGGCGTCGTATTCCATGACCGCAAGTTTTTCAAGCGCTCCTGTTCCGGATGTTGCGGTATCCACCTGTATGTCGCCGTCTCTTTCCATAAAGAGCCGGCCCGCTTTCAACACATCCTCTTCATCATCCACCATCAGCACACGGATCAACAGAACTCACCGCCTTCCAGGACCCCGGCCGGTTATCCGTTCGCCGCCCGGAATGAACATCCCCAGTATATCCCGTCTATTAGAAAAATGTTACCTCCAGAGGGTATATTCTGCGCTTTTAGCTGAATTTTCGCCCCAACAGAGAAGAAACGCCCGTCGGGTCGGCTGATATTGGATCACAATTATAAGCACCCGGTAACCATCCTGTTTCACGGTAATTCTATGGATATTGGTGAAATGCTTGGATCCTCTTTTGCGTATGCAAAGGAAGGGCTTGTCGGCAAATGGAAACGGTGGGCGCTTCTGCTCATCTCCGCGATCATCTTCCCGTTGCTCTCCGGGTACCTCCTGAGAGTCTACCGGGGAGTCGTTCCCGCACCAGAGCCCGATGACTGGGTGAAGACCTTCGTGGATGGCATTATTGTCATTGTCATAGGACTTATTTACGCCATCCCGGTGGCGATCGTCGCCTTCGTTCTTATGGGGGCCTCGGCCTTTGCCATCATGGCAAATCCCGAATCCGCCACAGGATGGGGAGGGATCATTGTTGGTATCCTCATCACGATTATCCTCGCCCTCATCGTCAGCCTCATCTCGAACTTTGCTATAATCCGGTTCGCCCGGGAAGAGAAGTTCGGCGAGGCGTTCAACCTGAAGGAGATTCTTGCAGCGATCTCACGGGTCGGCTGGGTGATGTATTTCGTCGCACTGCTGGTCTTTGGTATCATTACTGTAGTGATCGCAACTGTCCTCCAGCTCATCCCGTATATTGGCATGATCCTCTACTTCATTGCCCTCCCGTTCATCTCCGTCTGGTCGGCACGGTACCTGACGCTGATCTACGAGAGCGGAACACCGGGAGATAACTGGTAAAAAATAATTTAATGTCCATCCTTTTTTTCAGGTTATCCAGAAGAATTTGTGCAGATTTTCGGCGAGTAATGATGCCATTAAAAGGTGCCTTTCTGACAAATATTTTTATGTTATAAAAACGAGGAGACAATACCTAAGAGGTGTTCTTATGGGTATTGCAATCGGAGAAACACTCGGAAGCTCCTTTGAATATGCAAAGGGCGGACTGGTCGGACAATGGGTGCGGTGGATTCTGCTCATCATCATCAGTGCCATCCCGATCATCAATTTCATCTTCACGGGGTATACCCTGCGTGTCATGAAGGGCATTACTCCCGCACCGGAACTTGAAGACTACATCCATCTCTTCATCACCGGCCTGATAGCCGTCATCATCGGCATCATCTGGTTCCTGCCGGCGATC
>DSBQ01000049.1 GCA_011045995.1 Methanoculleus sp. | reverse complement strand
GTGCAGCGGACATCCGTGTATCGCCCCCTGTGGGACGATGTGCGGAGTAGATGAAGACGGGAAAGGGGCGGGTGCAGCGGACATCCGTGTATCACCCCCTGTGGGACGGGGCCCGTCCATGCATGCGGACACCATGAAGGTTTTTTATGAAAAGAGCGCATAATATATAAGGAAGGAGTGAGTCGTCTGGCGAATCAGAACAGAAAAAAATCATCTCAGAGTGAACCCCCGGCGATCGTACGTGTACGGTTGCCCAATAAAAGAAATAGGGAAATTTTTGCAACGGCCGAGCTGATGCTCGGGGCCAACCATATCAGGGTCCGCTGCTTCGACGGCATCACCCGTACCGGCCGTATCAAAGGGAAGATTAAAAAGCGTGTCTGGATTCGTGAAGGGGATATCCTGATTGTTGTTCCATGGGACTTCCAGGACGAAAAAGCCGATATTATCTACCGCTACACCCGCCCGCAGGTCGAGTGGCTGCAGCGCAATAACTATCTCTGATACTTTTTCCGATTTTTTTTAAAAAAAAGAGGAAGGTCTATTCAGACCCTTTCAATCGTTACGGTGTATTTCTTGATGACGAGACGTGAAACCTCGGTGAACTGGTACATATTATTCCCAATTTCGGTAAATCCGCCATCAACGATGGTAGGACCCGTGAGGTAATTCTTCCAGGCTGTGCTATAATCAAAAGTGTCGTCGGGGGAATACTCTATGGTAACAGTCCGATGGGCTCCATAGGGCACATCAGCAACAACCTTCGGGGGATCAAGCATGCTCATCTGGATGTTGGCAACCCCGTCTCCCGACATGGCACGATCGGCCTTAATCTCGGTGAAGAAGAGCACGAGCGTATCATAGGTATCGTCATAGAACCACCGCGGGTCTGCCACCATCGTGGATCCCTCCGCGTCCTGATAGCGCTTCACGACAGCTCCGTTCTCGACAGAGATTGCCGCCTGCCCTTGAGAGGAGATGAAACGGAGTGCGCCAAGGCGGAATGTTTTAGTTTCTGGACCTGTCCCGTTGTTAAAGCTGACATTAAAGTAATGATCATCTTCAGCAGTTTCTGCCGAATCCAGAACAAATATCGACCCGCCGGAGATGCCCATCGTCGTGTCACGGTAGGGCACATTCGAGAACGTCAGAATCTTCAGATCATTCTGCAGCGTGATCATATTCTGTTCCATAATCCGCTCGTCGGACCCTATCTGCGACTTCTGCAGCAGGGGATAGCCATAGAGCGTAACGATCGTGATACCGAGGACGACGATCGTAAAGATGAGGATAAACCCAATCGCCTCGGAGACGCCGTCATCTTCCATTCCTTTCACCCAATTTCCCTTCATCAGACACCTTTCGAATCATAGATAATTACATTCTGTCCTGCACCGCTCGTATTGCCGGTCACCCCGCGGGTCAGCCCGATCCCGGCGATCGCAATTTCAGACTTCGTCGTTCCGTCGGTCACGCGTATGATCTGGACACGTTTTCCGTCTGCATCGCGCTTCGCATCGACCTCAACCAAATAATCCTGATTTGCCACATCTTCCGGAAGATCGAAGATGGTGGTAATCCGGCCATTCTGCGGTGCAATCGCGTACAGCTCCACCATCCTCGTGGAAACCCCGTTGCCGATGTCGACATAGGCATGGTACTTCAGCGTATTCGACGGCCCCTCCACGAGTACAGAATGCACGACGAGCGTCATGATAATGAACATGACAATGACGACGGCGGTGATCGAGAGATACTCGGTCAGCGTGGAGACCGCGTCGTCGTTGAGACGCCGTTTACGGCAATCTGACTGAGACAAGATGTTCCTCATAATATTCTGTCACTCCGTTATTATAGCGAATAGTCAGCCTGTTATACCGGTAGAACAGGTCCGCCATATTGGTAGTACTGTTGGTTTCGAAATACATCACCGCGTTGTTGCGTGCCATTGAAAGGGCTCTCATGTCTTTTTTGGCTCTATCTATGGTTTTATTGCTCTCCGAAGAATTGTCCAGTTGTGCTAATGGCGCAAGGTGATACCGGATGTCCTGGATCTCGTTTTTCGGGAACTCGAGCACCGCCTCCGAGGTCGACTGGCCGACCATCGGCGCCTGGTTGATGATGATCGCAAGGATGAACATACCCGTTGCGACCACCACCCCCATCAGGACAATCCACTGCCCCTCGTCGTCTAGCCTCTCCATAGCAACACCTCAAATAGGACCATTTGCCCCTCTTGGGGATCATCCATTTTTTGATAAGCTTCTGTAGAAATATGGTTCAGATTTATAGGTTTATCATCCAGATACACATAGCGCGTTACTGAAATTGCCGGTTCACGTGTCACAAAGTCATCGCCGAGCGTAGAATGACCAAATGAATATGAACGAATTTTATCACTGTCATCCATGTCCCGATAATATATTGTTGCATTCCACTGAGTACGGGTATCCACAGTAAAGGTCAATGGATTTATCATATATGTCGCCCCCGTTCCTTTACTGAGGTAGCTGTTAAATTCAGTTGTAAATGGAGTAACATCCGATGATGCAATCAGTTCCTGCAGCCTGCTCTCGTCACCGGCATGCAATGGCGTATCCATCACCAGAAGCGCATCATACCCCAGCTGCTGGAGCTGCATGTCGGCGATGTGCGCATCGCCGGGCGTAAAGACAAACCCGGAGGAGAAGACCGCATAGGCGGTCACCAGCATGATGATGCCCGCTGTTATCCCCTCGATCGTGTAGAGCTGCCCCTCGTCATTCATCACCATATCGCCACCTCCATCACCCCATCCACCAGGTACGGCTGGTCGACGTTGATGACATCATAGTTGTACTGGTGGGTCCCGCTGAGATACGTATACCCCGGATCCAGATTGGCGCCCGTCCAGTTGTAGCTGAAGGTGAAGTTCACCCGCAGCCCCGATGTCATTTCGTCTGAGAAGGGCAGGGCAGGGATGAGGTCCATTTTGAAGTAGGTTTCATTCTTTATGGTGATAGGAAATACCGAACTGTCCAGAAGCTTCGAGGCCTTATAATTTGCCTCCGTTCCATGATAGAAAATATAGGTCTCATTATTCCAGTCAGACCAATTATAGGGCAGCATCTGCGCAGAGCCGCCATCCTGGATCTTGTACAGCCGCACCTTCTCAAGCTTCATGCCGTTGTCACCAAGCTGGACCCGATCAAGATCGCTCAGCATCTTCTCCATATCAAACGTGAGCATATCGCTCCGGGGATCGATGCGGTAGGCAGGACTGATCGAACGGTCATACAGTTCGCCATAGTCGATATCAACAAAAAAGGATGCCTCATAGGGCGTAACTTCCGATCCATTCCTTGCCTCGGTATTGGTGCTGTACCTCCCATCGCTGAAATCGATGTGCCCGAAACTCTCATTCTTCACCTTCACGAGCCGCCGCTGGTACCCGTAGCTGCTCTCCGGTATCTCCTGACCTTTAAAGAGGGGATCCTCCCCTTCGATCCTCAGCGAAAAGTTGTAGAGGTACGGGATATCCCCGAAGATCACCTTCCTGCGGTAATCATCCGGGGTCATGGTGAAGGCGGCACCATTGTCGAAGAAGAGGTCGATCTTCCCTCTTGAGAGGATATTCGGGGTATCCTTCGAAAGCGCAAGCCCCATCCGCTCGATATCGGCCTTGTGGATTTCATCCATCTGGTTCCACGGCGGATTTGCCGGCCATCCGGGGTCCTCCACCAGGATCACCGACGTCCGGTAGGCGACCGCGTCATAGTCGATTGCCTCACTCTGGATGCCTGCCAAAATTCCCGGCAGCATGGATATCACCATGATAAGGGCGATCATGAAGATCGTAAACCCTGCGAGAAAATCGATGGAAAGTACACCATCTTCGTTGAAATCCATTCTCCTGCTCATTGCAGCGGCTCCCCGGTCCGTGCATCAAACCGCAGCTCCCGCATATCAGGGACGCCCCGGGCACGGACATGATAGACCCCCCGGTTAAGCTCGATATCGGTCCCAACAATCCCGTTTGCTTTCATCATCTCTTCCAGTACCCCCCGGTTCTGCGCAAATAACTCCTCCGGCATCAGGATCCCATCCATGCTGCAGGCCGCCGTCGCGTTGCCGGGTTCTTCCGGCCACACGGCATCCTGCCAGCTGCTCCCCGTAAAGGTGAGGAGACGGGTTTCGTTCCTGCCTTCCGGAACAACCAGAAGCGACCAGCTCTCTGCGGCACCGTCACTGTTCACACCGCTCCCTATCACGGTATACGCCAAGTACCCGGAAAAGGAGAACAGTGCATCGGCCATCCCGGCATCAAGGACGGCGATCGCATCACCAAGGAGAACGGGCGCCGCCCCCTCCCCGGTGACCGGTTCGATGCCCGCGTCCGGTGCACCTGGAGTGCTCTGAAGACAGCCACAGGTACAGCAGAAACACAAGGATCCAATTATCACCGCAGAGAGATATTTTTGCATAAAGAAGATCCTTCCTATTGTTCTTATTAGATTGACTGCATATAAATATTGATATCCAAATCTTCAATTTTTACGCCATTTGAAGAGGTATTTGAGCAAACCAACCGCGAATACTGCGATCACTAAGGAAATTTGGCAAATTTAGGCTCCATTCCGGAAAAAAACGGCCTGAATATTTGCAAAGAAACATTATGCGCCATTTGAGCGGCAGTTTCGCATAGCCAATGCCGTGCACTATGCGCGGCGGAGGAAAAAAGGAGACGGGGGGGCCTTGTCCCCCTATTCGTTGATCGTATGGAGGACGAGGCCGGAGAGAAGTTTTGGCTCGAACCATGTCGATTTCGGCGGCATGACCTTGCCGGCGTCGGCGATGGAGAGCACATCCCCGACATCGACCGGCTGCATCGAGAAGGCAACGGCAAACTCGCCGGAATCCACCTTCTCCATCAGGTCGGCAAGCGGGCGTGCACCGCCGAGGTACTGGAGGCGGGGGTCGCCGCGTGGGTCGGTGATCCCGAGCATCCCCTCCATCACGTCCTTCTGGAGGACCGAGACATCGAGTGCGGCGATGCGGTCGTATGCAGGGTCCACCGGCCGGGAAAGCTCGTACCACACGCCCCCAAGGTACATGTGCATCACATGCTGGTGATCTTCAGACTCACGGAGCGGGGGAATCTGGAAGACCGTGTCATCGATCCAGCCATACGGGCGCACCTCGAAGAGACCGCGGAGGGCCTCCATGAACCTCTCCGGCGTGTACTCACCGAGATCGGTCACCAGCCTGCTGTAGCCGTGGATCTTCACGCGGTCCTTCGCAAAGATGATCGCCATGAAGCGCTCCGCTTCAGGGGTGCAGGTGCCTTCCTCACGGCGCCGTGCCGCCACGTTCACGGATGACTTCGCCCGGTGATGGCCGTCGGCGATATAGAAGGCGTCCACATCCTCAAAAAGGGCGGTGAGATGGGCAATCGCCGCCGGGTCGGCCACCCTGAAGACCTCGTGTACCACACCGGCATCCGTTCTTACAACGCCGTCCGGTTCACCGTCGGGAACAAGCGACGAGACATACCTGAAGATCTCGCCGGGGTCACGGTAGAGAAGGACGACGAGCCCCGTGTGGGTGCCGGTGGTCCCGATATGCCGGGTCCGGTCCTCCTCCTTGTCGTACCGGGTATGTTCGTGGCGTTTGATCTTGTTTTCCAGGTAATCATCGACGCTGACGTTCGCGACGAACCCCGTGTAGATATTGCCCCCCTGCTTCACGCGGTAGAGGTAAATGCCCGGTTCTGCGTCACGGGCAAAGAGCCCCTCCGCAATCATCCCGTCAAGGTGCTCCTGTGCCGTCCTGTACACCGACAGGTCGGCCGGATCGATATCATCTGCCATCGTCGCCTCGGAACGGATGACGCGAAGAAAACTCTTCGGATTTTTCTCAAGGATCGCCCGCGATTCAGCGGTTGATACGACATCATACGGTACGGAGGCTATGTTCTGCGCCTCGGCGGGTTGTGGCCGGAGTGCCCGGAAACTGAATATCTTTACCATGGATCTGTGCCTGCCAGGGAAATAGGTGCGTTATTTATTGGCGGTGAAGTGCAATATGAGTATCCCGATCAATGCAATATGAACGCTACTACCTATATAATCAGGCGGGCCTCTCCTTTCGATATTCCTGAGATTGTGTCAATAGAACAGGACCTCTTCACCGACCCGTGGAACGGGAACGGATTTGCCGATGCCCTGCAGTACTACGGGGAACTGTTCTTTGTCGCCGTAGAAAACGAGGAGATTGCCGGGTTTGTGTGCGGCGGCATGGAGGATACCGGCGAGGAGACCTACGGCCATATCATGAACCTTGGAACCGCGAAAAAGACGCAGAGGCGGGGCATCGGCGGCAGCCTCCTGCGCCGCCTCGAGCTCGAGTGCATGGTCCGCGGTGCCGGCGGCATGCAGCTGGAGGTACGGGTCTCAAACACCGCCGCGCAGGAATTTTACCGGCACTACGGGTATACACAGGTCTTCGTCATCGACCAGTACTACAGCGACGGCGAGGACGCGATTCTCATGATGCGGTGGTTCTCCTGAACAGGCGCCGGTAAAAAAAAAGAAACCGAAAAATATTGTGACTCTCAGCCGCGGCCGAGCTGCTTGTGCGCCCGTGCGAGATGGCCGGCGCCGAGCGCCCCCAGGAGGGAGAGTTCGCCCGCGAGCACCCCTGCGGCGATGATCTCGGCAAACATCCGGGCATTGTCACCCGGGTGTTCTGCGCCCCCGGCACAGCCGAGGAGCTTCAGGCATTCCTGCTGGGTCGCAATCCCCGTGCCGCCGCCGACGGTCCCCACCGGGAGGGAGGGAAGCGTCACCGCGACATAAACGCCCCCGGGCACCACATCGACCGTGGTCATCGCATTGCTCCCTTCGACGACATGGGCCGGGTCCTGCCCGCAGGCAAGGAACATGGCCGCTATCACATTGGCCGCATGGGCGTTGAACCCCAGTGAGACGGCCCGTGCAGACCCCACCAGGTTCTTTCTCGTGTTCACCTCGGCAAGGGTCGCCGCATCGGTCTTGAACGTCTCCTTCACCATCTCATCGGAGAGAAATACGCCCGCAGAGACCGTCTTGCCCCTCCCCATGACGACGTTCATCGCGGAGGGCTTCTTGTCCACGCACATGTTGCCGGAGAGCGCCACCCGCCGGGCCCCGGTCGCCTCCTCGATGAGTTCCGAAGCCTTCTCGCTGCCGATGGTGACCATATTCATTCCCATCGCATCGGCCGTAAAAAACTCGAACCGGACAAAGAGACTGGTCCCCGCCGTATAGGTGGTAATCCCGGTCAGCCTCCCGTGCGACGTTGTCTTCTGCGCAGCATGGGCAAGCTCGTCAAAATGGGCATCCACCCACCGTGCGGCATCGGTCGCATGCGGGACACTCTCGCAGGCAAAGACCGGTGCCCGCGTCATCCCGTCGCGCTTGATGCGCACCCCGGCACCCCCTGCCCGGGTAATCGCCCGGCACCCCCGGTTCACCGAGGCGATGAGCGCCCCCTCGGTCGTCGCAAGCGGCAGGTAAAACTCTCCCAGCGCATACTCGCCTTCCACCCTCAGGGGCCCCGCGACACCCACCGGCACCTGAACCGCACCGATCATATTCTCGCAGTTGCGCTTCACCACCCGTTCGGTGTCTATCGAATACGCCCCCACCCGTGAGAGGTCCGTGCCGGTCTCCCTCTCGATATAGGCCCTGCGCACCGCAATCGCCTCGTCCGGGGACATCTCCTGCTCGAGTGCGTGGAGTTTGAGCGACCCCTCGCGTATTCGCTGTATATATTCTTCCATACACATATCATAGTGAGAAAACCCAAAAATACTGATGGTCGCATGGAACGTGAACAATGGTGCCGGCGGGTGCCGAAGACAGAGGCGGAACAGGCGCGGAGGGACCTCATAGCAGGCGGCCTGCTCGACACCGGCCTGCGGCCCGGAGCCGACGGCGATCACATCCTCTTTCCCGTCACGGAGCACCGGGAAGGCGACGTGCTCTGGCTCTGCAGGGAAGTCCCCGTCAGGCAGCCGCTGCCGCGCCATGAACTGGTGGGAGGCATCGCCATCATGCAGGAGGAGGATGAGGAGGGGGCTTGCCGCCTCCTCGCCTCACGCCCCTCCCTGCACACGGTGCTCGGCGGCGAAAGCCCCGTCCAGGGGACCTACCGGACCCGGACCTACCGCGTGCTTGCAGGGGAGAAGACCACCAGGACCATCGTCACCGAATACGGGCTGCGTTTTGCCGTTGACCTGGAAGAGGCCTACTTCTCCCCGCGCCTCGCAAACGAACGTCACCGGATAACCGCCCTGATGCACGCGGGCGAACGCGTCCTCGACATGTTCGCAGGCGTCGGACCGTTTGCGATCACCTGCGCCGCACAGGCATCCATCGTCTATGCCTGCGACCTCAACCCCGGCGCCGTCCGGCTCATGGAAGAGAACATACGGATGAACAGGCGCACCAATATCCTCCCGGTCCTCGCCGACGCCTCCCACCTTTCCGGCATCCTCCCGCACGCCTCCTTCGACCGCATCATCATGAACCTCCCGATGGACCCCGCCCCCTTCCTCGATGCGGCCTTTGCCCTCGCACGCGACGGCGCCACCATCCACCTCTATGCCCTTCAGGAAGAACACGGGGCCCTGCTCAGGGACCTTGCGCCGCGGACCATCGGAACCATCACCGAACGCGAGGTCCGGTCCTACTCCCCCTCCCAGCACCACGCGGTCTATGACATCGACGTCCGCCGCTGATGAAAAATAGTCATACCTTCCTTTTTTAGGTCATGCAGGTCTGCACGGGGTATCGTTCGGGCCGCTTCACCCGGATACCCGCAGGCGGCGGGCATCTCGCCGATCACTTACTGCCACCCGGCCCCGCATACCGGCATACAACCATAGCTGCGCTACACCGGACCGGATACAGCAGCAAAGCTCAATGCAATAAGCAAGGGGATGAAAAAACAAAAATAAGGAGATGCATGAGAGCTGCCGCCCTTATGCCGGAACGAACTTCGTTCCGTAGACGATCACGCCGGCATCCCCGTCGGCAATGATCCGACGGAATGCCTTTTTCACCGGCATCCCGATATAGACCTCCTCAGGGGTGCAGATGACCTGCGCCGTGAGGCAGGTGCCTTCCTCGAGTTCGACGACCGCCAGCACGAAGGGGGTCTGGAGATCGTAGTCCTCGCTCGCCGTTCGGATAATTGAGTATGTCCGGACCTTCCCGTCCCCCTTGAACTCGTAATCGACAATCGTTCCGTCGCGCCTGCAGGTCGGGCAGAGGTTGCGGGGCGGGAAGAAATATCTCCCGCAGGTCTCGCAGTGGGTGCCCCTCAGCCGGTAGCGGTTCTGCTGTTTTCTCCAGTAACGTGGTACAGACATCTTCTTCACACTCCAAGGATGTTACAGACAACGGTCGCACCGGTGCCGCCCACATTGTGGGTCATGCCTATCTCGGCGTCCACCTGGCGTGCGCCTGCCTCGCCACGGAGCTGGGCGACGATCTCAGCCACCTGTTTGATACCGGTGGCGCCGACCGGGTGACCGCAGGACTTCAGGCCGCCGGAGGTGTTCACCGGGATACTGCCGCCGAGTGCGGTCTGCCCGTCTTCGGTCAGTTTGCCGGCCTCGCCCTTTGCACAGAACCCGAGGTCCTCGATGGCGCAGATCTCTGCGATGGTGAAGCAGTCGTGCACCTCGACCATGCCAATCTCCTTCGGGGTAACCCCCGCCTGGGCGTAGGCACGCTTTCCTGCGGCAACCGTCGCATCCAGCGTCGAGATGTCGCGGCGGTCGTGCAGGGAGATGGTGTCGCACGCCTGGGCGCTTGCAAGCACCCTGATGGGGGTATCGGTGAACTGCCGTGCCATCTCCATCGGGCAGAGGATCACCGCTGCCGCACCGTCGGTTACCGGCGAACAGTCGAGGAGGCGCAGCGGGTCTGCGACGCGGGTGGACCTTATGACATCCTCGACCGTGATCTCTTTCCTGTACTGGGCAATCGGGTTCTTTGCACCGTTGGCATGGTTCTTCACCGAGACCATCGCGAGCTGCTCACGGGTCAGGCCGTACCGGTGCATGTAATCCGTTGCGATCATTGCATACAGGCCGGGGAAGGTGGCGCCGACAAGGCCCTCCCACTCACGGTCTGCCGCTCCGGCAAGGGCGTCCGTCGTCACGCTGCCCCCCACATCGGTCATCTTCTCGACACCGCCCGCAATGACGATGTCATTGAGGCCCGATGCGACGGTCGTATAGGCCTGCCGGAAGGCAAGACCGCCGGATGCACAGGCGGCCTCGGTGCGGGTCGCCGGGATATGGTTGCCCACAAGGCCCGCATAGTCTGCAATGAGTGCACCGATGTGCTCCTGGAGCACAAACCGGCCTGCACTCATATTTCCGACGAACATCTCGTCGATCTGGTCACCGCTCATGTTCGCGTCTTCCAGCGCCATTGCACCTGCTTCCACGAAGAGGTTCCTGAACGATGTCTCCCATTTTTCTCCGAATTCGGTTACCCCGATTCCTACTACTGCTACTTCCCTCATGTAATCCTCCTTACTGCATCAGGATCTTTCCTTTGTGTTTGGCATACAGTGCATAGTCGAGGTAGACCGGATTTGCCAGGAGCTGCTCGACCGTCGGTGCCGCATTCCGGTTGAATACGTCGGAATCGATCACATCGGTCACCGTGATGTCGAAGGCGTCACTGCCGGCACCGGACCCGTACGAGGTGACGAAGATCCGGTCGCCGGGCTTTGCGATATCCAGGGTGGCGGAGATGCCCACGGGGACCGCACCCGAGTAGGTGTTGCCCAGGCGGGGGACGGCAAGACCCGGCGTTATCTGCTCGCGTGAAAATCCGAGCATGCCCGCAACCTTCGTGGGGAACTTTGCGTTCGGCTGGTGGAAGACCGCATAGTCGTAGTCCGACGGCGTGGTTCCCATCTGCTCGAGCATCAGCCGTGCTGCGCCCTGAACATGCTTGAAGTACGCCGGGTCGCCGGAGAACCTCCCGCCATGGCTCGGGTACTCCTGCCCTTCGCGCCGCCAGAAGTCGGGGGTGTCGGTCGTGTACGAACAGGTGTGGTTGATCTCTGCGATCGGGTCGTCGTTCCCCACGATGATCGCGGCGCCACCCGCGGATGCGGTGTACTCGAGCGCATCACCCGGTGCACCCTGTGCGGTGTCCGCCCCGATGGCGACGGCATACGTTACCATGCCCGACTTCACCAAACCCATCCCCGTCTGGATGGCGGCGGTCCCCGCCTTGCAGGCAAACTCGCAGTCGGCCGCCGTCATGACCGGGGTGGCGCCGATCGCTTCACCGACCGCTGCCGCACTCGGCTTGACTGCATACGGGTGGGATTCTGAACCGACGTAAATCGCCCCTATTTCACCGGGGTCGAGGGGGCGGCGGGCAAGTGCACCCCGTGCCGCCTCGACCGATATTGTAATCGTATCCTCATCAAAGTCAGGGACTGATTTTTCCCTGACCCCGAGTCCCCGGGCGATCTCTGCGCCGTCTGCACCCCATACCCGTGCGATCTCTTCCGTTTTGATGCGGAAGCGCGGGATGTATGCACCATAACTGATAATTCCTACCATTTTTCTTCCCTCAGAATCTCGATAATCTCGTCCACATCCATCTCCGTGCACATGAGCGTGATATTGTCCGTCTCCGCAAGTTTCGGAACAAGGGGATGGACCTCACCCGGGGCAATTCCCTGGAGTATCACACACCGCGGCTTGAAGGGAGTGACCCTGATGGCAATCATCGGCGATTTGCCGGTTGAGACGTTCGTGAAGATAAGCGCCCGTTCCGTGCTCCAGCCGTAAATCCTGTAGAATTCACTTGCCGAGAGCTGCAGAATGGCCTTCTCACTGTTGACCACCGTATACCCGTAGATCTGCCGGTCCGCTGACCCGCTCAGGTGGTGGCAGCCTATGGCACTGCAGAACCGTTCGAGCGGGATGGCGGCGTTGTAATCGTGCATGTCCAGAATGACATCCAGATCAAAATCGTTGTAGAGGATCTTGGCAAATTTGTTGATGTTTTTTCCACCATTTGCTTCATCGATGCTCAGGATGGTGTCAACAATCTTTCCGACCACCGCAGTCCCGGGGCTCTTGCGCCGGCCACCCTCATAATCGGAGATGACCGATGGCGAGACATGCATCTCTTCCGCGAGAAGCCCGGGAGGAATGTTGAAGAGCAGGCGCCATTTTTTCAGCGCCTCTCCCGGCGACTCGGAAAGGGTAATCTCCCCTGCCATTTTTTCGGCAAGACGGGACCGCAGTGCGGCGTTCATGGTAGATCTATCGGTTCCGCTATATTATATAACTAACGAACGTGTATTCGTCATTTCACGAAAGATCCCCGTCCCTGCACCATGGCAACCCATATATGGCATGCTTACCAATTATGGTTGCATGGTGGTAGCCGAAGATCTCCAGTGCCTGAAGTCCATCGCCCTCATGGGCGGAAGGGATGGCCCCGTCTCAATATCAACGCAAAAGCTGGGCGCAGAACTTGGGATCAGCCCCCAGACCGCATCCCGCCGCCTCATCTCCCTGGAAGGCCAGGGGCTTATTACCCGGACCATCCGGCCGGATGGACAGTTCGTGACGATCACCGGCACCGGTGAGGAAGAGCTGAGAACAGAATATGCCTCCTACCAGAGGATCTTCGAGGAGGGCGAGCGGATGTACCGGCTCGAAGGCGAGCTGATAAGCGGCCTCGGCGAGGGGCGCTATTACGTCAGCATCGAAGGGTACGTGAACCAGTTCCGGGAGCGTCTCGGCATCGACCCGTTCCCCGGCACGTTCAATATCCGGCTCATCCCGGCAAGCGTGGAGACTCGCCGGAAAATGGCCGGACTCGACTGGATAGCGATTGACGGATTTACCGACCATGACCGGACCTTCGGGGGAGCAAAGGGCCTGCGCTGTACGATCGAGGGATACGACGGTGCCATCATCGTCCCCGGACGGTCGCATTACCCGGATGACATCATCGAGATCATCTCGGGGACGGGCCTGCGAACGGCACTTGACCTGAAAGACGGCGACATGGTGAAAATCGAGGTGAAGAGGGAATGAGAACGGACGCACTAGCGGCATTCAGGAGAGGAGAGATGGTGCTTCTCTACGACTTTGACACGCGGGAACGTGAGACGGACTTTGCCATACGCTCCGATATGGTGACTCCGCAGGACATCCTGAGGATGAGGAAGGACGGCGGGGGGCTCATCTGCACCGCCATCCATGGAGAGGCGGCGGAACATTTCGGCCTGCCGTTCGCAGCCGAGATCCTCAGGCCCACTAACCTTGCCGAAGAATACGGCGAGATCCCCTACGACCGGACGAACCACTCCTCCTTCTCCCTCTGGGTCAACCACCGCGACACCTTCACCGGCATCACCGATATCGACCGGGCGCTGACGGCGTCTTGCATCGCAGACCAGGTCCATGCAACCCTTGCAGGCGCCCCGCACACCTTCCACGAGGAGTTTCGCACCCCCGGCCACATGGCACTCCTCCGCGCGGCGGGGAATCTGCTGGACCAGCGCAGGGGCCAGACCGAACTCTCCGTCGCCCTCGCCCTGATGGCGGGCGTCACGCCGGCCGTCACCATCTGCGAGATGCTCGATGACGAGACGGGTTACGCCCTTTCAAAGGACGATGCACGCAGATACGCAGAGCGCCACGGCCTCCTCTTCATCGAAGGCGAAGAGGTATGCGAGATGTGGGATGCACACAGGGATATGCAGCCGTCACCGGTGCTTGCCGGAGAACCTGCAGCACTGGAATAACCGCTACACCGCGACGATACGAACCAGAGAGGAATACAACATGATAGACAAGGCACTTGCAGCATTTCAGCGGGGAGAATTTATCCTCCTGTACGATTTTGACGACCGTGAGGGCGAGACGGATTTTGCGATACGTTCGGATGCCGTCACCCCGAAGGACATCCTGAGGATGAGAAAGGATGGCGGGGGGCTCATCTGCACCGCCATCCACCCGCAGGCGGCGAAGAACTTCGGCCTGCCCTTCGCATCCGAGATCCTCAGGCCCACCAACCTTGCCGAGAAGGAAGGCGAGATCCCTTATGACCGGAAGAACCACTCATCCTTCTCCCTCTGGGTCAACCACCGCGACACCTTCACCGGCATCACCGATATCGACCGTGCCCTGACCGTCACCCGGATAGCAGACCAGGTGAAAAAGACCCTGAACGGCGGCAGCGACGCATTCCACGACGAGTTCAGGACACCCGGCCACATGGCAATTCTCCGTGCCGCCGACGACCTCCTCAACCAGCGCCAGGGGCAGACGGAACTCTCCATCGCGCTCGCGGAGATGGCGGGCGTCACGCCTGCCGTCACCATCTGCGAGATGCTGGACGATACGACGGGAAGGGCGCTCTCCAAGGAGGATGCCCGTGCCTATGCAGAGAAGCACGGCATCGTCTTCATCGAAGGCCGGGAAGTGCGGGAAGCCTGGCAGAAACGAACGACTGCCTGAATCAATACCTCACCCATTCCCCCTTTTTTTCACGAACGCTGCCGCACTGTTCCCTATTCCTTGATTACCTATCCGGGGAAAGAGACTATCTGCGTGCATTCGGAACCACTCGCCGGCTACTCGGTGATCACCATCCCCAAAAAAGTCCGCAGGGTATCGATACGGGTAGGGCCGGACAGGACCGTCCGGGTCACCCTTCCGCATGGGATCGACCCTGCCCCGTACCTCGAGAAGAACCGATGCTGGATTGCAGAGCGGGCCCGCGAGATCGAGGGTATTGCAGCGTCCTGCCCGGGCTGCGAGCACCACCTGCTCATCGACGGGCAGTTCTGTTCCCTCTCCGGAGGAGGCGCCTGCACCCTTGACCGGGAGGCGGGTGAGGCGACCTATACGACACCTGCGGCGTTCAGGGACTATCTCATCCGCACCCTCCGGGCAGACCTGGCCGACCGGATACAGGAGAGGGCGGCCGAGATGGGGGTCAGCCCGGGCAGGGTGTCGATACGGCGGCAGAGGACCCGGTGGGGGAGCTGTTCCTCGCAGGGAAACCTGAACTTCAACCTCAGGCTTTGTGCCCTCCCGGACCACCTGAAGGACTACGTGGTGGTGCACGAGCTCGCCCACCTGAAGGAGATGCGGCACTCCCGCGCCTTCTGGGCCGTCTGTGCCCGCCACTATCCGGAACCGCAGGTCGCCGGGTCTGAACTGAAGCGGTACTGGGTGCTCATCGAACGAAGTATCCCCTGGCAGATCATCGCCGGGAAGGAAACGCCATAGGCCGGAACAACCACCGGGGAGGTACATGCATGGCACGGAGGGCACTGAAAAAACTATGGCAGGGGGTAGTTCCTCCGGAACTGTCCCGCCAGTTACAGAGGAAATGGCAGGCGCGTCACGACCCCGTGCATCGTGGATGGCACGTTATTTACGCCCTCCTCCCCCCCGCCATCATGGCCGTCTACCTGGTCATCCTCTCTGTTGCCCTTCCACCGGATCTCTTCTGGAAATTCGGAGCCCTCGGCATTGCCTATCTCATCCCGCCGGCAGGCAAGGAGTCGGTCATACCGCTCATGGTGGTCGCCGGCATCCCCTGGTGGCTTGCCGCATTCTCGATCGCGCTCTCCGACGTCCTCGGGGCCCTCTTCATCACCTGGAACTTCCCGCTCGCCCTGCGCATCCCCCTGCTCGGCCCGTGGATTGAGCGGTTCATGGTCACCGGACGGGAGGAATTCGACCGGCACCCCACCCTCGAACACCTCTCCTTCATCGGCCTTGCCCTCTTTGTCATGGTGCCCTTCGAAGGGTCGGGGGGTGTCGCGGGATCGGTGATCGGGAGGGTGATGGGGATGAGCCCCCTGAAGGTCATCCTCAGTGTCGCGGCAGGATCAATACTCTCCTCGTCCATCATCGCCCTCTCGGCGGACTACATCATCACGCTCTTTGAGACCGGCATCCTTGCAGGAATAGCGGGTGCGGGCATCATCATCGTGATTCTTCTGGTGCTCTTCATCGCACGCAGGATACTGAAGAAAAAAGAGCATACTCCCGCCGGAGAGGACCGGCGGCCCGGGCCCTGAGGATTACTCGTACTTGCCGCGGGGTTTCTCCCAGCCGGTGTACCCGCAATAGATGCAGCACTCACCCTCGCACCTGGAGCAGAGTCGTGCGGGGTGCTCCACCTCCACCTTGCCGGTCTTTCCGCAGTACAGGCATCCTGCACCATCACAGTGACGGCAGGTGACCACATCATACTGAACTTCTTCTCCTTCTTGTTCTTCTTCCTTCATACACATCTCCGTTATTCGTTCTTCGTACAGCGTATCTCGAGGATACGCTCCATAATCCGCCGTGACCCCGCGTAACCCGGCCCGGAATAGGGCCCGACCCGCTTAACCTCGGCATCAATACCCCGCCGCTCAAGGGCTGACGACAGCGCCCCCTCGGAAAAATGCTGGTTGAAACCGAGAGTGATCACATCCGGGGCAATCTCCTCTATCGGCCGAAACATATCCTCACGATCTCCCAGACGGGCATAGTCGACCGGTTTGAGCGCTCTTACCATGCAGAGGCGCTGGTCTTCGGGAAGGACCGGGGCAGGCTTGTGCTTTACGTTGACATCGCGTGCCACGATGACATGCAGTTCGTCGCCAAGCCGGCGTGACTCCTCGAGATAATAGACATGTCCGGGGTGAAGGATATCAAATGTTCCGGTCGCAATTACCCGCTTCATGGCACGACCTCCAGTCCGGCGGGCGACCCGTCAGGAAAGAAGCACCGCCATGCGTCCGTTGTATAGGGGGAACCGACGATGATATGATACCGTCCGACCGACCCAAAGAAGCGCAGGTCAGCATCGGACGGCAGCAGCACCCCGTTCGGATGGGAATGGGCGCTGCCTGCCACGTGAGTGTCGAGAGGCATCATGTCATGAAAAAAGGATGCGGAACACTCGTTCACCTGTGTACCGGGTGCGAGATCGAACGCTTCGATAATCCCGCCCTCTTCCCGGAGAATTGCTATGAATTCATTCGGGTGCTGGCTCTTCCCCAGCGCAAGGAGGGTTAACAGAAGGTCTTCTCTGATGCCATGAACTGCCATTGGTGTGATATATGTTGGCTGAACGTCAGATTAAGTGTTTCATCCCGGACGCCCCCTCATCAAAAGATCGGTGCGGGGGGGCGCAACTATTTTCCCGCAGGAAACCTATCATCTGCCGGAGATGATGCAATGAAATTCAAACGGCTCCTTGTTGCCTATGACGGCTCCGACTTCAGCCGGGCCGCGCTCCAGACGGCTCTCGAACATGCAGGGTTCTGGGGATCGGAGATCTTTGTTCTCTACGTCGTCGACCCCGGCACCCTGACCCCGACCATCGTCGACCCCCAGATCGGCGTCTCCGACCCGAACACCCTTCGCCGGCTCGAGGTCATCGAGAAGGAAGGAGAGACGATTCTCGGTGGGGCGGACACCATGGCAGAAGAGGCAGGGATGCTGATGAAAAGTACCATGCTCATCGGCGACCCGAAAGATGAGATCCTTGACTACGCAAAGGAGATCGAGGCAGACCTTATCATTCTCGGGTCGGCAGGCAAGGGATGGACGCGCCGGTTCATCCTCGGCAGTGTCAGCTCATCGGTGGTGGCAAACAGCCCGGTCTCCACACTGGTCATCCATACCCCAAAAAAGGACCACTAAAGCTCCCTTTTTTTGCCCCTGCTAAGTTCGTGCGCCGGTGCCTGCCGGGCCCCTGCCGCCTCCGGGCTGTTGGTCTCGGGGATTATCAGAACGGACCGTCCTGTTCGAAGCTCCGCCTGAACCGGAGGGCAAGTTCAGCCTTGTAGAGCTCCTTTCCGAGATAGGCGGCATGGTTGAGGAGCGACACGGATTCATGATCCAGGAGGGCATGAACCACCTCCTCCCAGCAGCTGCCGGTATAGGCGGTCCCGTTGTGTTCTGCGATGATCCTGCCGCCCGAAATGCCGATACGCACATTGCCGCACGGGTCATATTCGAGGTGCTCCGGGATGGGGCCGCAGATGACCTCACGATCATACGGGATGGGCGGTTCGCGCCGCCGCCGTTTCTCCTTGATGCACATCAGGTCCATGCCCAGGTCTTTCGGATAGGGCCGGCCTCCCATCAGGGCCATCATCTCCGTCGCCCGCCGCATCTCACGGACCGACCCACGGGTCTTGTCCGAGTGCTCGCTGGTGAAGATCACCGAGGCGCCGGCCTCATGAGCCAACCCTGCGAGAAGGGCATTGACCCCCACCGAATCGGCGTCGATGAGTTCGGTCACATTGCCCGCACCAAAGAAGAGGGGGTAGCCGACCGGCCGAAATCCCGCAAGCGATGCCAGAAGACCCGAGCCGACCGGCTGGAGAAGGGGATCGGCGATGATAGGAATGATGCCCGCTTCTTCGGCCGCCCGGATATTCTCCTCAAGGGACGCTTCGCCGGGAACAATGACCGCTGCAACCCCTGCCTTCGCAACGGCCGCCCCCGCATCGGGAAGATTTCCTTCATGGAGCGAGAGGATGAGGTCCGCCCCGCCCGCGATGGCTGCAAGGATGAGGGCAGGGTCCTGCGTGTCCGCCGCGAGGGGGAGACCACTATCCCGGCAGGCGTCCAGGCACCGGACGACGTCCTCCGGGGTCGCATCGAACCCAAACCCGAGGTCCAGAATGTCGGCACCACCGGCGGCCATCCGTGCCGCCTCCGCGGGAAGGTCATTCCGGCGGTGGGCATCCATGATCTCCGCGAGGACCTTCAACCGCGAGGTCCCGCCTATCCTGCACCCGGCAATCGCGTAGGCAACATCCGCTCCGGCTTCGCGCTCTTTGAGCGTTGCCTCTGCTTCCTTTCGCCGGATATCCCGGAGAAGTTCATCTGCAGGCACCGACCGGGAAAGCTCGACCCTGCCAATCAGGGGCAGGATGAGCGGAAGGTCCACCGCATGCCGGGGGCCGAGGCGGACCGGGATGCCCAGTTCCTCCTCGACCGCCTCAAACGACGCAGTGCACATGCCCGAGACAAGGATCAGGTCATAGGAACCGCCGCGGGCGATCGCGAGGAGATGGGCGGGGCGGAGAAACGCGGCGATACGGCCGGTGACGACGACATCGGCGTCATACCCGCGGGCCGCCGAGCGGACGGCGGCCTCCGTCAGTTCGCCGGTAGGGAGGAGAAGGCGCATACGCTTCCATTTAATTAAGAAGAAAGATAAAAGGTATTGATCTGATGCTGCGCTGTGACCTCCATGTCCATACCAGTTTCTCCAAAGACGGGGAGAGCAGTGTCGAGGACTGCCTCCGCGTTGCAGAGGAGCGGGGCCTCGACGCGATCGCCATATGCGACCACGATACGGTGGAGGCGGTCGTATATGCAGAGACGCTTGCATCACCGGTGCTGGTCATTCCCGGTATCGAGGTCTCGACCCACGAGGGCCATATGATCGCCCTCGGGATCAGGGAGCCCGTCCCCGACGGCCTCCTGTTCGAGGATACGGTGGCACGGGCACGGAGGATGGGGGCACTCGTTATTCTGCCGCACCCCTACCACAAATGGCGCCACGGCGTCGCCCTGAAGATCCGGGATGCCCTCGAGATGGTCGATGCGGTGGAGTCGTTCAACAGCCGGTATATCACCGGGTCCGCGAACCGGAAGGCGGACCGGATTGCCCGCGAACTCGGGAAGCCGAGGGTGGCGGGAAGTGATGCCCATAATGCACGGTTCATCGGCTACGGGGAGACCCTGGTCGACGCGGAGAAGGATATCGACGCGATCCTGGACGCCATACGGGAGGGCCGGTGCCAGATACGGGGACGGATGACCCCGTTGCGGACCTATACCCGTCAGTCCATGCGGGGGGCGAAACGACGACTCACACGGAAGATACAGCACCGGTGAGGCTCGCCTTCCAGGTGGCCTATTTTGGCACTGATTTTTACGGGTCGCAGGTCCAGCCCGGCCTGCGGACCGTTGAAGGGGATATGGTGCAGGCCTGCATCCGGCTCGGGCTCTTCACCGACTGGCGGGAAGCAGGGTTTGCCCTTTCCGGAAGAACGGACCGCGGCGTGCATGCCCGCGGGCAGATCTGCGCCTTTACCACATCACAGCCGGAACGGGCGGTGACAAAGCTCAACGCCGTCCTTCCCCCCGACTGCTGGTGCCGGGGATGGGCGAAGGCCGGCGCGGCATTTCATCCACGCTACGATGCCCTACACAGGACCTACCGGTATTACCTGCACGACCGGCGCCTTGACGAAGATCTGCTTGCCGGGGCGGCGGCATGTTTTCCCGGTACGCACGACTTCTCCTGTTTTGCCCGGCTCGAGGGAAAACATCCTGTCCGCACCATCCATACGGCACGGATAATTCCCGATGAGGACGTTTGGGTGCTGGAAATCAGGGGGGAGAGTTTTCTCTGGAACATGGTCCGGTGCATCGCAACGGCGCTGATTGCAGCGGGGCGGGGGGAGATGGCAGCAGCGGAGATCCGGTCCCTCCTCGCCACCGGGACCGGGCGGCACCTGCCTCCCGCACCGCCTGACGCACTCGTCCTCTGGGACATCGACTGCGGCCTCGGGTTTTCCCCGGTGGACATGGGGGCCCGCCGCCGCGATGCGATAGCAGAACAGCGGCGCAGGTACGCGTCGCTGAAAAAAGTGACGGACTGCATCCCGTTCCCGGAGGGAGCCGAAGACCGGGGAGATGAGCATGCCCGGCATCCGGCGGGGTGACGGGAAGAAGGACGTCCCGGTATGGCAGGGATGTTCCGGCGGTTGTCTGCAGGGCGACAGCAGACCGCCTGCCGGGGCAGGATCGCCCCTGCAGCGCCGTCCCGTATATCAGGACGGTCTCCTGATGTACCGGAACCCGCCCATCTTCAGGCATGACGGCAGCACCGGTATGCCCTTATCCGGTGCGTGCAAGCGCCTTCCCGATTGAGTACTGGATGCACGCATTTAGAGTACTGGATGCTGTCACGGCACCCTTCCTCTCCTTTCGCTCCCCCGTTCTTCCCTGACTGACGCACTGAAGAAAAAAGAGGTGATTCAGACAATCTGTGCATTGACAGGGTATGCCTCGACCGTATCCGGGAGGATGATACCCACGGCCCAGCCGGGAAGCGGGTCCGTGGTCATCACCGCAACGTAGAAATCATTCTGCCGGGTCTGCGGGAGGTAGCCCCTGAACTCCGCCACCACCTGATAATCAGTCTCGAGGATGGTGATGCCGAAGATACGGATATTCACCCGCCGGGGTTCGGAAAAGGTAATCTGGTCCCCTATCTGCAGCTCGGTCCCCAGCCCTCCGCTGATGCTCACGATCACCTTGTCGCCGGTACCGGAGACCGTCACCGGGATATCTGCAAACGCCACCGGGGCCCCCTGAGGCATCCGGACATCATAGGTGCTGACAAAGGGAAACGACTGGGCCGAGGAGGGCAGGTTCATGGTGACGGAGAAGGTGAGCAGCGCCGCAATGAGGACAATGGCGATAATGCCCCCGCCAATCATCGCATTTCGCTTCCATTTCCCCCGGCGCTCTTCTTTTCTGCGTTGTTCGTATTCCTTCTCGATCTCTTCGCGCTGAAGCTCCTTTTCCTTCTCCCTGGTCTCCTGCTTCTCTTCCCATTCGCGGACGCTCTCGAGGCGGCGGCGGATCTCGTCATCGGCGGCCGCTGCCGCTCCGACCTCCCAGACTTCTGCCGGCTCCGCAGCACCGGCACTGTCGCCAGCCGCCTCCTGTGGAGCGGCGGATGGTGCCAAAGGAGCGGGAGAAGGTCCCTGACCGGATTTGGCTGGTTTTCCGGCAGGTTCTCCAACGGGTTCCCCAGCAATTTCTCCAATGGATTCCCCTGCGGATTCGTCACTGGATGCGGGATGCGTTGCATCCTCCGGTAACGGCGTTTCAACAGGAGTCTCATCGCCCGGGCCGGCAATGATATCGTCCGAAGAGACGGGAGGTTTTGCCGGGGTCTCCTGCCCTTCGTCTGGAGCTGCAGTTCCTTCAGCGGGACCGGTCTGCCCTGCGGTTCCTTCATCCCCCACAGGATTGGGCGTCTGCCCATCGCCTGCAGACCCCTGCACCGGGCCTCGCGATTTCTCCCCCACGGACCCTGCATCTGCATCGTCTGATTTTTCTGGCATTACGGGTACACTTCCTCATAGGTACCGACGATACACGGATATTTAAGGATATTTAACATCTGCATTCTGGGAATGAACCGGCCTTTGCATCGAAAAATCTCTCCTGTCCACACTCATCCCGAATGATCGGCTTACTGGTACGATCCCTCCCGCCGGGGGATAGGTACCCGGCAATAAACAGAATATCCTCCCGGAAAACGTCAATTCCACCACCATGCAGGGTTCTTTCGCATGTACTGTCTCTCCCGTTTCCTTGCCGGATCACACAGGGGAAAGGCTATACTGTTTCCTTACAAAAATTATCTGACATTCATCATTAATCATGAAAATTGGTCTCTGAGGGTTTGAGTGAGTATGGCAATTCCAGACGAGGAGTATATCTTAAAGACGACATCGGCGTGTGCCGGGTGCCCGTCATCCCTGATCCTCCGCTACGTAACCAAGGCGGCAGGTCCGGATACGGTGCTGGTCATCCCTGCATGCTGTACGAGTGTCATTCAGGGCGTCTATCCCACAACGGCAATGAATATCCCTGTCTACAACGTCGCCTTCGCATCGGCCGCGGCCGTCGGGTCGGGCATGAGCGAGGCGTTTCGGGCATGCGGAAAAAAGACCAACGTGATCTGCTATGCAGGAGACGGCGGTACCGTGGATATCGGCATCCAGGCACTCTCGGGTGCCCTTGAGCGGGGCAACGATTTCCTGTACGTCTGTTACGACAACGAGGCGTATTCCAATACCGGGATGCAGCGGTCGGGGGCCACCCCCTTTGCCGCCCGGACCACCACGACGCCTGCCGGCAAACAGGACCTGAAGAAGGACCTCGATGCCATCGTTGCCGCGCACAACCCCGTCTACCAGGCAACCGCCTGCGCCGCCTACCCGGTGGACCTGTACAACAAGGTGGTAAAGGCGCTCTCCATGCCGGGCCCGAAGTTCATGCATGTGCTCGCCCCCTGCCCGCCGGGCTGGCGGTTCCCGTCGGAGGAGACCATTGAGATGGGCAAACTTGCCGTGAAGTCCGGCATGTGGGTCCTCTGGGAACGCGACCACGGCAAACTTGCCATCACGGGAGCCTCAAAGGCCGCGATGGTAAAACGCATCCCGGTGGCTGATTACCTCACCCGCCAGGGCAGGTTCAAGGGCATCACCGAGGAACAGATCGCTGAGATACAGGCGGCGATCGACCGAAGTATCGGATGCCTGCAAAAGGAGGTGGAGAGCGAATGCTGATGATAGGAACGGGGAACAAGGCAGTGGCCCTTGCGGTACGCGATGCAAAACCGGTCGTCGTCGCGGCATATCCCATCACCCCGCAGACCGAGATCGTCGAAGAGATTGCCAACTACGTCACCGACGGATCGATGGACGCCCGCTACATCCCGGTGGAATCCGAACACTCCTCGATGGCTGCCTGCATCGGTGCCGCTGCAACCGGCGTGCGGACCTTCACGGCAACCAGTTCCCACGGCCTCGTGTACATGTGCGAGATGCTCCACATGTCGGCAGGGGCACGCCTCCCGATCGTCATGGCAAATGCGAACCGTGCCCTCGGGCCGGGCTGGAACATCGGTGCCGAGCAGTCCGACTCCCTCTCCATGCGCGATACCGGCTGGCTCCAGTGCTATGTCAGCACGGCGCAGGAGGCCTATGATACGGCGTTTATGGCATTCCGGATTGCCGAGCATGAGAGTGTTCTCCTGCCGGTTATGATCAACCTCGACGGGTTTCTCCTCACCCACATCACCCAGCCCTTCGAAACCGTCGACCCTGAGGGATTTCTTCCCCCGACCAATACCCCCCACGCCATCGATATCAACCATCCCGGCGGCTACGGGACACTGACCAAGGGAACCGAGCACTTCAGGTTCCGCTGGGACATCGAGCGTGGCATGCGGGACTCCGTCGCCGTCATACAGGAGGTCGAAGAGGCCTTCGCCGGGCGCTACGGCAGGCGCTATGACATGGTAGAGGAGTACCGCTGCGAGGATGCGGAGGTGGTGATCATCGCGATGGGCACCCTCGGAAAGGAGATGGAGGTCGCCGTCGACATCCTGCGTGAAGAAGGAGTCCGGGCAGGGTCGATCCGGATCCGCTGGTTCCGCCCGTTCCCGGCCATCGATCTTGCAGGCCGCGAGGTCGTCGTCATCGACCGTGACTACTCGTTCGGGTTCGGCGGGGTGCTTGCAAACGAACTTCGTGCAAAATGCGGTTGCAGGCCGTTTTCGGTCATCGCAGGCCTCGGGGGGCAGGAAGTCACTTATGACGACATTGCCTCCTTCGTCCGGATACGTACAGAAGGCGGGGAACACTGGTTCGGGGTTGATGCCTGATGTACGAGATACGGCTTCATTCCCGGGGCGGACAGGGCGGGGTGACCGCCGCAAAGGTCCTTGCCTACGCGGCATTCCTTGACGGCAAATACGCGACCGCGACCCCGCTCTACGGCGCCGAGCGCCGCGGGGCACCGGTCGTCTCCTTCATCAGGGTGGACGACACCCCCATCCGCGTCTACTCACAGATCAGGACGCCCGACCTCGTCATCGTCCTTGACCACTCGATCATGCAGACCGTCGATGTGACGGCAGGCCTCAGGGAGGACGGCGTGGTCCTCGTCAACTCCCCGCACCCGGTGGAGGTGAAGGGGCATACCACCTACACGGTGGACCTCACCTCCATCGCCCTCTCTTTAAAGATGGTGCTTGCCGGCAACCCGATTCTCAATACACCGCTCATCGGTGCGATTGCAAAGATGGGCATCATCTCACGTGAATCGGCGGAAAAAGCGATTGCTGAGACATTCTCCGATGAACGCAATGTCATGGCCGCACGCAAGGCCTTTGAGGAGCTGAAGATATGAGCGCAAAACTTGCAATATCACGCCCGGCAGAGGGCGCCGCAGGAAAGACCGGCACCTGGAGGACATTCCGGCCGGTGGTCGACCGGGAGGCATGCAACGAGTGCGGCCTCTGCCGCCAGTACTGCCCGGACGCGGCAATCGACGAAAACCTCGATATCGACCTTGACTACTGCAAAGGCTGCGGTATCTGCGCAAAGGAATGCCCGAAAAAGGCCATCACGATGGTCCGGGAAGAGGACTGAAGGCCTCCTCTTCCTGCTCATTTTTACCCCGCGATCGTCTTCTCTTTTTGTGCAGCTTTCGTTCCGGCCTCACCGGGTGGGCAGCTTCGGCATCCCCGGCCGCCATTGTGGCCTGCATGACATGACTCGCTGTCCTAAGAAGGAGGGGGATATCAGGATAAATCAAAAAAAGGGCCGCTTGATGTAATTATTCTATCGGGCACTGCCCGATGTATTCCATATCAAATTTGTAGAAATGCGTGTACCCGCAGTTGTTGCAGCGGGTACTGAAGTTGTTGCACCCGATGACAACCTCGTGCGGCCCGGTCACGCCGCAGTTCTTGCATGGCGCCTCTGTCCTGAGCTGCCATATATCATAGCAGCTGACCGGCGGTTCGAAATGGCCGCGCTCTGCCACCTCTTCATATTTCGGAATAAAAACCCGCGCCGCCGAACAGTTGGAGCAGACCACCTCCGCCTTTGGGGAGACGGCCTTGATGACCTGGTCGGCCTCGTGGCCGCAGTGATAGCAGACAGTCCGGTGCTTCATAAAAACAAATTTCTCACCCATGATGCTCTATACATCCTTGTCTGACTTAAAGGTGCGGTGCCAAAGAACAGCTCCTGCAACGCACACCAAACTGCTGCCTCCGGGCCGCGGGCTAAAGGTTATCGCAGAACCGGATGTGGCCCGGAGGGCAGGTGGGCAGGGAGGGGAAATCAGCCCTCCCCCGATGCCCGCCACGGGCAATGTACTGCCGGATCAAGAATGGGTACCCTGCCACAGGGGAGGGCCCGGACCCTGCCCTCATGCAGAGGTGGCACGACACGGCCATTCCGCCTTGTGGTACCGCAGGTGCAGCTCTTCTGCGACCTTTTCACCAGAGGTCCGACCGGACTATCAGGCGGATGGCAGCCGTCGTATCCCCCTCTCCGGGAGTGTCGTCAAGATGACCCCCATCACCCTCCCGACCCTGCGGGTGAGGGCGTCGCTGTTCCATATCTCCTCGAATTTCGCCACCATCTCCTCCGGCGGCGGCCAGCCGTCCGGGCCCGGCCGCATGGAGAAGAGACCGGTTCTTCCGACGACGCGAATCCCCTTTCAGGGTGAAGAACGAAGCCTCCCTGAGATCCCTCCCCATAAACGAGGCGTCGGGGGGTGATTGTGGGTCATAATCTGCCCGCATACGACGTCCCGTGCGTTATCGGGGATGACCGTGCCGTATCCACCGCCGGCGACGCACGTTCCCTGCAGCTCGAGGAGGGGCGTTTCGTCCTCAGAGAAGAACCCGGTGACCTCGGTATGCGAAAGGCACCGGATCTCCTCTTCGAACCTGAGAATACGCGGGTGAACGGCAACTACTGACATGGCACATCATCCCCGGGTCGTAAGAGAACTCCTGATGATGTTCTTACGGCCTGCGCCACCGCAGGAGGCTTTGCTCTCCCCTATTCTCTCCTCCAGATATAGTCAACGGCCCGACGATTGGTCCATGGCGACGGAGGTAGTGGCGGGTGTCGAAGGGGTATCCAGAATAGAGGGCACCATGAAAAAGCAGGCCAGGATTTCCCCGTTCTGGCTGTTTTTTCTGGTGCCGCCGGTGCCGCTGGCGCCGGCTTTTCGTTCACTCCCGTTCGGGAGGAACCATGTGGGGTGTTGCAATTATCTGCCGCAGCAGAGTCGGGTGGCGCGGTCGATGCACAGGTCCCCTTCGTCGGCATTCCCTCTTCCCTTAAGGATCTGCCCCTTGTGAAACCAGGCCTCTGCATGGTAGGGGTCTACCTGTATCGCCTGTTCATACGATGCAAGTGCGTCATTTTCACGGTTCAGGAAACAGTAACAGTTCCCCTTCTCGCAGTGCGCAACGGAGAAACCGGGAGCAAGCGATACGGCTTTATCCAGGAGGACCAGTGCACCATCGTAGTCCTCGCCATCGACCTTCTGCCGGGCTTTCTGGTACAGATACTCGGCTTCGGCGAGTATCATGATTCGATCTTTGACATTCATGTTCTTCTCCCGTACGACCTCCTCCGAACCATTTCGGATTGTATGAAGGATCATTACAAATACCGATAAAAATTTGCGCTGTAGCGTTGCATGGCAAAGCGCCGCGGGCGCAGAGAGAAAACGATTCTATTGACTTCCCTTTCCCGGAGAAGTTCCGGATGAAAGATGCCGGTGGCTTCGTCAATGCCGCGAAGAGATGAGGAACACAGGAAAGTATGTACGGGCCAGATGGCCGCCCGTGGATGTTACCATCTCCTGAACCGCAGCCAGGCCCACCCGGCAATGCCGCCGGCTATTGCCGAAAATACACCCAGAGGGCTTTGGGTCAGACCGTGTTCGTCAATCGCCCCGCTTTCGGCATCGGCGTCCGTCCCCCCAGGCACCACAGGGGATGAGGAGGACGGCCGCGATGCTGCACCGCCGCCTACCGGACCGGTCTCATCTGCATTCGCGGCCGATGCCGCATCGACGTTCGCCAGCATTTCCCTGCAGCCGGCAGCAGGTGGTTCGTCCGTCCCATGTACCGTCGGTAACGGGGTAGGACGGGTCACCGGCGGGTAGTCGGGGCCGTCGTCGTCATCCTCTTTGTTGATATACAGATAGTTCGCCTTCGTCACGATGTTCGACCCGACCTCATCGGTGACGATGAGGGTTACGGTGTAGCGTGCGGGGAATGGCCCGGCCGGCATCCAGGACGGGTTCTGCTCTGTCGAATCAACATGCCCGTCGGCGTCGAAGTCCCAGGCCCAGGCGGAGATGTTCGTCCCGCCAGAGAGATCGGTGAACCGGACCGTCACCGGCATCCGGCCGGAGGTGGGGGAGGCGGTGAAGTCGGGGATGGGGAGAGGCCCAGGAAGAGTGATGGTTTCTGTCGTGGTATTCGTCTGGGCAGGCACCTGGGTGTCCGCCACGGTCAGGTTGACGTGATAGGTCCCCTCTGCGGAATAGAGGTGGTCGGGAGGGGTCTGCCCGGTATAATTCGTGCCGTCACCGAACTCCCAGTACCATGATGCGATGGCAAATCCCCCGTGGGCCGCTGACGCATCGCTGAGGTTCGCGAGCACCGGGACATTTCCCGTCGGCGGCGTCAGCTCAACGCAAAATGCGGCATCCGGTGGCGGGGCAAGGGAGGTGATGCAGTCCGCAAAGATACGGGTAGATGACCGGGGCTGGCTGTCCGTCACCGTCAGCGTCACGTTGAAGATGCCGTACGAGGTGTAGGTGTGGGTGACGTTCGTGCCGGTCACGTTCGGTGTCCCGTCGCCGAAGTCCCATTCCCGGTTCCCGAGGGTGGTATAACCGGGAAGGCCGCTTGCCGAGAGATCGGTGAAGTTCACGGTCAGGGGGCCGTATCCGAGGGTCCGGTTTGCGCTCATGTTCACCACGGGCGGAGGGGCGAGGACGGTGATGAAATCCTCTTTTATTGTGGTATTGGAGACAACCCCGTCACTTTTGATAACCAGCAGCACATCATACCGGCCTGGAGAGGCATAGGTGTGCACCGGCGTCTCCCGGTTGAATACCACTCCGCTCCCGTCACCAAAATTCCAGGTTGGCGTACCCGGTTCATATCCGGTTGATGTGTTGGTAAACTGCACGGTGAGCGGAGCTTCACCATGGGTCACGTTTGCGGTGAAATCGGCGACGGGTGACGGGGGCAACGTATACCACGCGGTGATATTGGGGAGATACGGGACGAGAGAGCTATTGAATGCATCCGGCCCCATAACGACGGAGTCGTTCACCTCATCGATATCCCGGACGATCAGCGTCGACGAGTCATTCCAGTACTGTACGGTGACGGCCCCGACAATTGGGGGCAATTCTGGATAGTTGAGGAAGGAGAATGCGACCGGAGCCAAAATGTTCGTTCCATTGATGGTATACACAGCGAGGGCGGGGTTTGGGGTATTCAGCGTCAAACGGTAATCGGAAATGACCCGGACTCCGGCATTCTTCTCCAGCCACATTCCCGGATTACCGGGGGTTGCCGCCACATCGAGACCCTCGATATAATAATTCCTGCCATCAGGATCCGTCCCCAGCACAAAGTATTCCTGCGAAGGATTATTCGTCCCGATATTCGTAGTAAACCTCAGTTCCCAGTCTCCTGCGGCCACGATGCCAATACACAGGCATAAAGCCATTACGATGCAGAGCCCTTTTTGCACCACATTCTCCTCTCCTTCGCTTTCCGACACCCGAATGTACCCTTTATTTTCTGATTAATGTTTTGAACAAATAAAAATTCAAATATTTATTCAAAATATTGACAAATGCTGAAAATAACGCCGGAACGGCATTTAAAATATGTCTGAAGAGAGGAAGCACATCTCTTCAGGGAGACATTTTTCCCGAAAACCCGGACCACTATCTGCGCTCTTCACCGATGAATCGGGGAATAAAATAAGAGCCCGGATTTCTCCGGGCAGGAGTGAGAAAATATTTGTATGGTGTTGGATGGTGGCCTGACTTACATCATGCCGGGCATGCCGCCCATGCCGCCCATGCCGCCCATGCCGCCGCCCATGGCTGCCATCTCCTCGGGTGACGGCATGTCGCCGCCGCCCATCTTGGATGCTGCTATGACATCGTCGATGCGGAGGATCATGATTGCGGCTTCTGCTGCGGAGGCGATCGCCTGGGTCTTGACACGCATCGGCTCGATGACGCCAGCCTCGAGCATGTCCCGGGGCTTTGCCTCGATGACATCGAGACCTGCAGACTTGTTGCCTGCCTCGTGTTCGGAACGGAGTGCGACCAGCATGTCAATCGGGTCGAGACCTGCGTTCTCCGCAAGCGTGCGGGGGATGATCTCGAGTGAGGAGGCGAAGGCCTCGATTGCCAGCTGTGCACGACCGCCGACACTGGCTGCGTACTCGCGCAGACGCAGGGAGAGTTCGATCTCAGGCGAACCGCCGCCTGCAACGAACTTGTGGTCCTCAACCACAACGGAGACGACACGCAGGGCGTCTTCAAGGGCACGGTCGAGTTCATCGACAACATGCTCGGTGCCGCCGCGGACCATGAGGGTGACCGCCTTCGGGTTGGTGCACTCGGTCACGAAGATCATCTCTTCGCCGGAGACCTTCTTCTCCTCGACACGGCCGGTAAAGCCGAGCTCGGACGCCTCGATGGAGTCGATGGAGGAGACCACGGCTGCACCGGTTGCACGGGAGAGCTTGGTCATGTCGGACTTCTTCACACGGCGGATGGCAAGGACGCCTGCCTTTGCGAGGTAGTGCTGTGCGATGTCATCGATACCCTTCTGGCAGACGAGGACATTTGCACCGGATTTGATGATCTTATCAACGATGCCCTTAATCATCCGCTCTTCCTCATCGAGGAACATCTGGAGCTGGTCGGGGCTGGTGATGGAGATCTCTGCGTCCACTTCGGTCTTCTTGAACTCAACCGGTGCGTTCAGGAGAAGGATCTTTGCATTCTGGACGAGCTTGGGCATCGCGGGGTGCACACGCTCTTTGTCGATCACGACGCCCTCGATGATCTCGGAGTCGTCGATGGTGCCGCCGGTCTTCTTTTCGACCTTGATGTAGTCGGTGTCGACGCTGCCGTCCTCATCTGCGACGAGGGTGACTGCACGGACAACGAGGTCACAGAGCTTGTCCTTTGCGGCCTCTGCGCCCTTGCCGGTCATCGCGGTGTCGGCAATCTTGCGGAGCATCTCGATGTCATCTGCCTTGATTTCAATGGCGATCTCTTTGATGAGCTCCTGTGCCTTGTCTGCCGCGAGGCGGTACCCGTGTGCAATGACGGTCGGGTGCACATCCTGTTCGAGCAGATCCTCAGCACGCTTGAGGAGTTCTCCTGCAACGACCACAGCGGTGGTGGTGCCGTCGCCGACCTCATCGTCCTGGGTCTTTGCGACTTCGACCATCATCTTTGCTGCCGGGTGCTCGATGTCCATCTCTTTGAGGATGGTCACACCATCGTTCGTGATGACGACATCGCCGATGGTGTCCACCAGCATCTTGTCCATTCCTTTCGGACCAAGGGTGGTCCGCACTGCGCTTGCAACGGCCTTTGCTGCTGCGATGTTCGAGCCCTGAGCATCGCGACCGCGGGTTCTCTGGCTACCTTCCTTTAAAATGAAGATAGGCTGTCCACCAAGATTTGCTGCCATAATTGTCACCAAATGTGATGGTAAAATGGTTTGTGGTTCTATATAAAACTACCTATTCGTCGATGAGATTTATGAGATCTGATCCTGATTCAAGCCCGGATAAATCCTTCTCTCCGATAATAAGCGTTTTTCCAACCTTCTTTTGCTTATTATAGTCTTTTATGACGCACACTGCTCTGGAATTCGTTATGTCGGAGATATTTCCAATAAGGGCAGCGCGGCGCATCACCTTCGGTGCAGGCCCGTATCCGGTCAGGATCGTCTCCTCTTCATATACCGCAAGGACCTCGAACGGCGCCCGGCGGATGCCATGCAGCTCCATCCCCATCCGCTCGAGATCAGCAGGCGCACCCTGTGGGGTAACATCCCCGTGCTGGTGATGGGCCAGGTGCTTCTGGCTCTCGAGGAGCTCGATCGCCTCGACGATGGCCATATCAAAGATCTCCTCCAGCCGTATCGCGATCTCAAGCGTCGTCCCCATCCCGCTCTCATATTTTGAGATCGTCCGGCGTGACACCCCCAGCGCACTGGCAAGGTCCCCCAGCGACATCTGCCGTTCCTCGCGAAGGTCCCGGAGAAGGGCGCCGTTGATGTTGACGTAGAGTCCGCCCGGCTGTGCGTAGACGAGGGGAGGGACGTCCTCAACAAGGCAGTCGTAGAGCGTCATCACGTTCGTCGCCACGATGCCGTACCTCAGGTAGACGGCTCCCCGTTCGAGCTCGGAGTCACGGGCCTTCTCCCCGATGATCATCGGCACTCCCTTGATATAGCGGGAGATCAGAGCAATATCCCGTGCATTCTCTTCGCTGACGCTATCGATGTGGGGCGCAACCTTGATGACGAGGACTGTCGGGCCCCGGGCACCGATGATATCAAAACTTCTCGGGCGCATACCGCAGCGTTCGGACACCTTAAAATCCGCCATCAAAAGAATACTCGTCAGTGTCTGAAGCAACCGTTCCTGTGTCATCGGTCTATATGCTTGATATAGCTGCGATACCCTTATAAATGGTGTCATTCATGCGAATTGCAATCGATGATACCGATTCCCCCGAGGGGATGTGCACCACGTACCTGGGGGCGGTCCTGGCCCGGCGCCTAAAGGACGCGGGATATACGATTCAGGACCTCCTTCTTGTCAGGCTCAACCCGAACGTGAAATGGAAGACCCGGGGAAATGCCGCCATCTGTATCGAGGCAGAGGGGGGGAGTCCCGCCGAAGCCTTCGCCATCGCCTGCGGTGCCATCGACGAATTTGCAGACCTCGATGCTGAAAACACCCACCCCGGCCTTGTCGTCGCCCCTTCACCCCTGCCGCAGGAGTTTTACGAACAGGCGGTGACGGGATTCTGCACCCTTGATGAGGCAGAAACCGTCCTCAGGAAGCACGGGGCGCTCTACCGCGGCTGGAAACTTGGCCGCGGCCTTATCGGTGCCACCGCCGCCGCCGGTGCCGAATTTTCCGACTGGACCTGGGAACTGCTGGCGTACCGCGACCCTGCGTGCCGGGGGGAGCGTGAGGTGGTGAAGGAGAGCCTCTTCACCTCGGAGGAGAAGACCTTCCCCCACACCTGGGACACGGTGGACCATGCAAACGACTGCATCGTCTGTTTCCCCCACACCCCCGACCCGGTCCTCTTCGGCATCAGGGGAGAGTCTCCCGAATGGGTCCTCAGGGCACGGTCGTATGTCGTCTCCGAAGAACCGGTGATGGAGGAGATCTTCAGGACCAATCAGGGAACGGATGCCCACCTCATCGATGCTTCCATCGCAGGCGTGGAAGAGGGCCGCTCCTACCGGGTGAAAGGCACCGTCGCCACCTCTCCTTCGACCGGGCAGGGGGGGCACGTCACCTTTGTCATGGAGGACGGCGATGCCCGCATCGACTGCATGGCATACGAACCGACGAAGGGGTTTCGTGACGTGGTCCGCTCGCTTGCCCCCGGTGACGAACTCCTCGTGACGGGGAGCTGCAAGAACGGGAGCATCAACCTGGAGAAGATGCAGGTCATCACCTGCCCCCCCAT
>DSBQ01000044.1 GCA_011045995.1 Methanoculleus sp. | reverse complement strand
GCGTTCATACCGGCACACATCCGCGTCGGGTGAGCGCCGGATGCGCACATTGCTGTCCTGGCATCCGCTCCCGCAGATGACCTCTTCCATCCTTCTTACTGCGTCAGTGACCAAATCCATGAAATATCTCCTCCGTATCGGACAGGCAGATCCGCGCCTGCGCTCCGTCGCCGCCGGTAAGACGTAATGGGAGGGCAATCAGATAATAGTCACCCCGGGAAACCCCGCTCAGGTCAACATTTTCCAGCAGGGGAATCCCTGCACCAAGGAGGGAGCGATGCACCCTGCCGTCACCGCCCCAGGGCTCGACCGACGGGGTGTCCATGCCTAAGAGAATGACCCCCGCATCCACCAGGCACTCCGCCGCCTCCGGGGACAGCCCCCGAAATGACGGATCAAACTCCGCTACATGCCGGGCGGTCGTCTTCACCAGGACCCGCATCCCCGGACCACAGGCATCCTTCAGGTCGCCTGCCGTTACGGGGCCATTCCCGCCCGTCAGGTCGATAACCGTCACCGGCCCGATGAGGGTGGAGAGGGGGATCGCATCCACCGTCATCCCGCCCTCGATGAGATGGGACGGCGCATCGATGTGCGTACCGCTGTGGCTCGCACTGCTCATCAGGGTAATAGTATACTCTCCGGCTGCGGCCTGTTCTGCCGCGGGGACCGGGTCGCCCGGCCAGGTCATCAGGGGTTCGGGAAAGGGCCGGGTGCAGTCGTACAGCGTCATGAAAAAGTGACGGGTCTTAGAACCCGTCCTCGGCAGCATCGATTGCCGCATCTATCTGCCTCTGGAGGGTCTCCGGCAGCCCCTGGATCCGTACATCCAAAAATCCGCGGATGATGGTCGCCGTCGCTACCTCCTCATCAAGGCCCCGTGCCATCAGGTACTCGATCTCGTCACGGGCGATCTTGCCGACCGCCGCCTCGTGGGAGAGTTCGGTATTGGACAGACGGCCTTCGATCTCCGGGACCGCATGAATGCTTCCGCCGTCGAGGATCAGCCCCTTGCACTCGATGTGCCCGCGGGTCTCTTCTTCGGCGCCGATGATATGGGAGCGGGCGATCACCTCGCCACCGCGGGTAATCACGCGGGAGATGAGCTCCGCAGTGCTCCCTTTTGCCTCGAGGACCGCCCGCTGGCCGAGGTCGAGGTGCGACCCTTCCGGTGCGAGGACGACCGAGTTGAAGCGGGCGACCGAGGTTGCGCCGGTCAGGCGTGCCACCGGGTACATCTGGATGTGCGCGACCGGTTTCATGGAGACATAATTGGAGAGGAAGGTCCCTCCCTCCCCGACGACGGCTGCGCTGCGGGGGTAGACATCCACATGCTCCCCCCATGTGTGGATCATCGTGGTGGAGATGAGGGCGTCCTTGCCGACATAGAACTCCGTGACCCCGTAATGGGCGCCCTTTCTGACGGCATGGCTTGAAGCGCAGCCGGAGATCAGGTGGAGCTCGGCACCCTCCTCGGCGATGACGATATTGTGGACGGTCTGGATCTCGTCCTTCTGCATGAAGAGGCAGGTCTCGAGCGGGAAGATGTTTTTGCTCCCCTTCCTGGCGATGATGGTGTAGCCGCTGATCTTCTGGCCCGCAACATACCGGGTGTATTCGTCCTTGTCTTTGTCGACGAGGTTCCAGTAGTAGTCGCTGAGCCACTCGTATTTCTTCAGCGCAATTTCGGTCGGGAGCATCTCGATGCCCTCGTAGGTGCACTCGGACTGCACGACGTCCTGGTCGGTCTGGAAATAACTGCCGCAGCGGTTGACGGCGGAGAGCATCATGCCGGTCTGCTCGAGCCGGACCCGGTCCTCTTCGGAGAGGTTGTTCATGGCGTCTAGATCTTTGTGCATTCGATACACTCCTTGTAGCCGCGTTCCTGGATCACTTTGAGGATTTCGCGTGCATTTCCTTTGCACCGGATTTCTCCGTCACAGAGCATGTGCCCGGCGTCCGCCTCGAGATAGTCGAGGATATAGCCGGTGTGGGTGATGATAAGCCCCGATTTCTGGCGTTTGACGATGTGCCGGTCCTTCTCCACCAGGCGGGCGATCGCGTTGCCGATGAGGGCGATATTTTCCAGGTCCACTCCGCTCTCGGGTTCATCAAGCATCACGAAATCCGGCTGCTGCACCATCAGCTGGAGCACCTCGCTGCGCTTGATCTCACCACCGGAAAAGTTCGCATTGATGTCGCGTTCGAGAAAATCGGCCATCTTCATCGATTCGGCGTATTCATATATCTTCTCCGGGTGCACCCCGGACATGGCCGTCAGAAGCTTTCCCAGTTTGAGCCCTGAGATGGTCGGCGGGCGCTGGAACATGAGCCCCATTCCATAGCGGGCCCGTTCATGCAGCGGAACGTCGGTCACATCGTGACCCTTGAAGAGGATGCGCCCTTCGGTAATCTCATAATTCCCGAACCCCATGATGGAACGGAGAAGGGTCGTCTTCCCCGACCCGTTCGGGCCCATGAGCACGTGCGTCTCGCCTTCACCTATGGCGAGATTGACGTTATGCAGGACTTCCTTGCCCCCCACCTCGACATGGAGATTTTCAACCTTTAGCATAGAACCAACTTCCTCTTCTATTTGAGGGGAAGAAATAAAGGGATACCGACATGGGCAACCGGAATACTTTCACCCTGTGTCCGGGCAGCCGGCATATAGTGCTGTTGTTCCCTGTTGAAGTATGACAGATACCTTCAGCTGCATCGCGTCACGGGCCGCTCACTACCCCGTCATTGTCCGGAGAAGCCAGATGTCAAAGACGGCCATGTTCTCATCACAGTCATGCGCACAGAAAAAAAGATCGCGGATGCCGGGCAGCCCCTCCACTGAGGCAATCGCGACAATCATCTCGGCCTGAGGCACGCCTCAGGCTCAAAGGGGCAGCCCGGTCGCATCTTTCCACTCGCTGATATATGCAACAAGGCCCGGACGGTCATACTGGTGACCGGCGATATGGTTGTTCAGCCGGGCATACGCCTCAAAATCGGCATAGAGCCGGTCATAGTCTGCAAGGAGCCGGTTGTAGTCCCCGGCAAGGCGGTTGTGTTCTGAGACCAGCCGGGTATAGAGGGCGGGATTTCCTGCCTGTCCGGCGTCTGCCAGCCGTTCCTGTATCACAACGATTGCATCGTGCCGGGTGTTGATCTCCTCCTCCCGCTCTTCGAGGTCCGCTTCAATCAAGGCGGCATACTCACGGGAGGATTGCGCCGCAGCGGCAATGCTTCTCGCCTCATCTCCGGCCGTATATATCCCGGTCCCCTCTCCGATGGCGATGACCAACGGTTCTGATTCGAGTCTCATCCCGTTCTGGAGACGGGTCGTGGCACCCCCCGGCAGGCTGAAACTGGTGGTTTCGATGTATTCATACCCCGTCCCCATGAACCCGGCACCCGGCCCCCGGACCCCGGCGGCCATGTGGTTCTCCTCTTCGAAAAAGAAGAGTGCCGTATCATACCCCTCGCGTTCGAGGAGGCCTGCAAGGAGGATGGAGGTGTCGTCACAGTCCCCTTTGCCCTCCACGACGGTCTCCACCGGAAACCGTGGTGTCTGCTCCCCTTCCGGGGATTCATAGGTGATGGACTGGACAAAGGCCGCCATCAGTTCCACATATTCATCATCATCCAGCCCCATCGCAGTCCGGATATCACGAAAGGCGGACCGAAGATCGCCATACATCCCTTCCTGGCGCGGGTCGCCGACAAATGCACGGTAGGATTCCCTGAGCCATTCCTCATCGCTGTCCCATGCGCCGTAGAGCACCACTGATTTCGTCGAGCCCCGGGCATCGGTGTAGAGGTCGTTTTCCACGGTGAGGCTGATGGTCAGTTCACGGTCCTGAAACGGAAAGGTGTGATGCACGGGGATGGTTCCCGGGGATGTTCCGACATCGTCGATTGACGGATAATCCGCCCTCGTGCCGAACGGAAACAGTGAGGTGGTGCAGCCCGCACAAAGAATCAGGACTGCGAGAAGGACCAAAAGCACCGGGATAGTTCTGGGCATGCATTATTCCTTCTCAAGGATAGGATGCCATATAATATAGTTCCCCCCGGGAAGCGCTCTCCTGCCGGACACGCCGGAGGGCGGACACTTTCACCCTGCACGGCACCAGACCTTACCCATGGTCCCGAACCACTGTACAGAGGCAGACCTGTGGATTTTGCGGCCCGGATTGCAGCACGCTGGCAGCGCGACACGGTGAGCGGAGTGGACAGTGCGGCCACGCCCTATCACTGCGACCAGCACCGCCTCTTCCCCGGGTACGCCGATGGTTCTGAGCACCTGCGCAGAAACGCCCTGATGAACGAGTATGAAGGCTGCCTCCTTGATGATATCTTCGCCGGGAGCGAATGCCATACCGCACAGGGGGACTGTTATGCCGTCCGTTCCTCCGTGCCGTGCTCCGTCGGCCGCCCGGAGATGGAGGCACTGTATCATACACTCGCCGGTGAACTCTGCCTGATTTGCGGCATCGGCCCTGTAACGGCATCGCAGCTCCGCTCACGGGGATATTCGACGATAGAAAGCCTCCGCCGCCACCAGCGGTTCGGGGCGCAGGCCCGGACGCTTTTCGCCCTGTTGGAAACGGAAGACTGGGACGGCCTCGAACAGGAGGTGCGGTCACGTTTCCGCCCTTCCCACCCTCATCACCTGCTCTTTTCCCTCCTCTGCCGGACCGACGAACTGCTCTTCTTCGATATCGAGACGATGGGGCTCTTCTCGCGGCCGATCATCCTCCTTGCCACCGGCAGAATCCGCCGGGGAGAGATGCAGATCACCCAGTACCTGCTCCGGGACATCGGCGAGGAGCCGGCCGCCATTTCCATGGTGCTCGAGGAGATGTCCGATGCGGGGACGGCTCTTGTCACGTACAACGGGAGGGGCTTTGATCTCCCGTACCTCCGGGACCGTGCCGCCTATTACGGGATGGCGCCTCCTCCCGACCCCGCTCATTTTGATCTGCTGCATCCGTCCCGGTCGCGATGGAAGGGGGAATGCGCCGACTGCCGGCTTGGGACCATCGAGCGGCAGGCGCTCTCCATCTTCCGTGACGATGACCTGCCGGGAAAGGATGTGCCCGGGTATTATGCGGCCTACCTCCGGTCGCAGAACCCCGGCCCCCTCGTCCCCATCGTCGACCACAACCGCCAGGATGTCGCCAGCCTTGCCCGCCTTTATGAACGGCTACTGGAGGGATACGCGGAGGTGTGCCCATCGGAGGGGTAGAGGCGGCCTGCGCCGCCCTCCTCCGGGACCCGCGCCATGCCGGCAGGATTGCCCACGTGGAGAAAATTTCTGCGTCCCCGCCCGAATACCGGCCCCCGGCGGCGGCCCTGCCGGCGGCGGTTGCCCGCCATCTCGAAGAGCGCGGCATCTTCCTCTACGCCCACCAGTCGGCAGCCATCGATGCCATTGCCCGCGGCGACAACGTCATCCTGACGGCGCCGACGGCATCAGGAAAGACGCTCGCCTTTGCTATTCCCGCCTTTATGCTCCTCGAAAACGACCCGGATGCACGGGTGCTCTTTCTCTACCCCACCAAGGCGCTTGCACAGGACCAACTGGGCACCATCCGCGCCATGGAGGAGGCGACCGGCATCACGGCCCACCCCCGGGTCTACGACGGCGACACCCCGCAGCACCTGCGCAGGGGCATCCGTGAAAGATCCCGGATCATCCTCTCAAACCCCCACGAACTGCACCATGTGATGGGCTGGCATTCGCAGTGGCAGGCGTTCTGGTCCTCCCTGAAGCTGGTGGTCATCGACGAGGCCCACTGGTACCGCGGGATCACCGGGGCCCATGTGGCGCTCCTTCTCCGTCGCCTGCGCCGGGTCGCCGGGCGGTACGGGTCGTCACCGCAGGTTCTCTCTGCCACCGCCACGATCGGCAACCCGGGTGAATTTGCCGAAGTGCTCACCGGGCTCCCCTGCCTTCCGGTGACGGGGGGAGGAGGCGGCCGCCCGGCGAGGGAGTTTCTCTTCTACAACCCCTCCGCCGGCACCTCCCCGGCGGCCCTCTTCGGCTCTGCCGCGGCCCTCGTTGAGCATTTCATGAATGCCGGGCACCAGACGATCTGCTTTACCGATTCCCGGCAGGGGAGCGAGGCGCTGGTGCAGGCGCTCTGCAGGCGCCTTCCCCACGAGCGGCAGAATGAGGTGGCCGCCTACCGTGCAGGCTACCTCCCTGCAGCACGAAGGGCCCTCGAGGGGCAACTGAAGAGCGGGAGCCTGCGGGGGGTCGTTGCAACGAGCGCTCTCGAAGTCGGCATCGATATCGGCCACCTCGATGCCGTCCTCCTCGCCGGGTTCCCCGGCACCCGCATGGCGACGTGGCAGCGTGCGGGGAGGGCCGGTCGGGGGGACGGGGCGTCGGCGGCGGTGCTTCTCGCAGGCGAAGACCCCCTCGACCAGTATTACATGCGCCACCCGGCCGCATTCTTCGCGGGAGGGGTGGAGGATGCCGTCGTCGATGCACAGAACCCCTACGTGATGGCGGGGCACCTGATCTGCGCCGCCGCAGAGATGCCGCTGGGAGAGGACGAGGCACGGGACTGCTTCGGCGAGGGAGCGCCCGCCCTCCTCGCCGCACTCGCCACAGGCGGCCTCCTCACCGCCACCGCACGGGGGTTCGTCTACTCAGGGACCGGACGGGCGGCGGAGATGGTCCCGTTCGGCGGGACGGGCCATACCACCTACCGTCTCCTCTGCGACGGGACCACCCTTGAGACGATGACCGAGGACCAGGCATTCCGTGAGGCCCATCCCGGGGCAGTCTTTCTCCATCACGGGAAGACCTACCTCATCGAGGAGCTCGATACCCTGACCGGGACGATCACAGCGCGCAGGTCCGATGCGGATATGCAGACACGGGCACTCGTCACCTCCTTCCCGGATGCCATCGCCGCTGAACGGGTGGCACCGATGCCGTGGGGCTCGCTCTCCTTCGGCCCCGCGACGATCACGGAGTCCGTCCCCGCCTACCGGGTCACCAGATACGGCGACCTGCTGGGCACCCGCCCCCTCTCGCTTCCGGACAGGACCTTCGATACCCGGGCGCTGCTCCTCACCTTCTCGGAGGAGACGATGGACAGGGCGAAGCACCAGGGGGTGGACGCCGCAGGGGCCCTCCATGCCCTGGAGCATGCGCTGATTGCCATGATGCCCGCCCATGTCCTCTGCGACCGGTGGGACCTGGGGGGCATCTCCTCCGTCCAGTTCCCCGGCACCGGGAACCCGGCAGTGCTCATCTATGACGGGTATGCAGGGGGAGCGGGGCTTGCCGGGAAGGCGTTTGACCGGTTCGCGGCCCTTGCGCATTCGACAGAGGCGATGATCCGCGAATGCCCCTGCGACGAGGGCTGCCCCTCCTGCATCTACTCGCCAAAATGCGGGAGCGGGAACACCCCCCTCGACAAGAACGGCGCCCGTGCCCTCCTGGAATACATCACGGGCAAAGGCGCGGCCTGACGATCCGGACCCTTCTGCCCGAAATGGCTGTCATCTCCGGCAGCCGGGACCGGTCTGCTCGACGAATATCCGGCGGTTGATGATGCGCCAGGCAAGGATCAGGCTCACCGCCTCCGTCGCGGTCACATACTCCTTTCCCTCGAAGATGCGTATCGGGGCAACCCCGGTCTGCTCCTCGACCGCCGTCTCCAGCCTCCGGACCGCCTCGTAGGCAAGCTCGCCGTCGAAGGTGACGGCCCCCATCCGTCTCCCGTAGAGCGTCTCCGCCCGAAAGGCGATCGAAAAGTCCCGCTGGGAGAGCGAGGTCATCGCAAAGAGGTCCAGCGGCAGGGTGATGTTTTTTATCGTGTGATCGAACTGCTCCTGGATAAGGGTGGCAGCATAGAGGTCCCTTACTCCTTCAGGGTCATAGGCCGACGGCGCCACCCGGAGAATGGCGTCGGCATACTGCTTCTGGGGGGCTACATACGCCTCGTAGTCGGGCTCACGTGCCTTGATCTCCGCCATCACATCCTCACGGCGGTATCCCCGCTCCCCTACATCGCGGCGGATCTTCCACGCATGCTTCACGTCGTCCACCGGATCGACGAAGAGCATCACATCAAGATGTGACCGGAGGGCCGGGGTGCTGAGCGGATGGAGCCCTTCGACGATGATGATCTTCGTCGGGGAGAAGGTCACCGGCCCTTCGAGGGTCCCGGTATCGTGGTTGTACACCGGTTTTTCGATGCTCCTGCCGGCCTTCAGGTCGGCGAGGTGGCGTTCCAAAAGGCCGGTGTCGTTGGCCGCCGGGTGCAGGGGCGTGATCCCCTCCCGTGCACGGGCGGCACGGTCGAGGGTATGGTAATCGTCCATCGTGATGGAAGAGACGAGCCGGTTTCCAAAGATCTCGCGCAGCGCCCGGGTGAACGTGGTCTTGCCGGAGCCCGAATCCCCCGCCACCCCGATGATGAAGATACACTCCGACGCTGCAATCGTCCGGATAAAATTCAGCCGCACCCCGTCCATATCATCACACCTTGCCGCCGGCATTAAAAAGCGCTTCTGTCCGCCGTTTGCCGGGCAGGCGTTCTGCCGCTGGTGGCGTGTCCGTATCCACGGATGCCGGGCGGCCGAACGCTCCGGATGGGCGGCTGCCGGTGCCCCTCTCCCCGGAGAGCCCCGGCAGATATCCTCCATTTCAGTCTCATGCATACGGGGCATTGAGGTCGGCCATGTTTGGTTGGTCCTCAGCCATGAGAACGTCAAGGATGCCGGCCGGAGCTGCGGCGGGGCAAGCGGCAATGCCAAGATGCTCTCCTGTTCAGGGCGCTTCTTTCTTGTCCTGCGTGCCCCTGCGGCATGCAAGATACGCCCCCACGGCAAACCCGCCCAGCATGCACCAGGCAGGACCGAGGTATGCCGTAAAGGCCTCCACAAACGAGAGATAGGCACGTGCAAAGGGGGTGGGGTTGCCGAATGCCACGAAGAATGCGCCCGCATAGATGAGAAACGTGACCACAAGGCCCGCCACCCCGCCGGCTATCCCCCGGCGCAGCCACGGACAGCCGGGTGAGGAGGGAGAGGAGGGAGGAGGAACCGATGAATCCATGCATGAACATACACCCCTCCCTCCTATCAATGCTTCTGCCCCCGCCGCCCCCGGCGGGTGAAAAAGGTTAATGGCGGGAAAAACACACCCCTTATCGTTGGAAATGAGTATTATTTGGCTGTACCTGGGAATCGTGGCCTTCAGCTCCGTTCTCGGGGTAATCATCGGCTATGTGGGCCTGACCGCACACTTCAACCAGCGGTTTCTCACCGTTGCCGACGCCTGCCAGGAGACCGATTCCCTCGAGCCGCTGATTGATGAGCTCGAACAGCAGAGCTGACGAGGAACGCCGGAAGAACCTTGCGGCCCTGATAACCGAAAAAAGCCTGAATACCAGAATAACAGAATACCGGATACGAAAAAGAGGAGAAGATACCGATGATCGACCTGGTGAGCGCACTGCTCATAGCCATTGTTTCCGTCTGTTTCGGCCTGTTGATCGGCATACAGATTGCCCATATCCATTACGTGAGGCGGCTGGCACACCTTGCAAAACGAAGCGTCTACTCAAAAACGATTGCCCCCATCCTCGTCGCGGCACGCGACCAGAGAAAGAACAAGGCGGCCTGATGCCGAAACGAGCGTTCCTTTTCTTTTTTTCATACGCCTTACGCCCGCGTGCCATTCCCGGATGACACCGGTGCCCGCCGACCGGTGCCCGCCAGAGGGGGCCCAAATAATCCGTGCAGGGATGCTCCCGGGCGGGCCGCAGGCTTCCCTGACCGTGAAACCCGGAGGAGACTACATGCCGTCCGGCTTTCCCCATCACCGGGGAATGCTCTCCGTTGAAAAAAAGCTGAAAAATGTGATGCCGGGCTGAGGTGCCGGATGAAAAAAAATCAGAGGATCTCCGAGCGCACCGCCAGAAATACGGGGCCGCGGACATCGATCTTCTTGTTGTTGTCCGTGATGAAGCGCATCACGTACTCGTCGATCTTCAGGTTCACCTCGGATGGCGTCTTCACCATCTTCACCTGCACCCGGACGGGCTCGCCGGTTCGGGCCGCCTCCTCGATGCGGGATGCGGCAAGGCTCGCGACCGCCTCGAGGTAGGAGATGCCCGTTGCCGTTCCGTTTTTGCGGACATCGGCGAACTTTTCCGTGTCGGGCACCCCGAGGATACGCCCCTTCTCCACGAAGATCTCGTTGAAGACGGCAGGACCGCAGAGCTTGGAGTTCTCCTCCTCCTCTTCGACGAAGACCCGGACCTTCGCGTCCCCGATGCCGCCTTCCCATGCCTCGAAGGAGCAGGGGCTCTCCTCGGCGGCGTGTGCGGTCGCGGCCGTTATAATCGCGGCGGCCATCGCCATCCCCGCAGGCGTCGTCGGCGCCTCCCGGAGGCCGATGCCCCGGGCAAGGTCGAGATCGGAGAACTCACGGGGGAAGAACTGCGGGTGGGTGAGCTTTCGCACATCCTCCGCCTGGTACTCGATCATCGCAAGCCGCTCGACCCCGAGGCCGAGGTTCATCACCGGCACCTCGACGCCGTACTCGGCAAGGGCGGACGGCGAGTACATGCCGAAGGTGGCGACCTCCACCCAGCCGTGGGTGGGGTGGCGGGCGTAGACTTCGGTCTGGGTATCGGGAATGTAGTATTTGGAGCGTTTCTCGTCGGGCCGAAACTCGAAGTCCGTAAACCCGAAGGCTGACAGGAGGGCCGCGGCGACCGCCTTGCCGTCCTCGACCGTGATGTGCTCGCCTGCCATGATACAGGAGGCGGAGTGGTAGGTCATCAGCCGTGTGGGGCCCTCCTCCTGCTCGCGGCGGAAACACCGGTCGATGGAGAACTGCATGATGGGCAGGGGCAGCTTGTTCCACATCGCCCCCAACGAGATGAACCACCCGGAGGTCATGTGGGACCGGAGCGTCGTCCGGGAGGACTCGGGGGCAAGCTCCCGGAACTCCGGGAAGACCTCCTCCATGATCCGCACCACGAGCCCGTCGTCGCAGTCGAGGACTTTTGCAAGCTCGAAGGTCAGTTCGTCCCCGTCGATCTCGGACTTCTTGTAGGCATGCAGCGTCTTTCTGAGGCGCTCCTCGCCCTCCTCGCCGAGCGGGCGCCCGAGGAGCTCCCCTATCCGTGCCGTCCGATCCTTTCCTATGCCGACGTTCGGCCGCGGGAGGCCCCCCAGGTAGAAGACCCGGTCGAGCACCGCCGATGCCTCGGGGCCGAACTGGCGGTAGACGTCCTGCTCCTCGATGAAGAGCGGCACCCGCGCCTCGTCAAAGCCGATGGAAAGGTACACCTCGCGCAGGCGCTGGATCGTCTCTGCGACGGGGTGCGCCCGTGCCCGCCGGAACATCTTCCTCGGGTACCGGTCCGCCGGGCCTGTCGGGTCGACGACCGAAGGGCCGCGGTGCCATGCGTGTTCAAAGTCCTTTCGTGAAAGCTCCCTGAATTCTTCTGCATTAAATTTCATCTTCACCGCCGTGTCAGGCAGACCACCCGTGAGATCGGGCTCTCGTCGTACCTATCATAATCACAGTATTTTGCAATTTCGCCTGCAAAGGCCCTGACCTCGGAGTGGTCGGGCATATTGTGCCGTTCGAGCCGGTTCCTGCTGTAGCCGAGGTACATGTAGCCCTTCACCTCGACGTAGTCCGGCCCGGCGTCCTGTATCATCGCGGCATACTTTTCAGGGGCGAAATCGTTGAGGCCCCTCACCACGGTGATGCGGATCGCCGACCGGCGCGACCGGAGGAGCGAGAGCGACGCGTGGATATCCTCCCAGTAGTCCTCCATCGGGCGGCAGACCTTCAGGTAGGTCTCCCTGTCCGGCGCGTCGAGCGAGATATAGGTCTGGTACGGGTGGACCTTCTCCAGCACCCACGGCCGGGTGCCGTTCGTGACGACAAAGGTCGTAAAGTCCCGGGCATTCAGCATATCGACGAGCTCGGGGAGGCGCGAGTAGCAGGTGGGCTCGCCGGAGAGGGAGATGGCCGCCATATCAGGAGCGAGCGCCTCCTTCCAGATCGCCTCGTCAGTGCCCTTGTGCGCCGTCGGGTTGTAGCCGGCGAGCGCCTTCTTCTGGAGCTTGTAGAGGCGTTCGACGATGACGTCCGGGGGGCACTCCTCCTCTTCCACGACCTCGTACTCCATCGAGCGCCAGCAGAAGAGGCACCGCTGGTTGCATTTCAGGGTCGGGGTCATCTGGACGCACCGGTGGCTGGAGATCCCGTAGAACTGTGCCTTGTAGCACATGTCGCCGCCACGCAGCGCCCGTTTGTTCCACATGCACGGCTTGAGCGCCGCCGAAGAGGTGGGGGAGAAGAACTGGTAGCCCTGTTTTCTGAGGGCCTTACATGCTTCGGACTGCATCGATGCCAAGCGTCTCCAGCGCTTCTTTGAGCGTGTTCTGCGCCGCCTTCACAAGGGTCAGCCGTGCATTGCGAATCTCCCCTTCCGCCTTGAGTACCGGGTCCTGGTGGTAGAAGGCATTGAAGAGGTCGGCGCATTCACGGGCGTAGATGGCCAGGTGATGGGGGCGAAGTTCGTCAACGATGGTCCGGATGACGACGGGGAAGAGCCCGAGATGTTTGGCAAGGGCGCACTCCGCTTCGGTGGTGTAGGTGAACGCCGGCTCGAAGTCCCCCGCCTTGTCAAGGATGGAACAGGCGCGGGCATGGGAGTACTGGACGTAGGGGGCGCTCTGGCGCTCGAAGTCAAGCGCCGTCTTCCAGTCGAATACCGTGCTCTTCTCCTGCGAGACCCGGACGATATCGTACCGGACCGCGCCCACCGCGACCGCGGCGGCGATGGAGCGCCGCTCCTCTTCGGGCAGTTCCGGCCGGCGGACGGTCACCTCGTCAAACGCCTTCTCCGTCACCTCGTCGATGAGCTGGTCGGCCGAGACGAACTTGCCCGCACGGGTGCTCATCGACCCTTCGGGCAGGGAGACGAACTCAAAAAAGACGATCTCGGGGACCGTCTCCCCAAGGAGCTCCATCGTTGCCTGCAGCTGGGCGCCGATGAGCTTGTGGTCGGCGCCGAGGACGTTTATCAGCCGGTCGAAGTGGTCGCCCTTCCAGTGGTGGTACGCAAGGTCGCGGGCCGCATAGACGCTGGTCCCGTCACTCCTGCGCAGCACATACTCCTTCTCAAAGCCGAACGCCGCAAGGTCGACGGCGAGAATGCCGTCGTGGCTTGCCTCGGGCAGCGCCTCGATGCGCTCAAGGATCGCCGCCATCGAGCCGTCCTGCACGAAGGAGGACTCCCAGACGAAACGGTCGTGCGGGGTGTTCAGGCGTGCAAGCGTCGCCTTGATCCCCTCCGCACAGAGCGAGACGGCACGGCGGAACTTTTCCACCATCTCCGGGTCGCCCTGCTCGATGAGCCCCATACGGCGGTCGATCTCCGCCTTAATCGACTCGTCTGCGGTTATGGCGCGGTTCGCCGCGACGTAGACGCGGGCGACGTAGTGGTCGTCCTTCTCCCCCTCGTTCTGGGGGATTTCCAGGTGGTCGAACCCCCAGGAGACGATCGCTATCTGGCGGCCCATGTCGTTGAGGTAGTACTGCACCTCGAGGTCGAAGCCGGCCTTCCTGAAGACACGGGCGAGGGTGTCGCCGATGACCGAGTTGCGGATATGGCCCACATGGAGGGGGCCGTTGGGGTTGGCGCTCGTGTGCTCGATGCAGACCTTGCCGTCCCGCAGGGGAAGAGCCCCGTAGCCCTCGCCGAGGGCATCCTGTACGGCGCTTGCAACATACGAGGGGCCGAAGACGAAGTTGATGTACGGCCCGATGGTGGTGACGATGACGCCCTTCTCTGCGAGCGGCCCCTCGATGGCCGCTTTGATCTGCGCCGCAAGGGCGGCGGGGTTCTTCTTCTCGCGCTTTGCCATCGCAAAGGCGACGGTGGAGGCGAGGTCCGCATGGTCGCCGCCCCCGGTGAGCAGCACATTCTCCTCACCAGTCGCCTCCCGGAGGATGGTTTCTATGGTGGAATAGGTGGTAAAGTACATCAGTATCCCGTCCTGTACCGGAGGATGGCCGCGATGCCGCCGAAGGCATTGTAGAGCACCGCGCCTTCTTCGAAGTCGTCCGATATGATCATCACCTTCGCACTCGACGCATCTGCGAGCGCCGTCAGCTCGTCGATGATGTCCACCTCCTCCTCAAGGTACATCGGCGCCGTGCATTTCGGGCAGTTGCCAAACTCGATGCCCGACATCGATTTGCCGGGTTCTATCCTGACGGTCTCCTCCTTTGCAAAATCGCAGCTCTGGCAGTGGATGGTGAGGCGCTCCTCGCGCAGGGTGGAGGAGAGGAGGAGGGTGTCGACGGCGCCGATCTCGAGGTTGCGGCGGATGCTCTCCTCTCCGTAGGCGGCGAGCCCGTCATCCTTTACCAGTTCCTTTAAGAACCGGTCCATGACGGTCTTCTCCTTCATCACCTCGACGCCGCGCAGTGCTTCCTGCGCCGCATCGACGAGTTCGGCAAGCCCCGACTCGTTCGTGTAGGAGACGTCGAAGAGGCCGATGACCCGTTTCTGGAGCTCGTGGTGGAGGAATTCCCCTTCCGCAAACTCCTCTTTTGTCGGCGTCGGACCGCCGATGAGCACGCCCTTGAACCGGTTGAAGAAGTCGGGTTCCGCCATGAAGATGTCCGTTGCCCGTTCGCCGACCTTCTTGTAGAATTCGTTGATGGCAATGAGGCGCAGGCGCTGGAAACGCATCGCGGACTGACCACCCTTGCGCTGTTTGCCGGGGACCGTCGAGGTGACGCCGGAGACAGGTTCGATGCGGTTGCCGCGGAGGAACCCGAGGAAGGATTCACGCCGGTCGATGACGATGAGGCCGTAGACCTCCTTCTCGACGAGCATCTGCTCCAGCGGTTCGAGCTCGAAGTTCGACGAGCACCGGTACATATAGAGGGGGACCGGGTCCGGCGGTTCGATGATCGTGCAGTCCATCGAGGTACGGTCGCCCCCTGCCTTGACGGCGCCGCAGAAGATCGCCATGCCGTTTTCCGGGGGGCGGTTGTAGTATTTCAGGCGGGAGAGGATGGAGGAGATCGCACTCTGCACATTCGTCCGGGTCTGCTTTGATTTGATATTGGCGCACTGGCCGAACTCATCGCGCAGCTGCGCTGTGACATCGTGTATCTGTTTGTCGGGAGGGACATAGATCGTAATCAGTTCTGTACCGCTCCCCTCCTTCTCCTCGAGCCGCTCGAGCATCTTTTTAAATTCATAGCGCTTCCGTGCGCTGTCCATCTCAGCCTCTTCTGCCATTGCCTGCCTTCCTCCAGAAGGACAAAGTGGTTATACAGTTCATTTTACGGAGTATTAAGCGTGAGTATCGCTTCCGTGACGGCGGCATCGACCTCGCCGGTGATCCCGTGGCCGCCGGTGAACGCGGTAAAGGTCTTCGGTTCGCCCGCCTCTTCGAAGAGGGCCTCTCCTGCCTCGTAGCTGATGACGCTGTCGGCCTTTGCGTGGAAGAGCCACACCGGGCGGGGGGCGATCATTCCGATGGAGGGGCCGGGGTCGATAGAGCGCAGGAATGCCGCAACCGAGGGGTCGGTTTCGGGGCCGGGTGCTCCTATCCCCGCCGTCGAGACACCGAAGTATCCGGCGGCGCCGGGGTCGACGGCGGCGGCCACCGCCCCCTGCATCCCGCCGTTGGAGGAGCCGACGAGGTAGACCGGGACGTCATACCGTTCGCTCATCATCCGCCGTGCCGTGATGATATCCCCGATGGTCTGCCACCACTGCGGGGTCTTTCCCTGCACAAACCGGCGGTAGTCCTCCTGCAGGCCGCCCCCGTGCCCGGCGGTCGCACCGCCGTTGCCACGGACGTCGAGGACGATGGCCGCAATCCCCTTCTCTGCATAGGATATGATGCGCCCGCGGTGGCCCTCTTTTTTCACCCCCGCACCGGGGATAAGCACGACGCCTGCCACCGGGTCTGCCGGGGCGGCGCAGAGGGCATGGACATCCACACCCCCCACATACAGGACGACCTCCGAGACGGTGACGTTTCCGTCCTGCCCCGTAGTCTCCAGCGGGTACTCGGCATAGACGGGTTCGGTGCCGGAGATGACAAGCGCCCCGTTCCCGTCAAGCGAGTAGACGGGCGTCGACGACGCGGGCGCTGCCGGGGCACCCCCGAGGCACCCGGCACCAACCGATACCATCAGGACTGCGCCAAGGACAAAAAATACGGCCCCCCGGCTCATCGCCGGCACCCGAAGCACCGGTACATGAGGCAGATGGTCTTTGCATCGATGATCTCGCCCGAGAGGATCATCGCCTCGACCTCGTCGAGACGGATCTTTACCACCTCGATCATCTCGTCGTCGTCCATCTGGTACTCGTCGGACGCCGAGAGGTCGCGTGCCTCGAAGAGCGTGATCACCTCGTCGGTATAGCCGGGGGCGGGGTAGATGATCCCCTTCGGGATGAAGGTCGCGGCCTGCATGCCGGTCTCCTCGATCAGTTCCCGGTGGGCGGTCTGTTCGGGAGTCTCCCCCTCGTCCATGGTGCCGGCGGGGGCCTCGTAGAGCCACTCCCCCACGGCAAACCGGTACTGGCGCTCGAGATAGCAGTACTCCCCCTCCACGGGAAGCATCGCAACGGCCTTTCCGGGGTGGACGATGTAGCGTTCCTTCGTCCTCCCGGAGGGGAGGGTCACCTGCGCCTTCTCGACGCTGAGGCGCCCCCCACCGCAGACCTCCGTCCCTTCCTCCATGGGTTTACCGCTCCCCGTATTCGATGGGGTCGTTTACCCCGTGCGCCGCAAAGGCCTCGAGGCGGTAGTGGCAGGAGTCGCAGGTCCCGCACGCCGGCGACGACGAACGGTAGCAGGACCAGGTGTGCTCGTACGGCACCCCGAGGTCGAAGCCCACCTGGAGAATCTCCGCCTTCGTCATCCGCACGAAGGGCGTTTGAAGGGTGATCTTCGTCCCGTCCGCCGTGCCGGCGTCGACCGCCGTCTGGAAGGCCTCGACGAAGGCGGGACGGCAGTCGGGGTACCCGGCATAGTCCGATGCCTGCACCCCGATGAAGATCGACTCCGCCCCCCGCGCCTCGGCGAGGCTCGTTGCGATGGCAAGGAGGTTTGCGTTCCTGAAGGGGACGTAGGTCGCGGGCATCCCCGTCTCCCCTTCGGTGTGGTCCGTAATCTCAAGCGATGCGTCGGTGAGCGCCGACCCGCCGATTCTCAGCAGGTAGTCAAGGTTCACCTCAAAGAACTCGACCGCACCGAGGAGCTCTGCAATCTTCTTCGCCGCCCGGTATTCGGCGTCTTCGGTCGGCTGACCGTACCGGACATGGAGGGCGATGATCTCATGGCCCATGTCCTTTGCCAGGTAGGCGAGCGTGGTCGAGTCCATCCCGCCTGAGAGGAGGCATACTGCTTTCATGTCTTATTTCACCCCGAGAATCCTGTGGAGCTGCACCTGCAGCCGTGCGGGCGGGCGGCGTTCCATGAGGAATGCGGCGATCTCGCCGTAGTCCGCACCCCACACCGGCGAGAAGACCGCCGGTGCCCGCGTCGGCCATGAGGCCAGCACCTCTTCGGCAAAGAGGCAGTCGCCGCGGTCCGCCACCACGAACTTCACCATGTCCTGCGGCCGCAGGGACGCGAGCAGGGCCGGGTCGGACGACTCCCCCGAGGAGGGGCACTTGATATCCATGCAGATGGCCGCATATTCCTGCACAGCGCCGACCGGGAAGGTCCCGTTGGTCTCTATCTCTATATCGTACCCCTCCGCATGCAGCACCCTGAGGAGGGGGATGAGCTCGTCCTTTTGGAGGAGCGGTTCGCCGCCGGTGATGACGACGAAGGGGATGGCGTGCCGGGCGACCTCGTCACGGACGGCGGATGCCTCCATCGCGGTGCCCGCTGCAAACGAATACTCCGTGTCGCACCAGGCGCAGCGGAGATTGCACCCGGCAAACCTGACGAAGACCGCCGGCGCACCCTGCCGGGTCCCCTCGCCGGAGATGCTCGCGAATATTTCAGTGATCTTCATGTGGGCTCCGGGGAGGTGGACACCGGCGTCCCGGCACCGGAGATGCCCGCAACTTGTTCATTGATCTTCATAGACGCATTCTGCATAGCAGGAGGTCGATTCCCACACCCGTATCTTTCGTATCCCCGCATCGATGCCCGCCCCGGCACAGGCGTCGTTGATCATGCCCGCGATGATGCCGGCCAGGTTCTCGCTCGTCGGGTCCCCCTCGGTCGTGATGACCTCCTGGAACTGTGACAGGCAGCCGACCATCGGGTCGTCCCTGTTGAGAATGACCTGGTGGTCAAAGCGGCCCACGACCTGTTTTATCGTATTGTAGTCGAGCAGGATCTTCGACGCGGGTTCGACCGCACCTTCCATCCACACTTCGACACGCCACTGGTGGCCATGGAGGCGGAAGCACTTCCCCTTGTAGTGCAGGAGACGGTGGCTCGCCTCGAAGTAAACCTCTTTATAAATGCGTGTTGTACCAGCCATGGCTGTATCCTCCCTATCACCTTGCGCACCCCGGATGGTAAATGTTTCATTCGTCCCCCCCGTCCCCGCCCCCGCGCGGCATGGGATGCACAGGGGAATCACCTTTAATACCTTTTACCGCCCAACATATGGGCAGAAATCTGATATCTTGTGGGAGCGGCGGAGAATCAGTAAAGGAGCATCAGCACCTTAATCCGCAAAATAGGGGTTCAACGGCGAAAACCCCCCTGCGGGGACTGATTCTCACCCACGGTCTGATCATCAATTTCATCTGCCGGCATATGCTGTGAAAAGCGTTGCCTATCTCACGAAGAATCACGAAGGTAATCATCAATGGGAAACGGAAAATTTGCTGCGCGAAAATGTAAGCGCACCTCCAAGGAAAACCGCTGGCGCGACACCAACTACGCCCGCCGTCAGCTCGGCCTCGACGTCAAATCCGACCCGCTCGAGGGTGCCCCGCAGGGACGCGGCATCGTGCTCGAGAAGGTGGGTGTCGAGGCAAAACAGCCGAACTCGGCCATCCGGAAATGTGTCCGTGTGCAGCTGATCAAAAACGGCCGTCAGGTCACGGCATTCGCCGTCGGCGACGGTGCGATCAACTTCATCGATGAACACGACGAAGTGACCATCGAGGGTATCGGCGGAAGGCTTGGCCGGTCGAAGGGAGATATCCCGGGTGTCCGGTTCCAGGTCACCGCGGTGAACAACGTCTCGCTTCACGAGATGGTGACCGGCAAGAAGGAGAAGCCGCGCAGGTGATCGTCATGACCGAGGAAAACATCACAGAAGCGACCGTTGGCGAAGAACAGGTCGAAAAGACCGCCCCTTCCTATCTCCTCTTTAACAAGTGGGATATCTCGGAGGTCCAGGTCAGGGATCCGGGTCTGGTCAGGTATGTCAATATCCAGTCCATGATCGTGCCGCACTCCTGCGGCAAGCGGGCAGGCACCCAGTTTGCAAAGAGCGATATGCTCATCGTCGAGCGCCTCATCAACCGCCTCATGCAGTCGGAGAAGAACACCGGCAAGAAGGCCGTTACGACCAAGATCGTGAGCGATGCCTTCGATATTATCAACAGGAAGACCGGCAAAAACCCCGTCGAGGTGCTCATCGATGCCATTGCAAACGCAGGGCCCCGCGAGGAGACCGTCCGCCTGAAGTACGGTGGCATCAATGTCCCGAAGTCGGTCGATACCGCACCCCAGCGCCGTATCGATGCGGCACTGATGTTCATTGCCCGTGCAGTGCGCCAGGGCAGCCACAAGAAGAAGCGCGCCGCATCGGCCGTCCTCGCAGACGAGCTTATCGCTGCTGCCAACGGTGATGCACGGTGCTTCTCTGTCGGAAAGAAAGAAGAACGCGAGCGTGTGGCGAAATCCGCACGATAATCTACATTTTTTTGGATGAAATTTCATGACCAGAAGAAGAAAGATGGTTGAACGAGTCACCACGCTGATGAGCCAGCCGGAGCATATCCGCAACATCGGCATTGTGGCCCATATCGACCACGGAAAAACCACTCTCTCCGACAACCTTCTTGCCGGGGCCGGGATGATCAGCGAAGAGATTGCAGGCAAGGCGTGCTGGATGGACTCCGACGAGGAGGAACAGGCACGCGGCATCACCATAGATGCATCGAACGTCTCGATGGTCCACACCTACGGCGGCAAGGAGTACCTCATCAACATGATCGATACCCCCGGCCACGTGGACTTCGGCGGTGACGTGACCCGTGCAATGCGTGCAGTGGACGGTGCTGTCGTCGTCGTGGACGCGGTGGAGGGCACCATGCCCCAGACCGAGACCGTGCTGCGCCAGGCCCTCAAGGAGGGTGTGCGCCCGGTGCTCTTCATCAACAAGGTGGACCGCCTGATCAACGAGCTGAAGGTCGACGACCAGGAACTGATGATCCGCCTCGGCAAGGTCATCGACAAGGTCAACAAGCTCATCAAGGGCATGAACGAGGATGCCTACAAGAGCGGCTGGAAGCTCGATGCCGCAGCAGGCACCGTCGCGTTCGGCTCCGCCCTCTACAACTGGGCCGTCTCCATCCCGTACATGAAGACCTCCGGCGTCTCCTTCAAGGAAGTCAACGAGAAGTGCCAGGCAGGCCAGATGAAGGAGCTTGCAAAGTCGAGCCCGCTCACCGATGTCCTTCTCGACATGGTGGTGCGCCACCTTCCCAACCCGCTGGAGGCCCAGAAGCGCCGTATCCCGATCATCTGGCAGCACGGTGACCCGACCACCGCCGAAGGCAAGTCGATGCTCACGTGTGACCCGAACGGTCCGGCCTGCATGATGGTGACCGACATATCCTTTGACCCCCACGCAGGCGAGGTCGCCACCGGCCGTCTCTTCTCCGGCACGATCCGCCGCGGGTCCGAGCTGTATGTCATGGGCACCGCAAAGAAGGCCAACCGCCTCTCGCAGGTGGGTATCTTCATGGGTGCGGAGCGTATCGAGGTCGAATCCCTGAACGCGGGCAACATCGCCGCCGTCACCGGCCTCAAGGACGCGATCGTCGGATCGACCGTCACCTCCCTCCAGGAGATGCAGACCTTCGAGTCGCTCAAGCACTACTCCGAACCGGTCATGACCGTCGCGGTCGAGGCGAGGAACATGAAGGACCTCCCGAAACTCGTCGAGGTGCTCCGCCAGGTCGGCAAGGAAGACCCGACCGTTGCGGTCACGATCAACGAGGAGACCGGAGAGAACCTGATCTCCGGTATGGGAGAGCTCCACCTCGAGATCATCACCCACCGTATCGGGCGTGACAAGGGTGTCGAGATCAAGACCTCGCCCCCGATTGTGGTGTACCGTGAGACGATCACCACCACCGCGGGCCCGGTCGAAGGAAAGTCACCGAACCGCCATAACCGCTTCTACATCGAGCTTGAGCCCCTCCCCCCCGAGGTTGTCAAGATGATCAAGGACGGCGAAATCTCCATGGACCTTCCCGAGATCGAACGCCGTGAGAAGCTCATCGCGGCGGGCTTTGAGAAGGACGAGGCAAAGAACCTCACCGCCATCCAGACGACCAACATGTTCTTCGACATGACGAAGGGTATCCAGTACCTGAACGAGACGATGGAACTGGTCCTCGACGGATGGCGCGAGGCGCTTGCCGGCGGTCCGCTCGCCGACGAGCAGGTCCAGAACACGAAGATCCGCCTCATCGATGTCAAGCTCCACGAGGATGCCATCCACCGTGGCCCCGCACAGGTCATCCCGGCCGTCCGGTCCGCCGTGAAGGCTGGCCTCCTCCTTGCCGGCGACTCGCTCCTCGAGCCGATGCAGAACATCCAGATCACCGTCCCGCAGGACCACATGGGTGCCGCAACCTCACAGATCCAGGGCCGCCGCGGGCAGGTCTACGACATGCAGTCCGAGGGTGACACGATCACCGTCATCGGCAAGGCACCGGTTGCAGAACTCTTCGGGTTTGCAGGCGATGTCCGCTCGGCAACCGAAGGCCGTGCCATGTGGTCGACGGAGTTCGCCGGCTTCGAGACCGTCCCCCAGGGCCTCTTAAAGGAGATCGTCCAGGCCATCCGGAAGAGGAAGGGCCTCAAGGAACAGATCCCCGTGCCCGCCGATTACCTCGCATAATCATCAGACCACCCATACTTTTTTTCGTGCGTTTCCTTCAGGCGGGCGGAGCCTTTGCTCAATTGTTCGTCCGGCAGAGGTAAAGGGGAGCCACGGCAAGGGATGCTTCTGCAGACCCGTGATCAGGGATATCTGTTGGCGGGGAGAAGCGGCGGAGATGGTTCTTCCCGGGGATGGTGGTGCAGCCGTCCCGGCCGGAAGGGGCCCTCACTCCCCGTTCCGGCCCCGGCGCCGCGGCATACAAATAAGCAGGAAAAAATTATCTCTTCGGCCCCGCCTTTTTCCGGGGCGTCTCCGTACGGCGGGCCGCGGTAATATTGGTAAACGTAATGACGACCCCCTCAATTTTGTTGTCCTGAGTCTTATACGGCACAATCCGCATAAAATACCAGACCCCGTCTTTGGTCTTTACGTTCTTTTCCTGAACGATGAGGGTGTCAAAGACCTGCCGTGCGTCCTCAATCACATGATCATAGGCGAGGGTGGTGACGATGTCACTCAGCGGACGGTCGATGTCGGAATCCAAGAGATTGTACAGGGGGAGGATTTTGGGAGTGAACTGGGTGATACGCATGTCCTTGTCCAGAAAGAGCGTCCCAATATCCGTGCTGTTCAGCAGGTTTCTGATATCTGCGTTGACCTTGCCCAGTTCGTTGTTCTTGCTCTCCAGTTCGGCGTTGACGGTCCTCAGCTCCTCATTTAAGGACTGCATCTCCTCTTTCGAGGTCGAAAGTTCTTCATTCGTGCTCTGCAGCTCTTCATTGGAGGACTGGAGTTCCTCATTCATCGTCTTGAGTTCCTCCTCCTTGGTCTGCTTGTCTTCGAGCACCCCGGCAAGGTGCAGCTTGAGTTTGCGCAGTTCCTCCTCGATATCAGATGCGACCCTCTCTGCCCCTTCAGGAGTTTTTTGTGCCTGCCGGCGTTTCGGTTTCGGGGGAAGGTCCCTGAATACGATGAGGATCAGGCCTTCAAGTGCCTTATACCCCGTAATCGGATGGATGATCAGATCAAAATACTGGTCCTGTCCCCAGGTGTCGGTATGCAGCCCCTGCACCGTCACTTTCTCCCACTCCTGCAGGGCGTGATGGAATGACGTCCCGAACTCGAAGCTGAAGTCGTCCTGCATCATCGAAAAAATATTCATATTCGGCCTGCCGGGTGCGGGTTCCAGATATTTTCCGGTCTTTCCGTTGAAATAGACGATATCACCGTCCTTTGTGACCAGAACGGAGGGCGGGGTGTAATGTTCAAGGAGAATGGTCCTGATAAGATCCGGCACCTTCTCCCCGGCCTCCGGGGAGGAGACCCGTGCCAGATTGCCGTGCAGGACCGGGACAAATCCAAACGCCGGCGTGGAACCGGGGAGGGGCCGGACCGCTGCTTCGCTTCGTTCGAAGATCTTCCACTTTGCGTTCAGGGTCGTAAAGAGCCCGTCATTGGAGTTCAGGGATTCCGATGTGCCCATAAAAAGAATGCCGTGCGGCAGGAGGGCATAGTGGAACAACGGGAAGATCTTCTTCTGAAGGCTGGCCGTGAAATAGATCAGGAGATTTCTGCAGCAGATCAGATCGAGCCGGGTAAACGGCGGGTCTGAGATGATATTCTGCACCGCAAAGATCACCGACTCCCTGATCTCCTTGCCCACCACGTACGAGTCGCCCTCCTCTATAAACCATCTCTTCAGGCGGGACGCCGATACGTCCGCAGCAATATTTTTCGGATACCGCCCTTTTCGTGCATATTCTATTCCGTCACTCCCAATGTCGGTGGCATAGATCTGCACACGCATACTCCCCAAAAGATTGCATTCCTCCAGGCACTCCCAGATCAGAATTGCGACCGAGAATGCTTCCTCACCGGTGGCGCACCCCGGACACCAGGCCCGGAAGATCGTCTGGTTCCGGGAATGCTCCCTGAGCTTTCGGATGATGGCCGCTTTGAGATGCTCAAAGGCCTCCGGGTCCCTGAAGAAATTCGTCACCCCGATGATAAGTTCTTTGAAGAGCAGATCGATCTCCGCGGGATTGTTCTGGAGGAGCTCGACATAGTCTTCCATATCATCCATTGATGTGATACTCATCCGCCGCTCCACTCTGCGGAGAACAGAGGAGTCCTTATACTCTGAAAAATCGTTTCCCGTCTGATCCCTGACCAGCACGAATATCTTCTGAAGCTTGGTGAGCTCAGTCCTCTCCAGTGCCTTTTGGGATATGACCGCCGGACTTTTCCTGATATAACTGATCAGCGCCTCCGGCATCTTCTCCGGTGCGAGGCTGAAATCCACCAGCCCGTTTTTTATCGCACTGCGGGGCATACTGTCGAATTTGGCACTTTCCGGATTCTGCACCATCGTCATGCCGCCGACCTCCTGAATGGCCCGCAGCCCCAGCGTGCCGTCGGTCCCCATTCCTGAGAGGATAATGCCGATCGATTTTTCTCTCCGGTCCTTTGCAAGACTGCGGAAGAAGTAGTCTATCGGCATTCTCACCCCCTGGGTTCCCGTAACGCTCATCAGCTGAATCGTTCCGTTGAGAAGGGAGAGATTCTTGCCGGGGGGAATGATATACACGGCATTCGGTTCGACCGCCGTATTGTCCTTCGCCTCGGTGACCTTCAGGGTCGTGCACCGCTGTATCAGTTCATCGGTAATGCTCTTGTGGGTGGGGTCCAGATGAACAATCAGCACAAAGGCAAGCCCTTCATCCGCCGGCATGGCATGGAAAAACGCCTCAAGTGCCTCCAGGCCACCGGCAGACCCCCCGATGCCGACGATATAGTCCGGCTTCGGCGATCGGGCCCCGGATTTTTTTTTGCGCGTGGTGGCGGGCAACGGGGCTTTGGTTTGCTGTTCTTTTTCCGGACTGCCCTTTTCCTCTTCAGGTTCTTTTTGTGCCACCATGATACCAGAGAATCGTCGTAAATTCCAATATAGCTATCCGGTTCTTCAGTCTGCCGTTCCGGTCCGTTCCGGCGGGCCTCCGGCGCTGTTCTGCCCGTTGCAGTCCCTCTCTCCGGTTGCTCTTCAAAGCGTGCCCGGGATCTGCACCGCCCGTTCACGAGGCAGAGGCCTTCTCTGCCGGCAGGACAGAAGAGCGGGTGTCAGCGGTTGTGCCCGCGGGGAGGAGTATTCAGGAGATCAGAGCGTCATTGCGGTACTTCCATACTCGTGCAGGAATATGCAGTTCAAAACGGGCTCCCTCTCCGAAAATTCCCGTCTCACAGAAGCTGATTCCGGTAATCCCCAGAATTTCCGAGCAGAAGAAGAGCCCCAGCCCGGTCCCTTCCCCCACGTCCCGCCTGAAGATCTCTTCTTTCATGTCATCAGGAATGCCGATGCCGTCGTCCTCGATCACAAGGATGCCTTTCCGGCCGTTCGGGTGAAATGAGACGGCGATCCGGCTGTTGTCGCCCCCGTGCTGCTCGGCGTTGAGAAAGATGTTGGAGAAGACACTGGGCAGCATCATGTCGGCATATACTTCGATGGCATGGAGCGAAGGGTCGACCGTGACCGCAAGTGCTGTTTTTTTCCGGAACGTTTCAGCGATCGTCCCGGGAGACTGCCACATGGGCTTTCCCACGCCAAAACGCTCGTACCCACGGGTAAACTCAATCAGCCGGGAAACTGCCTCCACTGATGACTCGCACCGGGCGAGATCCTCATCGATCGGGCCGCCTTCCTTCATCTTCATCCTGATAAGCTCCAGACTCGAGGTAAGGATCATGACCTGGTTGAGCACATCGTGCCGGGTGATATTGGAGAGGAGATGGAGTTTCCTGTTGATCTCCCCGAGGGCCTCCTGGTGCTGGTGCAGTTCGGTGATGTCGCTGATGGCCACGATACATTCACTCTGATGATGTGCCGACGGGATGCTCTTGCCGAAAAAGTGGAGATCCCGGGGGGCTGATTGCGACGGAGGGGCCAGGCAGGTGACGAATTCAGAGGGGCGGCCCGTTTCGTTCAGGCAGCAGTCCTGATAAAACGTGTTGAAGGCAGCAAGGGTTGCCGGGTCCAGGAACACCGCAAGGCGCCTTCCGGTCAGGTGGTCCGCGGGGGTGCCGAAGAGTTCGGCGGCACGGCGGTTGCACCGGAGGATCGTACTCCGGGGACCGAGTACCAGATACCCGACCGGGGCTATGTCAAAGAGTGTCTGATACTCCTGCCGGAGTTCGTCAGCGGTCTGTCGTGCAGTGATGAGTTCTTCATTCTGGAGTTCCAGTTCGATCTGGTGAACCTCCAGTTCATGGATCACCTTCCGGTCACCGGTCATCCCGCTCTGGCCGGTGGACGTTGGCTCTCTCCGGGCAAGCTGCTCTTCAGCCCTCTGACGCAGGCGTTCTCCCGGAGCTGCTTCCTCGTCGTTCTTCATGGCATACTGCCCTGGTGGTGGCGCCCTGCCGAAAGAACAGCCATGCGTGCCCGTACTTCCCGAATACCAGGTTTTTTCAACCACGTGTAGAGTGGATTCATTCCTGCGACAGTCATTGTTTGGCGATGATACCTCATCGTTCAGTATCAGTAAAATAGTTATCTCTTTTTCCGCTGTGCCATTTCATCTTTCCGTGCCATCCCGGCGTGGCCCCGGTGAGATGCCGGAATGTGCCGGGCGGCGGCACGCCTCTTTTACCGGTTCCATGCCTTTACCGGATGGAGCCCGGCGGGGTAACGGGCACCGGGATGGCCCGGTCCGGCACAGGTGATACGCCGGATGCCGCGCTTCTCCCCGTCCGGCGGCATGGGCCGTCCCGATAGGCTGAGTTCCCTCACGCGGTTGTGGGAACGTATGGATCAGAAGGGAAAATCAATTATTATTTATATTTAAAAATATAATTATCGGGGACGTGCCCTATCAGGTACCATCAGTCAGACCCAAATCCTTATTGCCATTCATCATTCTAAAAAAAATTTTTGAAATTTTATATCATTCAATTATTACCCTGTTATTCTTCATTAAACTTTAAATATTTAGTTTGAATCAAAAATTGCAGCTATATATTAATTCTAGCTGTGATATGGGAACTATTCTGGCACATCCCCCCCGTATATTCGAGTACTCCCTCTCCATACCCGGGGGGTCTGCCTTGCAAACTAATGTGAAATATAAAATTCTACGTAATGTATGTTCACATTCGAGCATACACCAAAACCCATTGACCTGAACTATCAGGCAGTGATCGATTATCTACTGTACAGCTCACTCTTCCTCGCCATTGCCGCGATGGCAAAGGCGTACGTCTCTTCCGTGCTGCAGGGCGTGCCGGTCTCGGCCGGCGCGTGCCTCATCATGTTCCTCGGCACCTTTTCGATCTATAACATGAACCGGAAGACCGATGAAAGCGAGGATGCCGTCAACCACGCGAGGCGCTTTGCCTTCACCCAGAAGTATGCAGGTCTGCTCTGGTATTCCTCCTTTGCCGGCTACGGCCTTGCGCTCCTGCTTGCCTGGACCTACGGGCCGCTTGCCATGGCAATGACCGCCATCCCCCTTGCAGCGGGCATCCTCTACAGCATCCCCTTCCTCCCCGCGGGGTTCCGGTACCGGCGCCTGAAGGATATCCCGCTCGTCAAAAACCTTCTCGTGGGGCTTGCGTGGGCGGTGCCGGTCGCATTCCTGCCGGTTGCGTGCACCGGCGCCCCCGCGGGCACCATGACCTTCGTTGCGGGCTTCTTCTTCTTCCTCCTCTCCTTCATCAACTCGACGGTCTTTGACATCCGCGATGTCGAAGGCGACGCCGGGGCGGGCGTACGGACGCTTCCCGTGATGCTCGGCATCCCCCGGACCAAGGTGCTCCTCTCGGCGCTCAACCTCGCCGGCATTGCAGGGGTGCTCTTCTTCTGCGCGGGCACCCTCCCGCTCGTCGAGATGCTGGTCATCGGCGCCATCGCCGCATATGTGCAGGGCTACGTCCTCTTCTTCAACGGCACGGAACTCAACCGGATTCTCTACGACCTCGTGGCCGACGGGCAGAACATTCTCCTCGGCGGGATGATGTACCTGGCGGTGGTCTGCGTGGTGTAGGGGAGAAAACGCGGAAATATCTTCCTCTTTCTTATTTTACCGGATGCCGGCCGTTCTTTAAATAATTCAACGCAACAGACGGGCTCGCGGTGTAGGCCATCCGGGAAGAATCCTTCTCGCCGCCACCGATGAAAACCGCGACTGCCAGCGACATGGACTAAAAGCGACTTGTCAATCATTATATATTGTAAACATATTCTCTATATACAAAATGTCGCAAAACCATATCATATCCTGAAAAGAATATACCTGCAATGACACCCTCCGGCCGCATCTGTCTCGACATGCATGTGCATTCGCACTTTTCTGCCGACGCCTCCACGGACCCGCGGACAATCGCACGGGGCTGGGGCCAGTCCGGCATCCTCCCCATCGTCTGCGACCACAACAGCATCAAAGGAGCGGAGGCGACCTACCGCCTCATCCGGGAGCGATCCCCCAACGTCCCCGTCATCCTTGCCGAGGAGATCCTGACCTCCGAGGGCGAGATCGTCGGCCTCTTTTTGAACGAGGAGATCCCGCCGTATCTTCCGGCCGCGGAGACACTGGACGTTATCGCCGACCAGGGGGCCCTCTCCCTCGTCCCCCACCCGTTCTGCACCTACCGCTCGACGGCCATCCGGCGCGAGACCCTGCTGGAGCTCGGCCACCGCATCGACATCGTCGAGGGCTACAATGCCCGCAACGTGACCCGGCAGGCGAATGTCGAGGCGCTCCGGTTCGCCGAGGAGCGGGGAAAACCCGTCTCGGTGGGATCGGACGCCCATACCCCGTTCGAGCTCTGCTCCACCTATGCCATTCTCGAGCCCTTCGACTCGCCTGACGGGCTCATCCGCAGCCTGCGCACCGCCGAGTTCCGGTACCGCAAGGTGCACCCCTCCCTGCACCAGATCTCAAAACGCATCAGGGCTGAAAAAAGGAGCGCACCACGGAACCGAAAGGTGCCAGCCGTACGCATCTGATGGACAGGCGTCATCCGAAACCCCTTCTTAGGCTCAGAACCCCCTCTTCTTCCGGCCCGCCCCGACCGGTCACCTGCCGTTAGGGTCCACCGGACCCCGCATCTCCGCCGGTTCGACGATCACCTGCGTCGCGTTCCGGTTGTTGTAGACGGTGGGCAACCCGTACACGATCACATCGACCGGCGTCCCGTCCTTCCGGAAAATCTTCTCGTGCATGGGAGAGACGGCCTTTCCGGCCTCATAGGATGCCTGCACCCGCTCAAGGACGGCATCGATATAATCGGGATGGATGAGGGTCTCAAGGGAGATGCTGACCGGTTCACCCGTTTCGGAGTACCCGAAGAACCGCCGCAGCGCCGGGTTTGCATAGACCAGCTTCCCTTCGGCATGGATGCCGATCATGCTCTTCGAGCGGGTGAGCAGATCAACGTACCGCTCCTCGGCGAGGATCAGGGACTCCAGCGCCTTACGGTGATGGATCATGATCGCCGCCTGGTGGACGATCGTCTCGATGAGAGGCGGGTTTTTCGGACGGTGTCCCTGCTCCGTGATCAAAAGAAGGGTGCCGAGCATCTCCCCTCCCGAATAGATGCCCATCGAAAAGAACGCGACCCCCTTCATCCTCCTTAGCCCCTGTGAAAGCTGACGGGCTCCGGAGCCTGCCAGCAGCCGGGAGTAGTCCTGCAGGCTGCACTCCTCAAGATGAGGGGGGGAGAATGCCAGCAGGGCAGCGCTCGTGCAGTGCATGCCAAGGAGTTCCGATGCCTGCAGATAAGAAAACACCCCGTCATCTCCCCATTCGCTCCCCTTTCGCACCGCCTCTATCGTATAGAGCCCGTCATTGAACGAGAAGAGGGCCGTCACCGCATCCGGTGCCGCCCAGGAGAGGGATTCTGCCGTATACCGGAAGATATTCTCATGGTCGCCGAGCATGATGAGGCCGGTTGCCGATTCGGTGAGAATCGTCATCTCCTGCATGAGCTCTTCCTGGGCATGCTGGATGCGCTTCGTGGCGGTGATGTCGCGGCCCACCGACTGGTACTCGGCGAGCACCCCCGAAGCATCGAAGATCCCGCGGTTCGTCCACTGGTGCCAGGCCTCCGTGCCGTCGGGCATGATGACCGGATTTTCCACGGTGACGACGGGATGGTCCGGAGTGATGGCGGTGAACTGTTCGAGCACTTGTTTTATATATTCTTTAGGTATGGGCGGGGTAAATTTCGTTCCTGCAACCGTCCCCTGCTCCAGCCCGAAGGCACGGCAGTAGGCCTTATTGGCGAAGACGACGCGACGGTCCGGCAGGTACCGGACGATAAATTCGGTCTGGTCCTCAACAACCGCCCGGTAGAGCTCTTCACTCTTCTCCAGCCGCTGCTGGCACAGCCGTTTTTTGGTGATGTCCTCGAAGAGCAGGGTCGTCCCCTTCTTCCCGTTCTCGAGGACTGTTGCGATCACTTTGGCACGCAGGATGCGGAGATCGTCCTCCGACGCGATCTCGATCTCTTTCGAGAATGCTTCCCCCGACCCCGTGCCGACGTGGGAGGCGATGTCGCCGTCGACCAGGCAAAAGGTGAACTCTGAAAGCGGCCGGCCGATGATCTCCCTGCGGGTGGTCCCCTCGAGCTGCAGAAATGCGTCATTTGCAAAGGTGATTACCTGGTCGTCATCGAGGACGATGAGACAGTCCGATGTCAGCGACAGCATCTCGGAGAGCGGCAGGCGCTGCGAGAGATAATAGAGTTTTGCCGTGCAGACCTTCTTCATCTCCACCTCGCCGGAGGTGAGCATGATATCGAGATATTTGGCGACGGAGTTCCGGTTGGTCTGGAGGCTTTTTGCGAGATCGGTGATACTCATCCCCCGCGGATGGGACCGGAGCGCCCGTTTTATCTTTTCCATCTCAGAAACATACTGCTGCACGGGGCACCTTCACCTGTATTGATCTATCCTGAACATGGAATATGAGCACTCGGATGGCAAAAATTTCCCTGAGGAATTAATAAATACCATTATCTGCGGCGGATCTTCCCTTTTTTACCATAAAATGGTTTGCCGGCGCCCGACCGTAAACCCGGACAGGGTCCGGGGAGGGGCCGTGATCCCGTAGGAAGAATGCCTGCCCGGTGGCCGCCTGCGGCTCATCCCTGTGCCCTTACGCGTCAGGTCCGGGCCCCTATTACCGGGTTTTGCATGGGCGGGTTCCCCCGTTTGCGTGCCTGAGTGGCCCATCACGGGACAGCGGCGCCGAAAAGGGGCGGCCTGCCAATAACGCTCCTTTCTCCCCCCTGCCACAGATTTTTCCCTCCCGGCGACCAACAGTGCACAGATGCACATGCCGTATCAGTTTGCGCACCGGATGGAGGCAGCCCCGGAGTCGTTTCTGGACACCCTCTTTGCCGTCTCATCGGACCCCTCGATCATCTCGTTTGCCGGCGGGCTCCCCTCGGCGGCCCTCATCGACGTAAAGGGCATCGCAGAGGCGGCGGCAGGGGTGATGGCTGAGGACGGGAAGGCCGCCCTCCAGTACGCCACCTGCGACGGGCACCTCCCCCTCAGGGAGTGGATTGCGGACCGCTACCGCCGCCGTCTCGGCCTTCCCGCCCGCGCTGAGGAGATACGCATCGTCAACGGCTCCCAGCAGTGCCTGGACCTCGTCGCAAAGATCTTCTGCAACCCCAGTGATGCGGTCGGCATGGAACGCCCGGGATACCTCGGTGCGGTGGAGGCGTTCTCCCTCTACGAGCCCGCCATCTACGGCGTGCCCCTCGCACCGGAAGGAGGGCCGGAGATGGAGGCGTTCTCCCGCCTCCTGACGGAGAAGAGTCCGGTCTTCTTCTACGGCATCCCGAACTTCCAGAACCCTTCCGGGACCGCCTACCCGGAGGCGGTGCGAAAGGAGGCGGGCACCCTCTGCCGGGAGGCAAAGGTGCCCTTCTACGAGGATGACGCCTTCGGGGAACTTGCCTTCGACGGCAGGGCGCGTCCCCCGGTCAAGCGATGGGCGGGTGAGTTCGGCATCATGAGCGGGTCGTTTTCCAAGACCATCGCACCGGGGATGCGGTGCGGATGGCTGTGGGCGCCGGAGGAGATCATCACCACCTTCGATGTGGCAAAACAGGCGGCCGACCTCCACTCGAACCACCTCTCGCAGATGATCCTGCACCGCTACCTCACCACCCATGACTATGACGCCCACCTCACGGTGGTGCGAAGCGCGTACGCGAAAAACTGCCGGCTGATGAGCGATCTGCTGGACGAACGCCTGCCCGCCTGCACCCACACCCGCCCCGGAGGGGGCATGTTCATGACCGCAGCGCTCCCGGAGGGCGTCTCGTCGATGGATCTCTTCCGGGCGGGGCTCTCCCAGGGGGTCGCGGTGATGCCGGGCCGCCCGTTCTTTGCGGACGGGGGCGGGGACGACTGTTTCCGCCTGAACTTCTCCACCGCAGGCGAGGAGGAGATCAAGGAAGGGATGGCCCGGCTCGCCCGTGCGCTCGCCTCCCTCGTCAGGTAGGAAGGCCCGGGGGGCGCCAGCGCCCCCTGCACCCCCGGAACGGCAACGATGCACCACCGGTCGCGGCCGGGGGGGCGGCTGCGGGAACCGTTGGAGAGAACAACCCTTTTTTTACCTGAAGCACCGTACTCTTCTGCTACGGATCACATGACCGAATACAACAGTTTGCAGGAGATGATGCGGATGATCGCAAAGGCCGTGGAGGCCATTGCCGACACCGTCTCGGACCGGGAAGCACGGGAGTTTGTCGGCGCGGTACTGCGGGCGCAGCGGATCTACGTCGCCGGGGCGGGCAGGTCCGGGCTCATGGCAAAGGCGTTTGCGATGCGGCTGATGCACCTCGGGTTCGAGAGCTATGTCGTGGGGGAGACGATCACCCCTGCCATGGCGGAAGGGGACCTGCTGGTGGCCTTCTCCGGGTCCGGCGAGACCCGCTCGATCGCCGACATCTGCCGGACGGCACGGGGCGTGGGCGGCACGGTCGCGCTGATCACCTCCACGCCCGACTCGACGATAGCAAAGACCGCCGATCTCCTCGTCGTCCTCAACAGCAGCCCCTACGACGACGAGGGCCTCCCGAAGGAGTTCGGGATACGCCAGCTCACCGGCGAACACCGCTCGGACGCCGGACGCGCCCCGAAGTCCCCCATCGGCTCCATCTACGAGACGGCCGCAGGCGTCTTTGCCGACTCGGTCATCCTCGCCCTCATGCAGATCAGGCACTGCGGGATTGAGGACGTTATTGAGCGGTATGCGAATATTCAGTGAAGAAATGAGATCCGTTCCCCTCCCGTGATCACAGGAACGGATACATTCCCAGAATTTTCCGAGCTGATTCCTGTCGCTCGATACTTTAATAAAAAAGGGTTCGAAAAAACGGTGTTGTTTTGGGGAAAGTATGAAAGTACGAGAGATAATAAGGATGATCGAAGCAGATGGGTGGTATCTCGTAAAGACAAAGGGAAGCCATAGACAGTTTAAACATCCAAGAAAAGTTGGACGGATCACCGTTCCAGGTCATCCAAATGATACGGTAGCACCAGGTACATTAAACAGTGTCTTTAAACAGGCAGGATTAAAGGAGGAATAACGTATGCACAGATTTCTAATTGTCATTGAGAAGGCTGAGACAAATTATTCAGCATATTCTCCTGATCTCCCAGGATGTATTGCCACAGGCAAGACCCGTGAAGAAGCAGAAGAACAGATGCATGAGGCGATCGCCTTTCATATTGAAGGCTTGAAAGAAGATGGCATCCCTATCCCTGAAGCCCGCTCTTCTGCTTCATGGGTATTAGTATGACTGTTCCCGTGAAAACACCAAAGAAACTGATCGAGGTGGCCCCCCCGCTGGTGGATATCAACGAGGCATGTGCACAAGAAAATATGCCCGGAATTGGTGCCCACCCGTGAGGGATGTGACACCGTCGAACGGTGCCACGGATGCGGCACAAAAATTTCAATCCACACACCCGCGAGGGGTGTGACATAAATCCAGAAAATATAAGATTTTTTGGCTCTGTAGAATTCCTCAACAAGAACAACAAAGAATAATTTTTCATCACCATCCTGAGGTTATAGAGAATGATTTTGATCTTGATCTCCTTGACCTGATACCAGTACTTGCGTGCTTT
>DSBQ01000004.1 GCA_011045995.1 Methanoculleus sp. | reverse complement strand
TTCTTATGGGTATTGAGAAGGATATTGAGAATATTATTTTGACTGGCGGGCCGATACGGACAGACAGATTGGTTGGGAAACTCATGGAAAAGAATCCCAATAAACGCGGTTATTCCAAAAAGACACTCTATCGGAAGATTTCAAGGATAAAAGAAGCGGGCCGCATCTCTGAAGTCCCCCCCGAAGAGTATTCTTCTTACAATATCACGGACGCCGATGGACGAGCACACTATCTAACCATTCCAATAGCAGAGGACAGAAAGAAGCATATTGACAAGGTCATCTCTGATATTCCAAAAGGAAATGTCATTGATGAATATCTGTCTTTTCTGGAATTACTCCTCTACAAAGGATACTATGCTCTCTCTCCTTCTCAGGTTGATACTATTGGAACGGCTCTTGATAGAACGATGCAGGACGAAAATGGCGGTGATATCGTCTTTATGGCCCTTCAGATACTGCATGAAGTCATTATCGATAAAGACACCCCTCCTCTTGATTCAATGAAATTGTGTGAGAGGTTGAGGGGTGTTCAAGACAATTTCAGGGATGTTCCAAAACACCGCCCAAATGTCCGGTATGCAAATCAACTTCTTGGATATTTTAACGATTACGCAGTGATCGAACAGCTGGCAATTGACGCTCCCAAATCCACCGATGATGAGATCCTCAAAAATGAATACACATATCCAGAAATGATTGGAGTCTTTGAACAATACCGTTCAGAACTGTATGAAATAGAGAAATCGTTTGTTAAAAATGGTGACATAAAATCGGCAAAACTCATTCACCGGATTCGGGAAATTGCGTTGGAAGGGAAGCCACCGATAGAAGATAATCCCTTCTGGGCTGATGCCATATGAAAATGCTCGTTCTCAACGGTCACGGCATCGACATGAGAGTAGATAACGCCAAGCTCCATGTCAGAGAAGGGCGGTTCTCAGCCTCAGAGGAGCCGCGTGAATTCGTCTTTTCCCCTCAGAGGATTGACATTGATTCCATCGTCATCTATGGCAGAACAGGGACAATGACCTTGGACGGGATACGATGGCTCATGAAGCATGGCGTCCCGGTGACTATCCTCAATTGGGACGGGACGCTTCTCACGTCTATGCTTCCTCCGGTTCGGTCTGCCACCAAGACCAAGTTTGACCAGTATCACGCTTTTGAGGATACCGGGAAGAGGATTACCATAGCCAAGAAATTCATTGAAGCCAAGATTGAGCGTCAGAAGATGGTGCTTGACTACCTCCATCAGAGGTATCCAGAGGTTCAGAACAATATCTCTGAGGAGTCCAAGGGACTCAAATCAGCCAAGACCATTAGGGAGATCATGGGAGCAGAAGGAGCCGTGGCCCATTTGTATTGGGATGAGCTTGGAAAGATCATCCCTGAGAAATACGAATTTGAAACCCGTAACTCCAAGTACAAGACAAGACCGCTTGGAGCCGGTGATCAGGTCAATTGCATGTTCAACTTTGGATATTCCCTCCTTGAAGCCGAATGTCTGAGAAATATCAATAGCGTTGGTCTGGATTCCCACGTTGGCTTCCTTCATGAGATGCAGACCGGGAAGGACAGTCTGGCCTATGACCTTCAGGAATTGTTCAGGTTCGTGGTTGACCTGGCAATCATTCATCTCATCGAAACGGACGCGATGGAGAAGAAGGATTTCATCAGAACGGAGAGTTACTCCCTCCGGCTCCGGCCCACGGGAGCGCGCAAGGTATCTGATGAAGTCAACGCATGGTTTAACAAGACGGTAGAGTATCAGGGGAAGGAATGCATGTGGAGTTATGTCATGCTCCTTAAGACGCGGGAACTGGCCCAATATCTCACCGGGAAGAAGAGGACGCTTGATTTCAAGTCACCTGAATTCTCTATGGACAGGCAGGACTCAGATGAGATGAGGAATAAGATTCTTGATCTTTCCTACAAGGATTGGAAGGATATGGGATTTTCAAAAGGGACTCTGCATTATCTGAAGCAGAATGCCAAGAGCGGGAAGCCATTTACGATGAATAGCCATGTTAGGGAGAGGATTCAGAGTTGGTAATTATCTTTGTTTGGTGAATGATGAAGTATTTATCCGGGACATTTTGTGAGATATAAAAAATAATATTTGTCGACGGTTATTATAAATCAATCATGTGTTAAAATCACGCTATATTTAGTATCATCATCGTAATCACAATCTAATTCGACATAAATTACGGTACTATCACCAGGGTTTAAGTTACCAACGTAAATTCTTTTTGAATCCCTTATTGCATTATTGGGCTTTACCAACTGAACTGTTGCATAGACATTTTTTGCAGTTGCATCCCCTGAATTATATATTTGGAATTCCGCCGTCCAGAAATAACCTTGTGAAAGTGACCAATCGCCCTCTTGTGTTAATAAATTAGATTCCAAATTTGGCTTTGGAATATAATTATTAAATGGATTTCCTGAAGATGTACAACCTGATACAAACACTAGCAACAAACTAATTGCTATCAATGTAATTAGTGATTTTTTCATAATATGGCTAATATTCCACATATAATAATATGATCGATTGGAGTTTCATAAATCTGGATCATCAATGAGTTCAAAAATTACAAGATAACTATAACCCGTAAAACGGATGCGAGGGAAGGGATTCGAACCCTCGAACTCCTACAAGACTAGGCCCTGAACCTAGCGCCTTTGACCTGGCTCGGCAACCCTCGCGCCTTACTCTATACGCAGTTCCTCAAAATAAATGTGTTCATCAGGTTTCGCGATGCTGCTCCTTCCCGTTCGTGTTTTTCCGCAGTTCGGCTTCCCTCAGCTCTTTCCTGCGGATCTTCCCGGAGATGGTTTTGGGGAGCGATTCGACGAATTCCACCGCCCGCGGATACTTGTAGGGGGCGGTCACCTGCTTCACATGGTTCTGGAGTTCCCGGATGAGTTTTTCGGACGGCCCGTAGCCGGGGGCGAGCACGACGAAGGCCTTGACGATCTGTCCCCGGATCATGTCCGGCGTGCCGATGACGGCCGCCTCCTGCACTGCCGGGTGCTCGATGAGGGCGCTCTCCACCTCGAACGGGCCGATACGGTATCCCGATGCCTTGATGACGTCGTCATCCCGGCCGACGAACCAGAAATACCCGTCTTCGTCGCGGTAGGCGCGGTCACCGGTGTAATAGTAGCCGTCACTGAAGGCGTGGCGCGTCTCCTCTTCGTTGTGCATGTATTCCATGAAGAGGCCCATCGGCCACGGGTCGGTCTTTATGGCGATGTGCCCCTCCTCGTTCACCGGTGCGGGGCTGCCGGTCTCGTCGAGCACCTCGACCTGCCATCCGGGGGAGGGGAGCCCCATCGAACCGGGTTTGACCTTCATGCAGGGGAAGGTGCCGATACAGAGCACCGTCTCGGTCTGCCCGTACCCCTCGTAGATGGTAAGGCCGGTCGCGTCCTCCCAGACCTTGATCACTTCGGGGTTGAGCGGTTCGCCCGCACTGCAGCAGTGGCGCAGTTCGGAGAAGTCATATTTTTCAAGATCCGCAAGGATCAGCATGCGGTAGATGGTGGGGGGCACGCAGAAGGTGGTGACGCCGTATTTCTCCATCAGGGGGAGGAGCTCGGTTGCATTGAACTTCCCCCGGATGTCGTAGACAAAGATGGCGGCGCCTTCTATCCACTGGCCGAAGAGTTTGCCCCATGCGCTCTTTCCCCACCCGGTGTCCGCCACCGTAAAGTGAAGGTCGGTGCTCCTGATATCATGCCAGAACCGCCCGGTCACGATATGCCCGAGGGCATACCCGTGGTTGTGGAGCACCATCTTCGGCTCGCCGGTCGTCCCGGAGGTGAAGAACATCAGCATCGGGTCGGTGAGTCTGGTGCGCCCCATGCCGTGCAGCGGAATGAGCTTGCTGGAGACAGGTGCGGGATAGGCGAGCTCGACCGGGTAGCTGATCCACCCTTCGCGTTCGCCGTCGATCAAAAACCGCGACTTGAGCGACGGGCAGTCTTCGAAGATCGCATCGACCTTGGCGGCATTTTCCGCATCGGTGATGACCATCCTGATGTCGGCGGCATCGATGCGGTATTTGAGGTCCTTCTCGGTGAGCATGGTGGGTGCCGGGCAGTAGGTGATGCCCATCTTGATGAGGCCGAGGACGACGATCCACCATTCCGGCACCCGCGGGAGCATGATGAGGACCTTCTCCCCTTTGCAGGGCCCGTATTTGATGAACATATTGGCGACCTGATTCGAGAGGCGGGAGAGGTCGCGGAAGGTGAATTTTTTCTCTTCGCCTTTCTGGCTCACCCAGATCATCGCAAGTTTGTTCCGGTCCTTCTTTGCCCATGCATCGACGATGTCGAACCCGAAGTTGAAGTATTCCGGCGCATCGATGGCAAAGGAGCGGTAGGTCTCCTCGTAGTCCGCCATGTTGTGCAGGTCGGCGGTATCGTCATCCGTGGTGATCGTCAGGGGGAGGGATCCGCTGCCGTTGAGTGATGAAAACTTCGTGGTGCAAACATCATTTATCCATTCTGACCGGGAAACTCCCCGGTTTTTGCATTCGGCATCAATTTTTGCGACAAGCGGATTATCCATCGTTATGGAGTAGCGCACCATGTCCTAAACGGTTGGTGCAGAATAAGATAAATCGTTCGACGCGGTGGTGCACGCCCGCCGGGCTAAAAAAATTATTGGTCTTCCTGCATCCTCTTCAGTTCCTGGTCCCGGAGCACGTTGCGCTTGATCTTGCCGGAGAGCGTCTTCGGGAGTTCATCGACGAATTCGATGATGCGGGGGTATTTGTAGGGGGCGGTGACCCTCTTGACATAGGTCTGCAGCTCTTTTACAAGCGTCTCCGACCCCTCGAATCCGGGGGCGAGCACGACGAAGGCCTTGACGACCATGCCGCGGATGCGGTCCGGGGAGCCGACGACCGCGGACTCCTGCACTGCCGGATGTTCGAGGAGCGCGCTTTCCACCTCGAACGGCCCGATGCGGTAGCCCGAACTCTTGATGACGTCGTCATCCCTTCCCACGAACCAGAAGTAGCCGTCTTCGTCGCGGTACGCCTTGTCGCCGGTGAAATAGTACCCGTGGGCAAAGGACTCGTCATTCGCCTCCTTGTTGTCGAGGTATTTGACGATGAGGCCGACGGGGCGCGGGTCGAGCGAGATTGCTATCCTCCCTTCTTCATAGTTGCTGACGGGGTTTGCGTCTTCATCGAGGAGATCGATATGCCATCCGGGCATCGGTTTGCCCATGGAGCCGGGTTTGTGGGGGATGCAGGGGAAGAGGGCGATGGCGCAGCAGGTCTCGGTCTGCCCGTAGCCCTCGTAGATGGTAAGCCCGGTCCCCTCCTCCCAGACCTTGATGACCTCGGGGTTGAGCGGTTCGCCCGCACTGCAGCAGTGGCGCAGTTCGGCGAGATCGTACTTTGCAAGGTCGGCGAGGATGAGCATGCGGTAGACCGTCGGCGGGCAGCAGAAGGTCGTCACCTCGTATTTCTCTATGAGGGGGAGCAGCTCGGTGGCCTTGAACCGGCCCCAGACGTCGTAGATAAGGAGACAGGCCCCCTGTATCCACTGGCCGAAGATCTTCCCCCAGGCGCATTTTGCCCAGCCGGTGTCGGAGTAGGTGAAGTGCACGTCATTCTCGCGCACATCCTGCCAGAACCGTGCCGTCACGATATGGCCGAGCGGGTAGGCGTTGTTGTGGAGCACCATCTTCGGCTCGCCGGTGGTCCCCGAGGTGAAGTAGATCAGCATCGGGTCGACGGCGCGGGTCCTGTTGTCATAGGGGATGCTGACCTTCCGGTGGGAGACCGGTGCGGGGAAGAGCAGCTCCATCGGGTAGCTGGCCCATCCCTGCTGCTCCCCGTCGATGATCATCCTGTTCTGCAGCGACGGGCACGCCTCGCAGACATCCTCGAACTTTTCGGAGTTTTCCATGTCCGTGATGACCATCTTGAACTTTCCGGCGTTGATACGGTATTTGATATCCTTCGGGGTGAGAAGAGTCGGGCAGGGGCAGACGACCGCTCCCAGTTTGATGATGGCAATGACAAAGATCCACCATTCCGGTACGCGGGGGAGCATGAGCATGATGCGGTCGCCCTTGTTGATCCCGAACTTCAGCAGAATATTTGCCGCCTGGTTTGACTGGTTCATCATGTCCCGGAAGGTGAATTTCTTCTCGGCACCTTCCTGGTTCACCCAGATCATCGCCAGTTTGTTGCGGTCCTTCTTCGCCCATGCATCGATGACGTCATAGCCAAAATTGAAGTATTCGGGGACATCGATGGAGAATGTCCGGAATGCCTCATCATAATCGGTCAGGTTGTATTCACTTTCTGGCATAGAATCAGTAGATATTGATCAGCAACTGGTATATGCGTTATCGCTTTGCGTGCATCAGGCGCAGCAGAAAACAGGTAGTTCTGGTGCATTGCGCGGAGATTATGGTGCAGGTGCGGCCCCGCATGCTGCTGTGCGGGGCGCTACCAGAACCGATGCGTTTTGATGTAATTTCGTTCGGCCTTGAGGATTTCACGGTAGAAATCGTCCCCTTCTGTCATGGTGGCGATGATGCGGGAGGCGGTGTCGGGGCCGACCCCCCGCGCACTCAGGGCGATGATCGCCGTCTTCCCGCTGGAGAGCACGATATTCGCGTTTTTGAGAAGCTTTTTCTCCACGGCACGGTCTTCGTCGGTCTTTACGGATTTTTTCACGGCGGGGAGGAGCTCCTCGTCCCATGGCTTGAGGGCGGCAATCAGGCGGGCGCCGCATACCGGGCATTGCGGGGGTTCCGTGATGCGGGAGACGACGGTCCTCGATTTCCATTTCCTGCAGTTCATGCAGAAGAGCACCACCTCCTCCTCGCTGAGCCGCCGTCTGATGGTGGCAAGCACCGCCTGGTCCGTCGTGGGGGGAGGGATCATGTCCCGGGACGAGCTGAGCCCCTCGCTCCCGAGGGGGGAGAGGGGGGCGATCTTGAGGGCCACCTTGTCGGACCTCATATCTTCGATGAGCCGCATGGCGCCGCCGGTGTCCATGATCGTGGTGAAGAGTTCGCGGTACGTCTCCTTCTGGATGGCGGTCCCCTCGAAGAGATCGAGGAGGCGGTGGATGCTGATCCGTTCGTAGTCCGCATCCGTGTCGATGGCGCCGAATTTCTTCGCAATCTGGACGATCTTCCACTTGAAGAGTGCGGTGCGTTTCATGGCGATGCTCAAAATCCCCTCGATATGAGCGGGGTCGAGGGTTTCGAGCAGTTCGAGGATGTGAGACGCCCTGATGGACGAGGGAAGCCGGAATACGATACGATAGGCGCTCACCTCGATCCCCACCGATGAGCCGGACCGGGCGGAGAGGAGGGCGGAGATCACCCGTGCGAGGGCCTCGTTTGCCTTGTGGCCGCCGCAGATGTTGAGGACGACCCCCTCGTCGAAGTGTTCGAGGGTGACGGCGGTGTCGGAGGCGACCGTATATCCCTTCTCCTCCATGTTCGTGAGAAACCCGGAGAGGTACCGGACGGAGGGGGCATCGGCGCCGTACTCCTCAAACGCCTTCGTCCGCCTGAGCCTGCCGGATTCGCGGGCGATCACACAGGGCACCGGTATCTGCTCCCCTTCCCATGAGGGCAGTTCGCCCCGTATCCGGTGGGCGGGTTCGACCTGAATCTTCCCGTCCTCGAGGTTGATCACCTGCCATGCCTGCCCTTTGGTGATGAATACGGCGCCGGTATGGATCCACCCGACCACGAAGGATTCGTCCAGCGTCCCCACGGTGCGCCGGGACACGATATCAAAGACCTTCACCTTGCGTTCGTCGGGGATCATGGAGAGGTTGGCGTACATGTAGGTGCGGCACCGGCCGGTGCGCGAGACGAGGTCGCCTTCCAGCCAGATGAGGCGGTGGGAGGCCATCTGCGCACAGATCTCCCTGACCATGGAGGCATGGCCGGCAAAACACGCACTCCGCGAGAAGATCTCCTCGATGGCGGGAATGGCGATGTCGCCGTATTCCATCGCAAGGCCTGCGATCTGGTTGGCCATCACGTCCCCCGCCCCCCGGATCACCCGGATGTCTTCCGAGGCGTTGAGACGGGCCCGCCTGCTGATCACGAGCGACTCGAGCAGGTCGTCGAAGCCGGTCGCAAGGATGGTCCCTTCGGAGACCGTGTGCAGGCGGTGGCCCGCCCGGCCGACGCGCTGGAGCAGGCGCGAGACCTCGCGGGGGCTCCCGAACTGGAGCACATGCCCGATATGGCCGATGTCGATGCCGAGCTCCATGGAGGAGGTGCAGATGAGGGTTTTTATCTTCCCTTCCCTGAACCGGTCCTCGGCATCGATCCTCACCTCTCTGGAGAGGGATCCGTGATGCACCTCCACGTCCCCGCGGTCGTAGAGCTGGTGGCCGAGCGCTTCTGCAGTGGAGCGGGTGTTGACGAAGAGGAGGGTCGAGTGATCGGCGCCGATGCTGCGTTCGACGGCCTGTGTCTGTTGGGAAAACTCCTCCCCCCCGAAGCGGACGGCGAGTTTCATGTGCGGGGCAGAGGGGATGTCGATGATACGGGAGGGGCGCTCTCCGCAGAGAAACGCCGCCACATCGCCGGGATTTCCCACGGTCGCCGAGAGGCCGATTCGCTGGAACTCCCCCGCGTACGGGATGAGGCGTTCGAGGGCGACGGAGAGCTGCGCTCCGCGTTTGCTGCCGGCAAGCTCGTGGATCTCGTCGACGATGACATAGCGGATGTTCTTCAGGTGCTCGCGCAGCCGTTTTCCCATGAAGAGTGCCTGGAGGGTTTCGGGGGTGGTGATGAGCAGGTCCGGGGGATTTATCGCCTGTTTTCGCCGTTCGGACTGGGGGGTGTCGCCGTGCCGGACCCCGATGGTGAGCCCGAGTTCGTGGCACCACCAGGTCAGGCGCCCGAGGATGTCCCGGTTCAGCGAGCGCAGGGGGGTGATGTAGACGGCCTTGAAGCCCGGGCCGGACATCCCGCACATCCGGTCGAAGATCGGCAGCATGGCGCTCTCGGTCTTTCCGGTGCCGGTCGGGGCGATGAGGAGCAGGTGGCGGCGGTCGAGGACGGCGGGGATGGCGGCCTCCTGCGTATCGGAGAGCGCTTCGAACTCCCGCTTTTTCACCAGTTCCCGGATAGCCGGGGAGAGCAGGTCAAGGGCGCTCATCGTCGATCAGGGCCTCCAGAGTGTTGATATAGGTGCCGTCGTCGAGGAACACCTCGGCATCCGCCACGTCGAGGCAGCGGCAGAGGGGGGAGAGGCCGCTCGTCGTGAGCGTGCGGACGTCGAGCCCTCCGGCGTATTCGAAGAACGCGGGCATGAAGAGGACGCGGGTTGGGGCGCAGGCGGGAGCACCGGGGCAGAGGCATTCGTTTCTCATGGTCCCCATCACGTAGGCGGGATGCGACCGGAGCGAGCAGCCGACTTCATCGTACAGGTGGAGCACCGGGTGGTGGTGGCCGACGATGCAGAGGTGCCCGAGGAGGTCGGGCGAGGGGTAGGTGTGGCCGTGGAGGACGCCGATGCCGTCGATGAGCGTACCGTCGCGGGGGAGGATCTCGGCGGGTTCCATGAACCGCCCGATTCCCCCGTCATGGTTGCCGGGGGCAAGACGAAGCGTGACATGGTCGCGCAGGGTCGCGATGACCCGCGGGAGTTCGGCATACTCCTGCCTGCTCGTCATGGGTATCGCATGCTTGAAGTCGCCCAGAATGATGAGCATGTCGGGGGCGGTCGCATTGATGCAGGCGATGATGCGGTCGAGGCGCTGGTCGGTGTTGCTCGGGATGTGCACCCCGCGCCGCCCGAATTCCGTCTCCGCTCCGAAATGCGTGTCGGCGATGAAGAGCATGCGGTGCTCTTTTTCGAGAAAGAGCGCCGGTCCTTCGGGAAGAAATTCAGGGTTCATGGACAGGTAAAAAAATACATCAGAGGATACGGAGTCGTCCGGGCTGGGGGCAGTAGCAGTCGCCTTCTTCGATCAGGTGGCTGATGCAGGCCTTCGCGGCGGCGGCGGGGATCCCGCGCTCCACGGCGGCGGCGATGACCTTCTCTGCATCGGCGCCCTGCCTGCCTTCACTTGCCGCGCTGATGGCATCGAGCACCGCATCGATATGTTCCCGCGGCGGGGGGCCGGATGGCGTCTCCGCCGGGTCGACACTGGCGAGTGCCTGTTCGATTGCGGCAACAAGGCCGGCGGTGGTGCCGCGGGCAGGGCCGGTGGCGGGACCGGAAGATGCCCCCTGCTCCAGTGCGGCAACCGTGCGCATGGCCGCGCTGAGCATCCAGCGGTCACGCGACCGGCGGGGGACTTCCTGCATCCATTCGATATGGAGGAGCGGGATGTCGCCGCCGGCACCCCGCACCGGCTGCACGGTTGCGGCACAGGAGACGAAGGACGGGACGGGCAGTGCGGCGATCTGATCGTTGAGCTGCTGCGCATGGGCGGGGGTCTGCCCGGTGCACGCACCGGTCGGATCGGCGATCCTCAGGTGCAGCCCTCCCGCCGGGTGGCTGCTGCGCTCGATGAGTGCGGCGCAGAAAAAGACCCGCGGGCAGGGAATGCCGGATGCCGACCGCCAGACGCCCGGTGCGGCCCGGTCCCGTGCACCTTCGTTCAAATCCTTCGTGAAGACCAGCTGATACGACTGCATGCCTCTCCCTTGTACTGGTTCTATAGGAGGGCGGGAGAAATAGCTACTTGCATCGTCCCCTGCCGGTTCCGGTGCCGCCCGGCATTGGTGCTGCATCCGTCCGGGAACGATTGGTTCATATGAGTCCGGCACAGAGTTTACATACATCGACGGCAGGGACCTGGCCGCATCTTCCGGGGTGAACGCAGTGGAATCAGAACATACCATATGGATTGAGAAATACCGGCCGATGGTGCTGGATGACATCGTCGGCCAGGACGAGATAGTTGCGCGGCTCAAGTCGTATGTGAAAACCGGGAACCTGCCACACCTGCTCTTTACGGGGTCGGCGGGGATCGGCAAGACCACCTCTGCCGTGGCGCTCGCCCGAGAATTTTTCGGGGATACGTGGCAGGTGAATTTCCGGGAGCTCAATGCCTCGGACGAGCGGGGGATCGACGTGGTCAGGACCCAGATCAAGCAGTTCGCCCGCACCGCGCCTTTGGGGGGTGCGGAGTTCAAGATCCTCTTTCTCGACGAGGCCGATGCGCTGACCTCGGATGCACAGGCGGCACTGAGGCGGACGATGGAGAACTATGCCCGGAACTGCCGCTTCATCCTCTCCTGCAACTACTCGTCGAAGATCATCGACCCGATCCAGAGCCGGTGCGCCATCTACCGGTTCCGCCCGCTGGACCGTGCGGCGATCGCATCGGAGCTCGCCCGCATCGCGGAGAACGAAGGGCTCACCATCACGACAGAGGCGATCGATGCCATCGTCTACATCTCCCTCGGGGATATGAGAAAGGCGATCAACGCCATACAGGGGGCGGCCATCATCAGTCCTGCCATCACCGAAGAGATGATCTACGAGATCACGTCGACGGCACGGCCGGAAGAGATCGACGAGCTGCTCGCAACGGCGCTGAACGGGGAGTACGACGGTGCGGAGTCGATGGTAAACGACCTCCTCTTCTCCCGCGGCATCGCCCCAACCGAACTGATCAACCAGCTCTACCGCGCCGTGATACGCCGGGACTTTGACCGGCAGCTCAAGGTGGCGATCATCTCCCACATCGGGGAGACCGATTTTCGGCTGAGTGAGGGGGCGGCGGCGGAGATACAGGTGGAAGCGCTGATTGCAAACATCGTGCTTACGGCACTGCGTTTCCGGGACCGGGCGGGTGAGAAGTAGGTGGACGTCGAACCGGAAGAGGTGTCCGTCACCGACCGTGCATCCGACTGGAACGCATTTTTAAAGAAGCATTACCGGCGGGAGCTCGGCGAGATTGCGAGCGAGTACCCGCACCTGCGTTCGCTGGAGATCGATTACCGCGTCCTCGAGAAATGGGGAAAGACGGGCCTCGAGATGGCCGACGAACTGCTCCAGTTCCCCGGCAAGGTCATCGGGGATGTCAAAGACGCGCTGAAGGACAACAACCTGATCTTCACGAAGGACGAGGAGGAGAAGGTTGCGGCCATCAATGTCCGGTTCAAAAACCTCCCTAAAAAACTCGCGGTGCGGGATATCCGGTCCCATCACATCAATACCTTCGTCTCGGTCGAGGGGATTTTGCGAAAGACCACCGAGGTCCGCCCCCGCCTGACGAGCGCGGTCTTCCGGTGCCTCCAGTGCGGCACCCTCACGCCGCCCTACCTGCAGGAGTATTCCCGTTTTCAGGAGCCGTACCGGCCGTGCACCCAGTGCGAGCGCCAGACGAAGATGGATCTCGTCGCGCAGCTCTCGAGGTTCGTGGATGCCCAGAAGGTCCGGATACAGGAGTCGCCCGAAGGGCTGCGGGGCGGTGAGCAGCCGCAGACCCTCGATGTCGACGTGATCGACGACCTGACGGGCAGGGTGTCGCCGGGTGACCGCATCATCATCAACGGCATCCTGCGTTCGGTCCAGCGCATCTCCTACGGCCAGAAGAGCACCCTCTTCGATGTGTACCTGGAGGCAAACTCCATCGAGATATCCGAAAAGGAGTTCGAGGAGGTGAACATCTCCGAGGCGGACGAGCTGGCGATTGTCGAGCTCTCGAAGGACCCCGAACTGTATGACAAGGTGTCGCGGTCCATCGCGCCGTCAATATACGGGCTGACGCAGGTCAAGGAGGCGATATCGCTCATCCTCTTCGGGGGCATCGCAAAGGAGATGCCTGACGGTAGCCGTCTCCGGGGCGATATCCACATGCTCCTCGTGGGAGACCCCGGTATCGCCAAGTCGCAGATGCTCAGGTATATCATCCAGATCGCGCCCCGTGGGATCTATACGAGCGGGAAGTCCTCCAGTTCCGCGGGGCTTACCGCAACGGCCGTCAAGGACGAGTTCGGCGACGGGAGATGGACCCTCGAGGCCGGTGCGCTGGTCCTTGCGGACATGGGCATCGCCGCGGTGGATGAGATGGACAAGATGGCAAAGGAAGACCGCAGCGCCCTGCACGAGGCGATGGAGCAGCAGTCCATATCCATTGCAAAGGCGGGGATCACGGCGACGCTCCGGTCGCGGTGTGCCCTTATCGGTGCGGCGAACCCGAAGATGGGCCGGTTCGACGAGTATGCGCCGATAGCCGAGCAGATCAACATGCCGCCGTCCCTGCTGTCGCGCTTTGACCTGATCTTCATCATGGAGGACAAGCCGGACGCCAAGATCGACCGGGCGATCAGCACCCATATCCTCAAGTCGCACAGCGTCGGGGAGCTGATCGAGCATACCAAAAAGACCCCGATCGAGGGAGTGGATGAGGAATACATCCGGCGGCAGCTCGAACCGGTGACCCCGGAGATCGACGCCCTGCTCTTCAGGAAGTATATCGCGTATGCCAAGAGGAACTGCTATCCGATCATGAGCGATGACGCGCGCGACGCGCTCACCGATTACTACCTCAACCTGCGAAACCTCGCCGACGAGAACAAACCGGTGCCGGTCACGGCGCGCCAGCTCGAGGCGCTGGTGCGGCTCGCCGAGGCAAGCGCCCGCGTGCGCCTCTCCGATTCGGTCGACCTGAGTGATGCGCAGCGGGTCATCACCATCATCGACAACTGCCTGAAGAAGGTGGCCTACGACCCGGAGAGCGGGAGCTACGACATCGACCGTCTGGTCACCAGCTACTCCAAGCACAGCCGCGACCTGATACGCGAGATCAAAGAGGTCGTGCGCGAACTGGCGGACCAGAACGGGCGGGCGCAGATGAACGACGTGGTGGCCGAGCTCGTGAAGAACGGGCACAACCGCGATGACGTCCTCAAGCGGATCGATGAGATGAACCGGGACGGGCAGCTGATGCAGCCGCGGCACGGGATCCTCAAGCTCCTCTCCTAAACGGCGCACGATGCGGCAGGGGCGGGGCGCACCGCTGCATTCTTCTTTTTTACCTCCCAAATAATCACGCATGAATCCTGATAAGGTCCGGGCCGCGTTTGAGGCCGGGATAAAGCTCGGCGCCCTGTACCACCAGTGGGTCGGCACGCCCATCTCCCCCGCGACGGCGCCCTCGGTGGAGACGGCCATCGAGAAGGCCGTCGGGCTCCAGCCGTATGTGACCGGTATCACGGTCCGCATCGATACGGGGATGATGGAACTCAACCCCTTCGGGTACAGCGAACTTGCGGGAAAGATGTTTGATGTCGTCATCACCACCGACGTCGGCGGGGAGACCTGCCGGGCTGCACTGGCGTTCGACGGGCAGTATCCCCTGATGAAGATCCTCGACTGACATGCAGGCGTTTTCTTTCCCGGTCACCGACGACCATATCCATATCGACCCGATGAACGGCCGCGGCGCAGAGGCGGTGAAGGACTTCCGGCGTGCCGGGGGCACCCATATGATGCTGGTGACCAAACCGTCGTGGTCGCTGGGCATCCACCCGGTGCGGGGGGACGACTTCCGGGAGGTCTTTGAGATCACCCTCCGGGTGGCGGATATGATCCGCGCAAGCGGGGTGACCGCGTTTCCGGTGCTGGGCGTCCACCCCGCTGAGATTGGGGTTCTTACCCGGCGCATGCCCCTCGCCGAGGCGGAGGCGCTGATGAAGGACGGCCTTACGGCGGCGGCGGCGTACGTCGCCGACGGGCGTGCGGTTGCGATAAAGAGCGGGCGGCCGCACTACCCGGTGGAGGAGGAGGTGTGGGACGCCTCGAACCGCATTCTCCGGCATGCGCTGGAGCTTTCGGCGGATACCGGATGCGCCCTCCAGATCCATTCGGAGAGCGGGCCCTGCACGGATGTCGCCGTGATGGCGGCGGAGGCGGGGATGGCGGTGGAACGGGTGGTCAAGCATTTTGCCGTTCCGGAGACCCCGCTCACCCCGTCGCTCGTCGCCAGACACGAGGCGATCCCGGCGCTCGCGCAGGCGGGGCGGCGGTTCATGATGGAGAGCGACTACATGGATGACAACTCCCGTCCGGGTGCGGTCATCGGGCCGAAGTCCGTCCCCCGGTTCACCCGGCGGCTGTGGGAGAGCGGTGCGATGGATGAAGAGGCGGCATGGCGCATCCATGCAGAGACGCCGTCACAGGTCTATGGCATCGATGTCGTGCTCTCCTGACGGGGAGAGGACGCCACCCTTTGTTTTTTTACGCATCCTCGCCGATGGGTACATGCAATGTACCTGAAAATACACCGCATACCGGGGACCGGCGGGATCGTTGCCGTCTGTGACAGGGACCTTCTGAACAGGACATTACGCCACGGGGAGATGGAGATCTGCGTGAGCGAGACGTTCTACGGCACCGGGGAGGCCGGCCGCGACGAGGTCGTCAAGGCACTGAAGAGTGCGGGAAACATTAACCTTATTGGGAAACAGGCTGTGAGTGTAGCGATAGAGTGCGGCGTGCTTGCCGAAGGAGCCTATATACTCATCGACGGAGTGCCGCACGCCCAGATATACCAGGCCTGATGCAAACCATGAATATTCAGGAGAATTTCTGCCCGAAATGCGGCGGACCAACAGAGAACGAAGGCATCTGCAACAAATGCCTGGCAGAGAGCATCGAGTGGATCGTTGCCGAGCCGCGGGTGGTCTGTGCCTACTGCCCGACCTGCGAATCCGTCAAACAGGGGAATACCTGGTCGGATACCACCAAGGAGCGGCAGGTGCTCGCAGAGGAGCTCGCTTTGGGCGCTCTTCACGTGCACAATGATGTGCAGGACCTGCACCTGACGGTGGAGAGCCACGAACCGAGCCCGAACAGGACGAAGTGCATCATCCATGCGGAAGGGACGCTCTACGGGGTGCCGAAGACGGCACGCGTCGATGTCCTCATCGCGTGGAAGAAGGAGCAGTGCGACCGCTGCAACCGGTTGTCCGGGAACTACTACGAGGGCGTCATACAGGTGCGGGCGACGGACCGGACGCCCGACCTCCACGAACGGGTGCGGGTGGAGGCGATCGCCACGAATATCGAGGAGAGCCTGCTGGAGGCGGGCGACCGCCTCTCCTTTGTCAGCCGCATCGATGATACGAGGGACGGCGTGGATATCGTCATCTCGAGCCACCATATCGGGGATCTGATCACAAAACAGGTTACCGCCGAGCTCGGGGGCAGGACGACCCGGCACCCGAAACTCTTCGGCGAGCGGGACGGGAAGAAACTCTACCGCATCACCTATCTCGTGCGGCTCCCCCGGTACCGACGCGGCGATGTGATCGAGGTGAAGAACCGGTACTATGAGGTGCGGTCGGTGGAGTCGGGGACGCTGAAGGTCTTCGACCTGCAGGAAGGGATCATGAACGTGATCCGGGAGGACGACGCCTACCGGATCGTGGCGAACGTGAGGGATGCACAATATGTCACCGTGTCCTTCATCGACGGCGATATGGCGGGCATTCTGGACCCGGACACCTTCATGCCGATCACGATTCCCGCCCTTGCATGGCTGAACCTCGCCGAGGGGTCGGCGTTTCGGATCCTTCGCGACCGCGAGAACGACCGCATCGTTCCGGTCGGGTAGCCGCGATGAGAGTCCGTGCCGTCCCGCTGGAGCGCCTTTCTGCGGTCATGGACGAACCGTGGGTGGACACGAACCGCCGCCCGTACATCAGGGATGAGACAGCATTCGTCCCGGTGGCGGAGGGGTATCCCTGCGACCGGGAGATCGACGAGCGGCGGCGGTACGCCGGGCGGGGTTACCAGATGGTCGGGGATATCGCGCTTACCCACGGGCGGGTGCCGACACCGGAGGAGACGGAGGCGATCCATGCGTGGGCCCGGCCCTCGGCGATCCTGCATATCGCCGGGTACGACGGGGTGATGCGGACCCCGGCGACGGTCCCCCTCTTCGGGGCGTCCCATGACGTCACCCACCACGAGGCGGGGCTGTCGTATAGGCTCGACCCGTCGCGGGTGATGTTTGCGATGGGCAACCGTGAGGAGAAGATGCGCATCGAGGCGTGCGTGGGATCGTCCGTCAAAAAGTCCGGCAGGGCGGAGCGGTGCGCCGATATGTTCGCGGGGATCGGCTACTTCACCCTTCCGGCGGCCCGGGGGGGTGCGGCGGTGCACGCGATGGAGATCAACCCGGCGTCCTTTGCCTACCTCCAAGAGAATGTGCGGGAGAACGGCCTTTCGGCACGGGTCACTCCTGAATGCGGGGACTGCCGCGACCTCCTTGCGGGCGTGTACGACCGGGTGATCATGGGGCATTTTGCTGCGCAGGACTTTTTGCCGGACGCCCTGTCGCATGTGCGCCGGGGAAGCGTGCTGCACGTGCACAGCATCGGCGGCATCAGGAGCGTCATCGGCACCGCCTGCAGGGAATGCGGCATGGAGGCAGAGATATCTGTGAGAAACGTGAAAAAATATGCACCGGGACGGTGGCATATGGTGCATGATGTGGTGATCCGATGAGACGGACGTCGTCGATACTTGAGGGAAAAGAGATCATTCTCGGCATCACCGGGAGCGTGGCGGCGGTCGAGGACGTGCGGCTTGCCCATGCGCTGCGGCGCAGGGGGGCGCGGGTGCGGGCGGTGATGACCGCGGCGGCCTGCGGCATCGTGCACCCGGATGCGATCACCTACGCGACCGGCGCCGAGACCATCACCCGGTGCACCGGGCTCGTGGAGCACGTGACCTATTGCGGCGACGGGGGCTCTGCCGATCTCCTGCTGATCGCCCCGGCGACCGCGAACACGCTCTGCAAGATCGCCCACGGCATCGACGATACGCCGGTCACCACCTTTGCCACCACCGCCCTCGGGAGCGGGATGCCGGTCGTCATCGTGCCCGCGATGCACGAGAGCATGTACCGCCATCCGGGCGTCGTGCGGTGCCTTGCCCTCCTCAAAGAATGGGGCATCACCATCGTCGAACCGAGGATCGAGGAGGGGAAGGCGAAGATCGCGGATATCGGCGAGATCGTCATCGAAGCGGAGCGGGCGGTATCGGGCCGGCCGCTGGAGGGCAGGCGGGTGCTCGTCACCTCCGGCCCCTGCCGGGAGGAGGTCGACGACGTGCGGGTGCTGACGACCCGGTCGAGCGGCCGCATGGGAGAGGAGCTTTCCCTGCAGGCCTACCGCCTCGGGGCGGACGTGTCGGTCGTCCACAGCGGGCGCGTCCCCTGCGTCCGCAATGTGCATGCGGAGACGGCCGCGGAGATGCGCGAAGCGGTGCACCGCATCTGCCGGGACGGCCAGATCGACTATTACATCAGTGCGGCGGCCATCTCGGACTTCGTCCCGCGCCGGCATGAGGGGAAGATCCGCTCGGGGGAGGAGGTCATCCTCGAACTGGTCCCCCAGCCGAAGATCCTCCGTGAGGTGCTCGAGGCGGCGTACCGGCCGGGATGCGTCGTCGCCTTCAAGCTGGGGTGGGACGCTGAGACGGCCGCCCGCGATCTTCTCGATCAGGGCGCCGATATGGTGGCCGCCAACACCCCGGATACCCTCGGGGCGCCGTCCGGGAGGTATCTGCTCATCGGCAGGGATGAACGGCGCGAGATTGAAGGGACCAAGGATACCATTGCAGCAGGGATATGGGACGCTCTGCTGTAGCTTTTTCTCCGGGGCACATCTCCGGGACGTTCCGGCGGGTCGAAGGGCCGTCCTATAGGGATACCGGGAGCATCGGAACCGGCATCGTCATCGACAGCGGCGTCACCGCCCATGTGCGGGAAGCCCGGCGCACGTCGGTCGTCGTCCATGAACACCGGAGCGGAGCAGAGGGCGGCCTCGTCACCCGGCGCGGGTCGCCGCCCGTCGAGTATGCGCTTGCACGGATGGGGGTGGCGGCGGAGGTCACCACCACCTCGCACCTGCCCGCGGGGTCGGGGTTCGGCCTCTCGGCGGCGGCGCTGCTCTCGTCCATCACCGCCGCCGACGCCCTCTTCTCGCTCGGGATGGGACGGGAGGCGATCGTCGCCCTCGCCCACGAGTGTGAGATCGTGCACGCCTCCGGCCTGGGGGACGTGGCCGCCTGCGCGGGCGGGGGCCTCGTCTGCCGTCGCACCCCCGGCCCTGCCGGGGATATCGTCCGCATCACGGGCATTACGGAGAGGATCTTCACGGTCCACTTCGGGCCGCTGAATACGGCGGATGTGCTCGCACGGGCGGATGTGATGGAGCGGGTCGAACGGGCGTTTTTGCCGGGGTGCCCGGAAGACCTGCCCCGGTTCTTCACCCGCGCCCGGGCCTTTGCCTGCGCCACGGGGCTGGTGACCCCGGCGGTCGACGCGGTGCTCGCTGCATGCGACGGGGCGGGCGTTTTCGCCAGCATGACGATGCTCGGCAACGGGGTCTTTGCCTCGGGCAGCGGTGCGGAGGAGATTTTATCGGAATTCGGCATCGTACATGCTATGGGAATTGCCGATACCGGATTTTGCCTGAAAGGAGTATGGAATGAATGATACCTGAGGATCACCCGCGGTACGCCTCGCTCGTTGCACGGGAAAAGATAGCAGACGCGGTGAAGAGCGGCATCGTCGTCATCGAGGGCGCCAGTGCCCACGGGCGCGGCGAGGCGTTCGACTACCTGCTCGGCGAACGGACGACAAAGAGCGCGGCATGTGCGGAACGGACGGCGGCGGCGTTTCTCATCCGGGCCGCCCGGCCGGTCATATCGGTGAACGGGAACACCGCCGCCCTTGCCGCCGGCGAGATCGGCGCCCTTGCCCGCGCCTCCGGTGCGCTCGTCGAGGTGAACCTCTTTCACCGGACCGAGAAGCGGATGCAGGCGATCACCCGGCATCTTGAGGCGCACGGGGTGGTCGTCCTGCAGGGGGCGGCCGAACGGCTGCTCCCGCTTGCGCATGACCGGGCGCTCTGCCTGCGGGAGGGCATCTATGCGGCGGACGTCGTGCTCGTGCCGCTGGAGGACGGCGACCGGTGCAGCGCTCTCGTTTCGATGGGAAAGACGGTCGTTACCATCGACCTCAATCCCCTCTCGCGGACCGCACGCGCGGCCACGGTGACGGTCGTGGACGAACTGACCCGGGCGCTCCCGGTGATCACCCGGTCGTGCGAAGAACTGGGCGCCGACGAGGCGGCACAGCTCGTCCGGCGCCATGACAACGCCCGCCTCCTTGCGGAGGCGGTGGCGGCGATGCAGGAGACCCTGACCCATGCTGTGGATTGAAAAGTACCGGCCGAAGACATTTGATGATATTCTCGGGCAGGAGAAGGTGATCGCGCACCTGCAGGGGTTCGGGGAGAAGGCGACGGTCCCCCACCTGCTGATCACCGGGCCGCACGGGACGGGAAAGAGCGCCGCCGTCGAGTGCCTCGCCCGGACGCTGTACGGGGATTTCTGGCGGGAGAACCTCTCCGTCATCGCCACGGGAGCGCTCTTCCGGAGCGGGAGGGCGTACCTCGAGGAGGAGGAGAAGTTTTCGCAGCTGTACAAAAAGGAGCTGAGCGTCATCAACAACTTCAAGCGGATCGTCCGGTGGTACGCGTCCATCCAGCCCCTGAACGCGCCGTTCAAACTGATCGTCTTCGATGAGGCGGAGGCGCTCACCTTCGAGGCGCAGCAGGCGCTGCGCCGGATCATGGAGCGCTACTCCGATACCTGCCGGTTCATCTTTATCGCCCGCACCCAGAGCGCGATCATCCCGGCGATCAGTTCACGGACGCTGCTGCTCTTCTTCGGCCCCCTGCCGGAGGAGGTCATCATGGACCACCTGGCCCGGGTCAGCCGTGCCGAGGCCGACGGCTCGCTCCCCGTGGACGCGTCGGAGATCGAACTGATCGCGGCCTCGGTGCGGGGGGACCTGCGGCAAGCGGTGATGTACCTCCAGATGGCGATGGATGCATCGGTCACGGGCACTATAGAGGACTTCTCCGAGTCGGAGACGAGAAATATCGCACGTTCGCTCTTTGCCGCGCTGCGAAGCGGCGACTTCGAGGGGGCGAAGGCGATAGGCGAGGTGCTGGTGCTGGAATACGGCCTTTCGGGCAAAGAGGTTCTGGGCGAACTGCGGGTGGTGCGCAGGCGCGAGTTCAACCACCCGGAGATTACGCTTGCCATCGCCGATGCCGATGAAAAAATGGGAGATGCGAACAACGAGTTCGTGCAGCTCAACGCGCTTTTTGCGAAAATTATTGCCGAGTACCCCCGCCTCGCCTAGCGGGTGAGGTACTCCTGCATGACCCGCTCCTTCTTTTGGCGGGCCCGTTCGGCGGCACCTTCGACGGCGTCCTTCATCTCGTCGAAGTCGCGCTGATGGGTGTCGACCACTTTTTTTACCGGGGTGTAGGCGGATTCCCTGAACCGGGGCAGAAAGTCGTGGAGCTCGCCTTCTATGAGGAGTTTTGAATCCGACGGCCCTTCGGTCACGTAGCCGATCTCCTTCATGAGGACGCCCGCGGAGGCGACGACGCGGATGATCTCCTTTGCCGCCTCCGGGGGGGCGACGACGAGGAGCGCATCGAGCGAGACGCCGAGGTGGTCGATGTTGAGGGCGTCGAGCATCTCCCGGACGGCGGGGTTGATGAGCGAGCGGAGCGGCGCCTCATCCACGACGATGCGGCAGCCTGCGGTCTCTGCCATCTCGTAGACGTCGCCTCGCAGGCCGCCGTTCGTCACGTCCGTCATGGAGTGGATCTCCGTGAGGATATCGGCATCAAGGAGCGCCTCGCTTGCCCGGAGGAAGTGGAGGTTGATCGTCTCCCCGACGACGCCGGGAAAGCCGGAGTAGAGGGCGGCCGTTGCAATGGTGCCGCCGCCCGCCCCTTCGGTCATCAGGAGGACGTCGCCGGGAACGGTCGATCTGCGGGCGGTGAGGTGCTCGGCGACGCCGACGGCGCCGACACAGCCGGTCATGCGGCTGCCGAGCACCATGTCGCCGCCGATGCGCAGCGTCGAGCCGGTGACGAGCGGGACGCCCATCGCCTCGCTGACGGCGGCGACGCCCGCGGTATACTCGAAGATCTTTGCGACATCGCCGTCGTCGGCGACGTGGATGTCGGAAAGGAGCGCGACCGGGCGGGCCCCCATCACGTAGACGTCGCGGAGCGTGGCGCGGGTGACGTGGAACCCGGCGAGGAAGGGGAAGTCGGAGAGGCGGGAGTGCATCCCGTCGACGGTGGTGATGATGTAGGTGCCGTCCGCCTCGACGGCGCCCGCGTCGTCCATCTCGTCGACGCCGACCGACGCGCCGGTCGTGCCGATGATCTTCGGGAACTGGCGGTGGGCAAAGAAGTCGCCCGCGCCGCGGGAGCCGACCCCGAACTCCCCCATCGTAACGCCGGAGGGCTCGAAGGTAAGGAGGTCGCCTGCAAGGCCGGTGGTGTTTGCAACCTCGGTCATGACCGCACGGGCAAGCTCCAGCGCGTAGTCCGGCGAGACACGGGGTTTTTTGGAGCATATGTGTGACTGCAGCCGCCGGGCGCACTCCTCATCGGAAGTCCCGCCCGCGAGGCAGCGGCGGGTCATCTCCTCAATATCCATGCCCATATGTTGCCCCCCCGGTACTATAAAAGAAGCAGAAAATCCCTTCACCTCCGGGCGCCCATACTTCCATTATGAAGAATGCAGACTATCCCTGCGCATGCACGATCGCCGGCTCGGACTCCGGCGGCGGGGCCGGCGTTCAGGCGGACATCAAGGCCTTTGCCGCACTCGGGGTGTGGGGATGCAGTGTTCTTACTGCAATAACGGCCCAGAACACGGCGGAGGTGCGCCAGAGCCTTCCCGTGCCGACCGGGATGATCCGGTCGCAGATGGAGGCGGTCTTTGCGGACTTTCCGGTGACGGCGTGCAAGACGGGGATGCTTGCGACGGCGGAGTGCGTCGCGGCGGTGGCCGACGCCCTTCCGGCGGACGGGGTGCGGCTCGTCGTCGACCCGGTGATCGTCGCCACCTCTGGGGCGGCGCTGCTGGACGCCGCGGGCGAGCAGGCGCTGGTGGAGCTCCTGATGCCGCGGGCGGACATCATCACCCCGAACATCGAGGAGGCGTGCCGCCTGACCGGGAGGGGGGCGATTACGACACGGGGGAAGATGGAGGAGGTCGCCGAGGAGCTCATGAACACCGGCGCACGGGCGGTGCTCCTGAAGGGCGGGGACATGGCGGGGAAGAAGGCCGTCGACCTGCTCTTTTCGGGGGGCGAGTTCACGTTTTTTGAGGGGAAGCGCTACCCGTACGAGGTGCACGGGTCGGGGTGCTGCCTCTCGGCGGCGCTTGCCGCCCACCTGGCCCGCGGGGCGCCGCTCGCGGACGCCTGCCGGGAGGCGAAGGTGTTTACCGCTGAAGCGATACGCTACGCGGTCCCGTCCTCGTCGGGGCGGCGGTCGGTGAACCCGTCCTACCGGGATATCCGGGCTGGCGGGAAATGATCAACACTTTGCCGGCGATATTGGAAATAATTGATTATTATTAAATAGGTGCAGGAAAAATACTCCCATTACGGTGGAGACGGTGGATGAAACGGACAGCGCCATCCTGCGGGAGCTTGCCCGGGACGGCAGAATTTCGATGGCGGAACTGGGGAAGATCCTTGATATCGCGCCGTCGACGGTGTTCAAACGGATAGAGAAACTGAAGCGCTCGAACGTGATCGAGGGCTTTACGATCGCGATCAACCCGGACTACTTTGCCGAGAGCCTGATTGCGTTTCTGACGATCACCGTCACTCCGCATGACAAGGAGCGGGTGGCGGCGTTTCTTGCGACCCATGCATGCTGCCTCGAGGTCTACGAGACGCTGGAGCCGTCGGATTTCATCGCCAAGGTGGTGGTTCCGTCCATCACGGACATGAAGAACGATATCCTCGTCCCCCTCTCCTCGTTCGAGGGGGTAAAGGAGATCAAGCCCTTCATCACCGTCAAACGGATCAAGGAACAGAACGGGAGCGTGCGCCTGTATGATTGAATCGCAGTTTATCCTCATCCAGCAGATCCTGGCCCTCGTCACCCTCATTTTGGGGGGGGCGCTCATCATCTTCATCTATGATGCGTACAAACTCATCCGGCAGCCGAGCCTGCTCTATTTCACGCTCGGGATGTTTATTCTCGTCATCGGCATCGTCCTCCCGGACATCTCCGTCGTCGCGAACGTCTCTTCCGAGATGCTCTACTGGGGCGAGGTGGTTGCGAGGATCCTTGCGATCATCGGCATCGGCGTGATGAACTTTGCCGTCCTGCGCGGGTGAAGGGGAACGATGAAAGGACAGTTTTCCCGCGACTGGAGCCTGCTGAAGCTCGCACGGAACTGGGAACCGCGGGACATCGGCTGCGACGTGATGGAACGTCTCTATGCCCGCGGGCCGCCGGAGGTGCGTGAGGCGATCCTCACGGAGGTGGAGGCGGTCGGTGCGGAGGACAGCATCCGCTATATCGGGCGGATGCCGGACTTCATGCGGGGGCCCGACATTCTGGAGAGCCTGTTTCTGATCACCCACATCGAATGCGAACGCCGCACCGAGGGTGACCGGCAGTACCTGATCGTAAGCCCCTCCTGCGGGACGATGTTCACCTTCCGCGACTGCACGCCCGCCATCGCCGCCGCCTACCTGAAGGGGTTTATCGGCGCCGTTGTTCCCGACATTCCGGTGGAAACGGACGACGGGCTCCTGGTGCTGATTCTTTCCTGATGCATTCCCGTTCTGCGGCAGAATGCAGATCCAATACTTAAATATTAGCATTTCTGCATGAATACGGCTGTTCCGGCCGTCGTCAATGCAAAACAAAGCAGAACGGGATTACGCGGCAAAGAGGAAATATTATTTCCCGGATGCCGGAATGACGAACGATCACCGCCCCGGATATGCCCCAAACGAACGATTCATATGCCGTTCCAAAATCAAAGAATATGCTTATATACTGTGAAAGGATATTTCTATTCGTCAAATGTATTGACATGCATTACTGCGTGCGCCTAACAGTGGGCGCAGGCATTTGTGTGAAGAGGTGAATGAAATGAAGTTCATGAACGATGAAGAGGCAGTATCACCGGTCATCGGTGTTATCCTCATGGTGGCCATCACGGTCATTCTCGCTGCAGTCATTGCAGTGTTTGTCTTCGGCATGGCCGGAGACGTCCAGACGACGAAGACGGTCGCGGTTACGGCAAAGCAGGTTGGAAGCGATATTACAGTTACGTATCAGGGCGGACCAGATCACGGTAGCGTTCAGGGATTGAATATTACACTTTACGAGGCTGATGGTTCGCCAGCAAACATAACCGCTATTCAGCCCGCGGCTGCTGCAGGTGTAAGGGGTATTGGTACTGACACAAGTAAAGCATGGATTGTTTCACCTGATGTGGGTGACGCACTCTCCATGAGCTGTGGCGCAACTGTTGAAGGTCAGGAACGCATCGTTGTTATTGCAACCTTCGGCGATGGTAGCAGCCAGGTGATCTACGACAATACTGTCTGATACTCTAAAACCCTTTTTTTTCGTTTCGATTCCCTTTATAGAATGACTATCAAAATTGAAGGGAATTGCTGCATTCAATATTGCCCATCAAATAATTGTTGAAAATTTAAAAATGAGCCCAATGGTTCTTATTAGCTAAATAAGTTTCAAATATAGGCATTCCAGAAAACCGATTATATATAAACATAAGTTATTGCATTGCAAATACATATATAGTAATATTGCATACTAATCCATAATCAGTTTGGTCTGATACATAAATCAGATCATCAGGATGTGAGTGAAATGAAATTACAGGACAATGAAGAAGCAACCTCACCGGTCATCGGGGTCATCCTCATGGTGGCAGTTACGATGATCCTTGCGGCGATCATCGCCGTACAGGTCTTCGGTATGCCGCAGGACGTGGACAATGCGAACATGGTAGCGGTCTCCGCAAAGCAGGTCGGCGACCAGATACAGGTCACCTACATGGGCAGTTCATCAGCCAACCAGGTGACCCTGATCAATGCCTCCTCGTACAATGGCGGCGTGTACAATGCATCAGGAGAACTACCCAATCCACAGCTGGGAGACCAGGTGCTGTTCAACGGGGCAACAAGGAACCTTGACCGGGTTGTCGTCGTTGCAACCTTCGACAACGGGAACAGCCAGGTCATCTTCGATGAAGTTATCTAATCAACAGAAATTCCAATAACTTCATCCAGCTTTTTTATCGCAATCCTTTCCCGCTCCGATCCGCACTTCAGCGCAATGTCCCGGTGATACCGGATCTTCTCCAGCATCGCCGGATCGTTGAACATCACATATCTTGTTCCGAGGATCGTCGCATCGATCACCGACGAAAACCCCCGGTTGTGCGGGTGCACCTCACAGGAAATTATTTCTTCGGCGACGGGGTGGAGCTCGAAGACCGAGAGGTCTTCGCTCACATGCAGCACGGTACAGCGAAATGCCGCCCACGCCTCGCAGTCCTTCAGGCGCCAGAAGGTCGTTCCTTCATGCGTAATTTCCGTGAACCGGTCGGCACCGATATCCCCGAACGCCGTCTCCACGAAGACCACCGGGTCGTGTGTCACGTTCGCGACGACCCACCCGTTTCTTCGCATGTTCTCCTCCGTGTGGGTGCCGCGGTAGACCCGCATGCGTATCCTGCCTTTGCGGCAGAAGATGCCCATCGGGGCGGCGTTGGGGCGGAGGGGGAGGGCATCGTTCCCTGTATTGGTAGTGGTTGTGCTCTCGCTCTCGCCCCTGCTCTCGTCCTTCCTGCATGCTCCCGCCGTCGTCGCGATGACCTCGTTGATGCCTTCTGTCAGGATTCCCAATTCCATCCCTCGCCTAATGCAACATAGATGGCGGCAATGATAATATCCGCGGTCGAACCGGGGTTCGCGCCCTGTTCGTGGCACCATGCGTCGAAGGCATCGATGCCAAACGTGCCGTCCCGGACGGCTCTCGCTTTTGCGGTCGTCTCCTGCGCCACCGCGTCGCCGAGTTTTTTGGCGATGAAGGTGTCGGGCTCCGCGGCGAGGAGCCCGATGAAGGCGGCGGGGATGGCGGCCTTTGCGGACGGAGCGGACAGGAGCATATCCGCCGCCCGTCTCGTCCGGGGGTAGCCCTCCGTCCATTCGCGGCAGACGAGGTCGCGGGGCGCCGAGTAGGCGATGATGTCTGCAAGCGTCATCCCCTCCTCCCGGATTCGCGCCACCGACGCCGGGTCGTTCACGTCGAGGTCGTCCGTCGGGTGGGCCCGTACCTGTGTCAGGCCGAACGCCTCGTAGAAGAAGACCGCGTCATCGACGGTCGTCGCCCGGATCACCCGCATCGCTCCGGGGATGTCGCCGCCCAACAGAAGGGGGAAGAGCAGGATGTAGGCGCCGAAGTGGGTGTTGCCGCCCGCATGCACGCTCGCAAGCCGCACCGCGTCACGGATCAGCTCCCCGACGCCGCCATCGCCCGCTTCCGCACGCTCGAGGGCGGGCTTTACAAAAATGGCCGACGCGATGAAGTGCTCCAGCCGGGTGTCCTCGTAGTCGTGGCAGCGGTCGACGTTCCCCGGCTTCGGCCCGGCGCAGACCTCGAGCGCCATCGCGAGCTGCGCCCGTTCACTCGGGCGCATAGAAGGCATCGGCATCGAACACCCGCTGCATCAGCTTCTCGGAGAGGCGGCGCTTGTAGCGCATGTAGTCGTGCAGGGAGAGCCCCTGCTCCTTGAGCGCCATGTTCCTGAACATGCAGGGCGTCGAACTCTTGCAGCACCACGCAAGGCTCCCGAAACAGGTGTTCTCGCCCCCTGCAAGGGGGGTGTTCTTCACCAGGTCGAGCTTGAGGGTCATGAACTCGTTTCTCGGGATATCGAGGTGCTCGAGCGTCGGGATGAGCGGGCACTGCTTCACCGGCATGCAGCAGAAGGTGAGCGCCCGGATGTCGCCCCCGCGGCAGAGCTGTTTCGGCGCATTGTACCAGCCCGTCTCATCCGCGTACCGGGCGAGGTCTTTGTCCAGCCCCCGGAGGGTCTCCGGCGTCGCCTGCCGGGCGAGCGAGAGCATGTCCGCCCCGTGGGCGAGCATGTCCTTTGCCGCGGAGAAGGTCGTAATCGAGTTGTTCGCGATGATCAGCAGCGGGCAGCTGTTACGCAGCTGCCGGAGTTTCGCGTGCCCGAAGTCCATCAGATCGACGTGCAAAATGTCCGCCCCTGCGGCAGTGATCCCCTTCACCAGCGCACGGTCGTCCTCCGCGACGCCCGCCCGGATCTTCACCGAGACGCACACCCCCGCCTCCTTGAGCGCACGGATCGTCGCAAAGAGCGCGTCCTGATGCTTCAGGAGGTATTCCCCGCACCCCGCCGAAACGAGCGGCGCCTGCCGGCAGTGGGCATCGATCTCATACACCACAGACGGCCCGATCGCCTCTGCAACGGCACGAAACGACGCGGGCGACGACCCGCGCAGGTTCAGGGCGCAGATGACCCCGATTTCCGCCATCTGTGCCACCTGGGCGGCGATCGCCGCCACGGGATCGTCATACAAAAACTCTTTTCGCCCCGCGGCGGCAAGCTCCCTGCTCGCCTCCATTGTCCGTTGGTCGATGGAAAATCCCCCGATGCAGGCCATGCCGACCAGATCCTTTCTGGCATTCACGTACGCCGCATCAACGATGCCGGCCATGGAGGAGAGAACCAGAGGGTTCTTCATTACTGCTCCATTGACCATCAGTTCATAACGATCATAGGGGTCCATCATATGTGCTTCATATGTTTTCCTTCAAGACCAAAGGTCTTTTCTCACAACTCCGGAAGGGTGTAGCCGCTCTTTGACCGGACGAGCCGGATTCCTTCCTCGAACTGCTCCTTGCCGATGCCGGGGCACGACGCAAACCCGGCGGTGATCGCCTGCCATGGCAGCAGGAACGCCTCGTTGGGCCGTCCCGAACCGCCCCTAAACTCCACCGCAAGATAGCCCCGCCGCCCCGTCCGGGCCAGAAACTCCGTGATCGAATCCACCTGGTGGAGCCCGTTTTTGTCCTTGTGGAAATGCTGGGAAAAATAGATCTTGTTCCCCTTCAGGGACTTGCATTCGATGGCAAGGTAGTACCGGGGGTCGAGCGAATCGACGATCACATCCACGTACTGGGTATTGAAGCGGGCCTGCTTGAGCCGGTAGGCAAACCCACCGACGCCCGCGTCCTCAAAGAACGCGTTGAGGCAATGGACGATATCCCGCTCAAAATCACTCATCAGGTACCATTTCGGACGGAACCACAAAAAAACATCGTTAATTATTTTATACCGTATCGTAGTACATTGTATCCTATGGCAAAGACAGGATTCTTACTTGTAGGACATGGCAGCCAGAAGCCGCACAACAAGGAACTCATCGAGAAGACCGCAGCAATGGTCGCAGAAAAAGAAGACGGATTTCTGGTCAGATCCGGATTCATGAGCATCAACGAACCCACCGTACAGGAAGTCCTGGAAGAATTCCGCAACGAGAAGATCGAGAAGCTCATCGTCGTCCCGCTCTTCCTTGCAAAAGGCATCCATATCCTCGTGGACATCCCCGGCATCCTCGGCCTCCCCCAGGGAAGCTACAAGGGAGAGTTCACGCTCGCCGACGGCACCGCCGTTCCCCTCCTCTACGCCCAGCCCATCGGTCCGGACCCGCTCCTCGCCGACCTGATGATCAGAAATGCCTACCGGGTTCTCGAAGAGCACGCCTGACCTTCCTATGAATATCCTGGTGCTGGACACCATTCACGGCGGGAAGGAGATAGCCCGCCACCTTTCTTTCCTTGGCCATACGGTCGACGGTGTCGACGTCTACCGCGGCAGGGAGGGCATCTCCCCGGAGGAGGCCCTTTCAGGGCGGTATGACCTTGTCGCAGCCCCCGTGCACCTCGACCCGGACCACCCCCTGATGCAGATGGAGGGCACGGCGTATACCACCCATCACGAGATCGTCGCAACCGTTCTTGCCCCCCTGCACCTGAAGCAGTGCATCGAGATCACCGGCGCCCGCGGCAAGACGACGACCGCCCACGCGCTTGCCCACGGGATGCGGGGGCCGGGCATCCTGCACACCTCCACCGGCACGTACCGCTTCCCCGGAAAGGAGCTGCTCGGAAAAAAGAGCATCACCCCCGCGTCGCTCATCGGCGCCGCCGAAGAGGCGGCGGCCATCGGCGGCTGGCTGATTGCAGAAGAGTCCATCGGCGTTGCCGGGGCGGGCGGCCTCGGCATCCTGACATCAGACCTCGACTACCGCATCGCCGGCGGGAAAAAGTCCGCCCTCGCCGAGAAGAAACGCATGCTCGCCCGCTGCCGCAGGGTGCTGCTCGCTCCCGGCATGGGAGCGGAGGCGGCGGTGCCGGGGGCCGTTGCAACCGGGGAGATCGTCTCCCTCGACGGCACCCGCTGCACCTACGCATACGGCGCCGTCACCGGCTCATTCGACCACCCGCTCTTCTCCATCACCGGGTACCGCATCCCCCTCATGACCGCCGCCGCGGCCCTCTGCCTCCTCGGCGAAGACCCGGCGGCCCTCGCCACCTTTCCGGCGCTGGAAGCGCGGATGCAGGTGACCGAAGAGGAGGGCAGGATCATCGTCGACAACGCGAACAGCGGCGCCTGCCTCGCCACCACCTGCGATGCGGCGGCCCTCGCACGGCGCCGGGCACCCGGCCGCCCCCTCACCCTCGTCGTGGGCGCCGAATCCTCCACGGTCTGTGAAGGATTTCCATTTGCTGATATAGCAGAAGTGATAGAAACTACCGCACCGGCAGCGGTCATCATCGTCGGGGACCAGTACCGTTCCTGCACATTCCATGACCTCCCGGTCACGCCGCTCGCCATCGTTGCCACCCTCGGCGAGGGGGCGGCGCTCGCCCGGTCGGTCGCCGGGGATCATGCCATCGTGCTTGCGGTAAAAACATGGAGATAAATGATATGCAGTATATTCAACCCCGCCCGAGCTCTATTGTTGCAGCGCTCTACACGGCACGCGACCTTGGCGTCGATTGTGCCATCCTCCACGGACCGTCCGGCTGTTCCTTCAAACACGCCCGCCTGCTGGAGGAAGACGGCCTGCGGGTGCTGACCACCTCGCTCGGCGAGACCGAGATCATCCTCGGCGGCCAGGACGTCCTCGTAAAAGTGCTCATCGAAGCAGAAGAACGGTTCCACCCGACACGGATGGCGGTCGTCGGCACCTGCGTATCCCTTATCATCGGAGAAGACATGGAAGCCGCCATCCGCGACTCCGGCATCACGACACCGGCCATTGCCATCGAGGTGCACGCCGGGTTCAGGGAGAATATAGAAGGTGTTATGGCGGCGCTCGTCCCCGCAGCAGCGGCGGGGTGGATAACACCTGACGAACTCGAACGCCAGCGGCGGATGCTCGATGCCGCAAATGAAGTGGAGCGGCTCAGAGGGGCGGCATGCAAGTCCTATATCCAGCCCTCGCGGGGCGACCTCAAGCACGTCGTCGCCGGGCGCCTCAACGACTGCATCAGGGAAGGAAAAAAGGGCATCGCCATCCTCAACGCCAAAAAGGAGACCGCCTACATGTTCGCAGACGTCCTCCTCGCGCTCCACGAGACCTGGCCGGATGCGGACATCACCTACTATGCAAACCTCGGGGACGCCGGCCTTGACAAGGTCCGCCGCGACGCCGCACGCATCCTCGCGGGACTGCGGGAGGGCGGCATCGACCCCGAACTCCACGGCGCACTGGACGAGTACGGCGCCACCGGCGAGGCCTTCGGGAAGATCCTGCAGGATCAGGCCCCCGACTTCGCGGTCATCGCCGGCGTTCCGCATGCGATCCCCGGCGAGTATACCGCAGGCATAGAGGTATTCTCCGTCACCAACGGCCCCCGGCAGGTGGAGCCCTTAAAAGACCTCGGGCACGAGCATGTGATCGTGGAGGTCGACCTGCACCCGAAGACCCTCGGCGTCTGCGAGATCATCGAGAGCGAATTCGGCGCCGTCATCCGGAGCATGCGATGAAGAGCCTGCTCATCACCGGCGACCGTTCCGGCAGCGGAAAGACGAGCATCACCCTTGCCATCTCCGCCCTTCTCGCACGAGACCATGAGGTCCAGCCCTTCAAGGTGGCGATGGACTACATCGACCCGTCCTACCTGACCGGGGTCACCGGCAGGCCCTGCCGGAACCTTGACAGTTTTGTGATGGACCCGGCCCTTATCCGCACCGTCTATGACAACGGGTGCCGGGGTGCCGACATCGCCATCGTGGAGGGGGTCCGCGGCCTCTATGAAGGGTCGGATGCGATCGCGGACACCGGGTCGACCGCGAGCATCGCAAAACAGCTCGGCCTCAACGTCATCCTCGCCGTCGACGCCCGCTCCATCACCCGCTCGGCGGCAGCCCTCGTGAAGGGCTTCATGGCGTTCGACCCGGAGGTGAAGATCAAAGGCGTCATCTTAAACCAGGTACGCAGCAGGACGCATGAGGAGAAGGCCCGGCGTGCCATCGAGCACTTCTGCGGCATCCCCGTCCTCGGCGCCATCCCGCAGACAGATGCGATGCAACTGACGATGCGCCACCTGGGCCTCGTCCCCTACCTCGAAGGCAGGGGAAAAGAAGACTTCCTGAAAAAGATCGAAACGGTAACGGAGGTCATAGGAGAGCACGTGGACATGGACCGCCTCCTCGATATCGCCGGGACGTCGCCCGCCCCGCAGGAGCAGCCGGCGATGTTTCGCCCGGCGCAGGAGACCGGCCTCGCCATCGGGGTCGCCATCGACGAGGCATTCAACTTCTATTACAACGACCTCTTCGACCTGCTCCCGGCATGGGGTGCGAAGGTCATCCCCTTCAGCCCCATCCACGACCGCCTGCCGGCGGCGGACGGGTACATCTTCGGCGGAGGATACCCCGAACTCTTTGCGGCAGAACTCGAGGCAAACGACGCCATGCGTGAGGCGGTGCGTGAGGTCTCCCGTGCAGACGTCCCCATCTATGCGGAATGCGGGGGGCTCATCTACCTGACAAGGAGCGTCACCCTCAGAAAGGAGTGGAACAACGAGGCCTCCGACCGCTCCTACCAGATGGCGGGCGTCTTCGACGGCATCACCCGCATGCCCGCCCGGCGGGTCATCGGCTATGTCCGCGGGACGTCCTCGGCAGAAAGCCCCCTCGGGGCGGCAACGTTTGCCGGGCACGAATTCCACCACACGGACGTTCGCCTGCCGAAGGATACCCGGTACGCCTACCGCCTCTCCCGCGGCATCGGCATACAGGACAACCTCGACGGCGCCCTTCTCCGCCGCACCCAGGCAAGCTACACGCACCTGCACCCTTCCGCCAGCGCCGGCATGTTTGCCGCCTTCGTCCGGGAATGCCGGAAACAGCCCTGACCGGGCATGCGGCCGGTCGGGTGAGCGGCAAAAAGGCCCATCTGATCGGAAGCAATTTGAAACCTTAGCCGGAATACATGTAGTATGCTGATTTACCTGAACGGGGAATTCGTGGATCAGAGCGAGGCGAAGGTATCCGTTTTTGACCACGGTCTTCTCTACGGGGACGGTGTGTTTGAAGGCATCCGTGCATACAACGGCCGGGTCTTCAGGCTGGAAGAGCACATCGACAGAATGTATGATTCTGCACGAACGATTGACCTGAAGATCCCTCTTTCAAAGGAAGAATTTGCAGAGGTCATCTGCGAGACCCTGAGAAAGAACAACCTGAAGGATGCCTACATCCGCCCGCTGGTCACCCGCGGGGTGGGCGACCTCGGCCTCGACCCCAACAAATGTCCGGTGGCGACCGTCATCGTGATTGCAACCGGATGGGGCGCCATGTACGGGGATCTCTACGAGAAGGGCCTGAAAGCGATCACCTGTTCCGTGCGGAGAAACGCAGCAGAAGCGCTTCCCCCCAATGTGAAGAGCCTCAATTATCTCAACAATATCCTCGCGAAGATCGAGGCGAACTACAAGGGCGGCGACGAGGCCATCTTCTTCGACACCAACGGCTACGTCGCCGAAGGCTCGGGCGACAACATCTACATCGTGAAAAACGGCACGATCCTCACCCCTCCGACCTTAAACAACCTGCGTGGCATCACCCGGATGGTGCTTCTCGAGATCGCCGAGGAGATGGGCATCACCGTCGAGGAGCGAAACCTCGGGTACTTCGACCTCTACACCGCCGACGAGTTCCTCGTCTCGGGTTCGGCAGCGGAAGTGGCCCCCGTCGTCCTCATCGACGGGCGCACCGTCGGCACCGGCAAACCCGGCCCCATCTACAAACAGCTGGCCGAGGGATTCAAACGCCGCACCGAGACCGAAGGGACGCCCATCTGAGAGGGCGGTGCCGGAATTCCTTCTTTTTTTGGACCAATCCAAAACGTATATAACAAATTCGCACCTATAAAATTAGGCACAAACTGTGCGTTTGCTGCTATAGTGTAGGGGCCAATCATGCCGGCCTTTCACGCCGGCGACTGGGGTTCGAATCCCCATAGCAGCACTCCTTTTCGCATTTTTTGGTCGTTACTCCGGAGTATCTTCGCCTAAC
>DSBQ01000012.1 GCA_011045995.1 Methanoculleus sp. | reverse complement strand
TTCATGGATTTGGTCACTGACGCAGTAAGAAGGATGGAAGAGGTCATCTGCGGGAGCGGATGCCAGGACAGCAATGTGCGCATCCGGCGCTCACCCGACGCGGATGTGTGCCGGTATGAACGCGGGGTTCCCCTGGTCTTTGAGTATGGCGGGGTGTTTATCGACTGTGTCACGAATTATCCCCTCGAGGCGACCACCCGGGTGAATTTTTTGTTCGGTGCCCAGCTGGACACCCCCGAGAAGCGGACCGCCGCCTGCGGCATCATGAATGCCGTCGGCCGGTTCCTCTGTCTCTGCCGCAGCGGGCGTGCATGCCGGCCTGACGACCATGCCCGGTGCATGGGACAGCTGGAAGAGCACCTTGCCGGCAGGAAGGTCGCGGTCATTGGCCGGGCGGCTCCTTCTCTCTCGGGCCTTGCCGGCGTGAGCTATGTCGACACCCCGGCAGAGGCGGATATCATTCTCGTCGCGGGTGACGGCCTCTTCCGTGAGGAGTCCGTCAGTGTGGCGGATGCATGCCGGGGCGAGGTCCCCCTGCTCTTTGTGGGTCCGACGACGGCGGGCTGTGCCTCGTTTCTCGGCGTCGATCACTGGTGCCCGTATTCACGCTGATGTATCAGTGAGGCCCGTGCCGGATATTCCGGCACCCCGTAACAGCTCTCCTCCCCCTTCTCACAATATTTAACTCTCTCAGGCTCCGAGTATTATCTGAAGCACAATGGAATTTCAGAAAATCCTGGATAATAAGAAATTCATCATAATCAGCCTCATCCTCATCTTCATGGCACTTGCCCTGTGGATGCGGCTGATACCCATGGAGGGGCTCTTCTCCGACGGGCGGGCCGATCTCCTGGGCAATGATCCCTGGTACAACCTCAGGCAGATTGAGGTCATCGTCGAGCAGTTCCCGCATTACCCCTGGTTTGACCCGATGACCGAGTACCCGAACGGGAACGTGATCCACTGGGGCCCGCTCTTCCCCCAGATATCGGCGCTTCTTGCCATCATAGCGGGGGCGGCCTCACAACATGACCTGATGTATGTGGCGTCCTGGGTGCCGCCCCTCATGGCGGCAGCGATGGTGCCGGTCACCTATCTCGCGGCCGAACGCATCTCCAACTGGAAAGGGGGTCTTATTGCGTCATTCTTCATCGCGATCGTCGCGGGCCAGTATTTTTACCGGTCGCTCTTCGGCTTTGCCGACCACCACATCGCAGAAGTCCTCTTTTCCACCCTCTTCTGCCTGGGCTATATCGCCACCCTCCGGTACATGCGGGAGCACCCGGTACACCTCGGTGATTTGGAATCCTTCAAAATGCCTGCACTTCTTGCCGCCCTCACCGGCATCTCCTTCATCCTCGGCCTTGCCGTCATGCCGACGATGATCCTCTTCGGCCTGCTGGTCGCCGTCTACACCCTCGTCCAGTACTGCCATGACGCCTTTACCGGGCGTGAGGATGAGAGCCTGCTGCTCCTGAACGTGATCGTCGGTAGTATGGCCATCATCGGGCTCTTTCTCATCGGCTTTAACAGCAGCGGGTTTGAAATGGCAAATTACTCGCCTGCACAGGCAATTGCCTATCTCTTTCTGATAGGAGGCACCGCCGTCCTGTATGCCCTGCGGCGGGTGGTCCGGGGGAGGCCTCCCTATTACTATCCCCTGATAATCCTGGGGGTTCTGGCGGTTGGCCTCATCGGGCTCATGGCGGCAGCCCCCGACATCTACGCATCCTTCATAGGAAATGCCCGTTCCTTCTTCGGCCAGTCCGCGACGTGGGTCACCATCCAGGAGGCGCGCCCGTGGTCCTTTGCGGATGCCTGGAATTCGTTCGGGGTCGGCCTCGTCCTGGTGGCAGGCGGTTTTGTCCTCATCGCCGTTGACTTCCTGAAGGAACGAAAGGATGAGCTGCTCTTCGTGTTCCTCTGGTCGGCCCTGATGGTCATTGCAACCATCCAGCATATCAGGTATGAATACTATCTCGGGCTCAACATCGCCCTCCTTGCAGCATATGCGATCGTGTGGTTCCTGGACCGGGCAGAACCCTGCCTGATCGCGCGTATAGGAACCGCGACGGAGGCGGCCGATGAAGAGCCGGAGAAGAATCCCAGGAAAAAAGGAAAGAAAAAAGGGGCAGCGGCCCCCCTGAAAAAATCTGCGAAGAAGCCGGATTCAGCAGTTCTCCTGCCCCTGGTGATAGTCATCCTCCTTGGCATTCTCTTCACCGTCACCTCCGTCAGCGCCGACCTCGGAATGGCCAATGGCATGAAATACGGGGGGATGACACCCGACTGGCGGGAATCGCTCGAATGGTTCGGTGAAAACTCGCCGGATACGGGGGTCGATTACTACGGCATCTACGACGTGGATACCTTTGAGTATCCGGCAGCGTCCTACGGGGTGATGTCATGGTGGGACTACGGCCACTGGATCACGGTCATCTCCCAGCGCATACCAAATGCCAATCCGTTCCAGGCCGGGGTGACCGGTCCCAACGGCTCTGCCGCCTATTTCCTGTCCGAGTCGGAGGATGCCTCAACGGAGATCCTCGATAACCTTGGTACACGGTATGTGATCACCGATGTGGAGATGGACACCTCGAAGTTCTGGGCGATGGCGACCTGGTACAACCAGACACTCGGTCAGAGGCCCTACATGACGCAGGCTGCCGACCAGTCCGGCAATGTGCAGTACCTCTACACTGCCCGGTATTTCCATACCACCATCTCCCGCCTGCACAACTTTGACGGATCGATGGCCGAGGCAGACCCCAATTACTCGGTCAATTACGGCGGCAGCGTCTACAGCTACTTCGTCCTCGCACCCCTGGACAAGGTGCCCGCCCTCAGGCATTACCGCCTCGTGCATGAGTCCCCGACCGATGTGCTACCCCAATCACCGGTCTATGACCTGAGCTACGTGAAGATATTTGAGTACGTGCCGGGGGCTGTCATCGAGGGTGAGGGCACCATCGAAATCCCGCTGATGACCGATACGGGGCGGAGCTTCACCTACCGGCAGGAGAGTGTGAACGGGAAGTTTGTCGTCCCGTACCCCACGACCGCGCTCTCCGGCGGCACAACACCGATGGGCGAGTATATCATCAGGGAGACGGGGAAGGTCTTCAGGGTGACAGAAGAAGATGTGATGCAGGGGCGAGTGGTCAGGTAGCCGGAATACGGCCCTGTGCCCTTTTTTCTATCGGTATTGTTTTTAGGCCGGTCCGGTCCGCCGGCCCTGTGTTTTTTGATTTGTTTTGGCCCTTTCCCGGATATTTTACGATCAGTAAGAGTGTTCGGCATACCGGTTCGGCGTGGTGCTTTTCTTCCTCGAAGGGTCGAGATAGGAGACCTCGAATCCGGGGATGATGACCCGTGATGCCGGAAGGGCGGTTTTGGTCAGGTCGACGGTACAGACATGGTCCGTGTGGGGGGACACGGCCGCAAGGACGGTGCGGATGTCCTCGTCCACATACCCGCTGCTCATGTCGGGAATATCGGTGATCGGTACTGCGTCTGCCGCGGCAAACCAGATACGATTGATGCGTTTGTACCGCTCATAGCCGGCCTTTTCAATGATCCCGTGCCGGGTCTTGCTCACCCCCGATTCCTGGGCATGCAGGTGGCCTGCACGGTTGCAGATGCACTTTAAAAGGGCCTTTGCGGCCGCGGCTTCCGGGTCCGGGTCGGCTGCACTGCCGGTGATGACCATGAAAGGGTCGCGGGCAACCGTATCGTCCGTCGCGGCTGCCACCGTGGGGATGCCCGTTTTTCCCGGAATTATCCAGAGATGAACCTCGATCCCCTCATTTTCGAGCGTTTCGCCGAGGGCGGCCGCCGGTCCGTCTGCCGGCAGGGCAAGGCGCGCAGGGTAGGAACCCTTCTGGTGAGCAATGCTCATGGCATCGTTTTCGATCACTTCGAGCAGCCCCCTGAGGAGGCTCTCTTCGGGTTCCGGGCCTGCCGCAAGGCCGTTGGCGTCACTCCTGAAAAGCTGGGCGGCCATACTCATCGGGTCATAGGGGAAATAGACCGCATTTGCAGGGACTTCGCATTCCGATTCGTTCAGGAGGTCCCATGCGGTGCACCACTGGAGCTGTTCGCCGATGTCGAGCTCGCGGGGGAGAATCAGGTCATGGGGATCGACGGCACGGGTGAGGCCGACCTGCTCGTAGGAGGCGATATTCAGGAACTGTGGCCGGAATTCTCCTGAAAACCGTCCGACAGCCTCCAGCATCGCCGATGAACGGGCGAGTGCCGGCGTCGTTCCTGCCCCGGTATGGACGGGTTTTGCCCCCGGCGGTGGACGCGGCCTGATTGCCGCCCACACGGGGATGCCGAGGCGGTCGACTGAGGTGATATCCCGGACTTCCGTGACCCCTATCTCTTCCATGACGGGTTCTGCGGCTTTGCATACGTCCTCCGGATGCATGAGCTGCCTGCCGATGGTAGCAAATCCGTATGCAAGATGGCGTATGGCAAAAGGTCTCATTCGTATACCATCATTGTGCGCCAATTTTTATATTTTCGCCGATTCCATGTAGATCAATGGAGAGTGAGGCGATTGTACCCGGGGTCCGGGTCAGATATCCCAGCACCGGCACCACCGGCACGGTGGAACGGCTGGAGGAGATTGAGGGAAAGACCTTTGCGCAGATCGACGCGACCGGTCTTTTGTACAGGACGGACCGGTTGATCCGGGTCGAAGGGCCGGAGAGAAAGAAGCGCGAACGAAAGACCGACGTCATCGACGATTATGAGCACCTGAAGGAGATAGAATCGGCGGATGATCTCAGGGCACGGTATGATGATGTCACCGGGGTCGGGGCCGGATAAAAAATTTGTTAATCTTCAATCGGGATCGTCGTCAGCTTGACTGATTCGACCCCTTTCTGCGCCATCAGGCGTTCAGCAATACTTTTCATTTTGTCCGCCTCACCACGCAGAAGGATGACCTCGACGCATTTGTCGTGGTTGACATGGGAGTGAAGGGAACACTGGATGACCGAGAGATATTCATGCTGGATTTCAGTCAGCACCTGGAGAAGGCCCCGCTGTTCATGGTCATAGACCATGGTGATGACTCCCTGTCGTTCACCGCTCACGTCGGACATCCACTTGTAATAAGTGATGTAATTACGGATGGCATCCCGTATTCCCTCCGATCGCGATGAATATCCCCGGAGATCCAGAATTTCGTCAAATTTATCGAGAAGGCTTTTGGGAAGGGAGATCCCGATACGTGAAAGGTCTGAATCATTTGTCATAACAACCTCGCTCATAATGCCTTGGCATTGATAGTCTTACTTTTTGTTTATTCCTTTAAATTTTTTCTTACATCGTGTGAATGTAAGGAGAGAATCAGCCGGGCATCCGAATATTTAACCGCCTTGCGCCCCTATCTACATGGAACAATTGCGTGCACAGAGTAGGTATAAGTAGTGCGGTTGTATATTTATAAGGAGGTTTGAGATTCATTGAGTGATCCATTAATTCCCAGTGTCAATATCGGTGTCGTCGGCCATGTTGACCATGGCAAAACGACACTGGTTTCCGGCTTGACCGGTTCATGGACTGACCGGCATAGCGAGGAGATCAAACGAGGTATTTCGATACGTCTCGGGTATGCAGATGCGGTCGTCTACCGGTGTCCGGCGTGCACAGGTGCTGATTCGTTTACCACCAGCCCGGCGTGCCCGGTATGCGGAGGGCCCGCCGAACCCGTACGGACCGTATCCTTTGTCGATGCCCCCGGGCACGAGACACTGATGGCGACGATGCTTTCGGGATCGGCGCTGATGGACGGGGCGATGCTTGTCATCGCAGCGAACGAACGATGTCCGCAGCCCCAGACCAAGGAACATTTGATGGCACTTGAACTTGTGGGAATTGAAAACATCGTCATTGTCCAGAACAAGATCGATGTCGTTTCACAGGCGGATGCGCTCGAAAACTACCGGCAGATAAAAAAGTTCGTAAAGGGAACGATTGCGGAAAAAGCCGCGGTGATTCCGGTCTCCGCCCAGAAAGGCATCAATATCGGTGCGCTTCTGCAGGCGCTCGATGAGAATATTCCCGAACCGCGGCGTGATCCGGAGGAGGAACCCCTCATGCTGATCGCCCGCTCCTTTGATATCAACAGGCCCGGCTGCAGCTGGAGGGAGGTAAAAGGAGGGGTCATCGGCGGATCGCTTACCCGGGGAGTCTTCAACGAGGGCGATGATATTGAGATCCGGCCCGGAAGAAAAGTCGTGGTTGAAAACCAGACGATCTGGGAACCGATCGAGACGAAGATCACGACGATCAACGCCGGTTCACGGAAGGTCCAGACAGCAACGCCCGGCGGCCTTCTGGGCATCGGTACAAAACTCGACCCTGCACTGACCAAGAGCGATGCGCTGGCGGGTCAGGTGGCCGGCCGTGTGGGAGCTCTTCCCCCGGTCTGGGACCGCCTCTCCTTCCAGGTACAGCTCATGGAGCGGGTTGTCGGGTCGGATGATGAGTTTACCATCGAACCGCTGCGCCACAAGGAACCGCTGATGCTCTCGGTCGGGACGGCCGTCACCGTGGGTGTCGTGGTGAACACAAAGAAGGATGTCGTCGATGTGGTGCTCAAGCGGCCGGTCTGTGTCGAGACGGGTTCGAGGATTGCCATATCCCGTCAGGTCGGCGGCAGATGGCGGCTTATCGGCATGGGGACGTTAGTATAAGTGAAGGTCCTTCTCGACGCCAATGCGCTGATGATCCCGGTTCAGTTCGGGATCGACATCTTTTCAGAGATCGAGGCGCTTGTGGGTGCATATGAACCGGTGACCCTGAAAGATGTCACCCTTGAACTTGCAGGGATTGCTTCCGGCAGGGGGCGTGATGCGGCCGCCGCACGGGTCGGCATCCGCCTAGCCGGCAGGTGCCGGGTCGAGGCAAGCCCGTACCCCGATGTGCCCGTCGACGAACGGATCGTCCGCTATGCAGTGGAGAACGGATGCATGGTGGCAACGAACGACCGCCTGCTCAGAAGCGCACTGCTGAAACGAAATATTGATGTGATATATCTGCGTGAAAAAAAGAGATTAGAGATCATTCGGGGCTAACAGGGTGAGTTCATGTATTACAAAATGAGACTTGAAGATAAGGTGCGGGTGCCGCCCCTCCGTCTGGGCGAAGACATCGGGACGGTGGTGATGGACGTCCTCCAGGAACAGCTGGAAGGAACCATCGACAGGAATATCGGTATTTTCATTGCCGTAACAAAGATCCTCGAGATCGGCGAGGGAGATATCATACCGGGCGACGGGGCGGTTTTTTATACCGTTGAGTTTGAGGCGCTCGTCCTCAGGCTTGCCCAGCAGGAAGTGATCGAGGGTGTTGTGGTGGAGACGACCAGTTTTGGTACGTTCGTCTCCCTGGGCCCCATCGATGCGATGCTGCACGTCAGCCAGATCTCGGACGACTTCATCAGTTATGATGAGAAGAACGGCCGGCTCGTCTGTCAGGAGACAAAACGGCAGATCTCTGTCGGCGACGGCATCCGGGCACGTATCGTTTCGCTCTCTATCTCGGAGAGGGATCCCCGCGAGAGCAAGATAGGGCTGACGATGCGCCAGTCGGGCCTCGGGACCGAACACTGGCTGACGGAAGAGGAAGAGAAGGAGAAATCCTCCCATGGTCAGTAAGAAACAGCAGAATGTCTGCAGGAGCTGCCACCGCATGGTGGATGGCGATGCCTGCGTTATGTGCGGCAGTACGAACCTGACCGATGACTGGGCAGGATACCTGGTGGTCATCGACCCCCGGCACTCCGATATCGCGCAAAAGATGAATATTGATGCGCCGGGCCGTATTGCACTGAAGGTTCGCTGAATGAACTATACCCTCCCCCGGGAGAGCCGCAGGTATTTCAAGGAACCCTTCGGCTCCCTCTACCCTTCTGTCGAGGACGCGATGGAGGTCATCCGCGGCAGGATGGTAATCGCGGTCGGGGACATGGTGACCCGCAACCTTCTCTTCGCAGGGATTACCCCTGATGTGGCGGTGATCGACGGGATCACCATGCGCAGTCCCTGCCGGGAGACGCCGCTTCTCAGCTCTCCGCGCACGGACGTGGCAAATCCACCGGGAATGCTGACGGATGACCTGATTGCCGCGCTCTATGACGCAGTGGCCGCGCCTCCAGCCCTCATCTATGTCGATGGCGAGGAGGATCTGGCGGTGATCCCGGCGGTGCTTGCGGCTCCCGAAGGGGCCGTTGTCCTCTACGGGCAGCCGTGCGAGGGTGTTGTAGTGCTTCTGGTCGATGATGAACGCAAGAATAAAGCTGAATGGCTTCTCTCTCTCTTCGAGAAGAGTGACGTGGCTGATCACGACTTTTAAGTAATTTTCATAACAATATTGTAGGGATATCGATGGACTTTGAATTTATCAGAGATGAAGAGAACGGGCTTTTAAACCGGAGGGAACTTGATTTCGTCCTTACGTTTGAAGGGGCAACCCCGTCGCGCAGGACGATTCTGGGAAAGCTCTGTGCCCTCCAGAATGTAAAAGAAGGCCTTGTTGTACTCGATTCAATCAAGACGAGCTTTGGCAAACAGGAGCTCACCGGGTACGCACGCATCTATGAAGATGAAGAGAGCCTGCAGCGTGTCGAACCGGAACACCTGATCAGGCGCACGGGCGCACCGGAAGAAGAGGCCGGAGAAGCCGCAAAGGAGGCATAATCATGGCCATCAAACGCTCATCGTACTATACGGTTGAGGGTGACAAGGCGGTCATCCAGAAGAAGCATTGCCCCCGGTGCGGACCCGGTGTCTGTATGGCAGAGCACGAGGACAGGCTTTCCTGTGGCAAGTGCGGATATACTGAATTCAAGAAATAAGCAATGCCTGAACGGGGGCACATACTCGGGATTGAGGGGACCGCTTGGAACCTCAGTGCCGCTCTTTTTGGCGAAGACGACGTTATCGCGCTTTATTCATCACCGTACCAGCCTCCGTCCGGAGGGATACATCCCCGCGAGGCGGCCCAGCACCATGCCTCGAAGATGAAGGAGGTCATCGGTGCCGTTATCGGTGACCCTTCAGAGATCGGAGCGGTGGCGTTCTCCCGCGGCCCCGGACTCGGACCCTGCCTGAGAACGGTGGGGACGGCGGCGCGCGCACTTGCGCTCGCTCTTGACGTGCCGCTGGTAGGCGTCAACCACTGTGTCGCACATGTTGAGATCGGTCGGTGGGCCTGCGGGTGCGATGATCCGGTCACGCTCTATGCGAGCGGCGCGAATACGCAGGTGCTCGGGTTTCTGGGGAAACGGTACCGGATATTCGGCGAAACGCTCGATATCGGTGTCGGCAACGGCCTAGACAAGTTTGCCCGCAGGAAAGGGATGCCCCATCCCGGCGGCCCGCAGATCGAGGCACTGGCACGGGAAGGTGAACCCATCGATCTCCCCTATACGGTGAAGGGAATGGACCTGGCCTTCTCGGGCCTGATCTCGGCCGCCTCCGCGTCCACTGCTCCTCTCCCCGATGTCTGTGCAGGCCTCCAGGAGACGGCATTTGCCATGTGCGTCGAGGTGACCGAACGCGCGCTTGCCCATTCGGGCAAGGATGAGGTCCTCCTTGTCGGCGGGGTGGGGGCCAATGGGCGCCTGCAGGAGATGGTGCGCACGATGTGCGAGGAGCGCGGCGCCTCGTTTTATGTTCCCGACCGGAAGTTCATCGGCGACAACGGTGCGATGATCGCCTACACGGGCAAGATCATGCTGGCGGCTGGTGCAACACTGGATATTGCGGACTCCGCGGTCAATGCGGGGTACCGGTCCGACGAGGTCATGGTGACCTGGCGGGAGGGCGACGGGGATGCCGCCTTTGCCGGTGCGGATATGATTGGAGGGGCGGGTGCCCGGGGGGCCGAGGCGCTCGTCACCCGCCTGGGCCGCGATGTGGTAAAACGCCGCCTCTCCAAGGGATACCGGGCACCCCGCCTTGATGCCCGCCTCATCGCGGAACGAACCCGTGCCGAGGCGCGGCTGATTGCCGCGGCACGAAAGGCGGGGGTCCCGACACCGGTCATCCGTGATGTCACCCATGACAGTATCGTCATGGAGTACGTAAAGGGAGAGATGCTGAAGCATTGCCTTGGGCCCGTTGCCGTTGAACGGGCGGGGGAGATGGTCGGGCGGATGCACGCGGCAGGCATCATCCACGGGGATCTGACGACGAGCAACATTATCATCCGCGAGGGGGTGCCGGTCTTCATCGACTTCGGCCTTGCCTACGTCTCCCGTGAGACCGAGGCGCGGGGGGTTGATGTGCATGTCTTCTTCCAGACGCTCGAGAGCACCTCCCGTGACTATGAACGCCTATCCCTTGCCTTCAGGAAGGGATATGCGGCAGCAACAGATGATGCCGCCGAGGTCTTCAGGCGGGTGGAGGAGATCCGGCTGAGGGGGCGGTACCTGTGAAGATCACCGTCGTCACCTCCAATGAACACAAGGCCCATGAGGTGGCCCGGTTCTTCTCCGGCATTGCAGAGGTGCGCCACGTGCCCCTTGAGATCCCCGAGTTCAGGGACAATGATGTGGGGGTCATTGCCCGGGCAAAGGCGGAGTTTGCCTGGCAGGCGCTGCAGGAGCCGGTGATGGTCGACGACACCGGGTTTTTCATCCATGCACTGAAGGGCTTTCCCGGTCCGTATGCCGCCTATGTACTGGATACGATCGGCATGGAAGGCATCCTGCGACTCCTCGAAGGGGTGGAGGACCGCAGCGCCTACTTTGAGACGGCCATCGGGTATGCCGATGCAGCAGGCACGGTCAGGATCTTTCGCGGCCGCGTCGACGGGACCGTCGTCGGCCCCCGGGGCACCGGGGGGTTCGGGTATGATCCGATCTTCGAAGTGGAGGGCAGGACGCTCGCGGAACGGACGGCCGATGAGAAGGGGGCGATCTCCCACCGGGGCCGGGCACTCGCCCGTCTCCGTGAGTACCTTGCGTCAGGCGCCTGATCCCCGCCCTGGCGGGGAACAAAACTGTTAATAGGGCAGACCACGTTGTATATAGAACTGAAAAATAGTAGGTATTTTGACCATGGCACGATTTCCAGAAGCAGAATCACGACTCCTCAATGTAAAGATCTGCATGCGCTGCAATGCACGTAATGCACCGCGTGCAACGAATTGTCGGAAATGCGGATACAAGGGTCTCCGCCCGAAATCAAAGGAGAGAAAGGGATAATCTTTTTGCGTGGTTTTTTGGAAAAACCATGCTCAATACCGGTTATGCACTGTAGTACGTAACCTTTTTTCCTTTTTCACTGTATTCGCCCTGAAAGGTCTCGATATTTCTCTTGTATCCTATCCGCTGTTCAACCCCCATGGAGCGGAGCGATTCGCGGATCTTCATCACGTCGTCTTCATCCGCCCAGTCTGCCGTATGCACGTAGATGACCATCCGTTCGTCACGTGATTCGGGGTTCTGTTTTGCCGTCGAGACCTTTGCCGATATGCCGAGCCTGCCCTCGCTGGTTGCATCACGTATCTTCTTCCACATCTCATCGGCTTCGTCCCTCTCCAAAAATATCAGCCATTTCCCTGCCTTTTCGGTATTGGCGAGGCCCGGCGCAAAACCCGGGGCGTCCTGGAGGATCCAGAAGATGCGGGTGGTCTTCGTGGGAATGACGCCCTCGCCTGAGACGAAGAGATCATAGATGGCATCGGCGGTTCCATACCCGGTGAGGAGCGCCTCAGAGAGTTCGGGATAGTCCTCTGCGAATGCCAGAAACGCCGCAGTAAATTCCTCTTTGAAATCCCTGCCGGATTCGACGAGCTCGAAAAGGAAGTGCCCTCCCCGTTTCAGATGCCGGTTGAGGAGGATTTCGAAGAGCCCGTACGCGACATCGGCGAGTGCCTCACCTTCGGTATCCATGCTAATGTCGTTTTGAGCCAGCATATTTATGCACTCGCTTTTTTTACGCGGGGAACATTCAGCGGCGCTGTTCGATGACAAGCTCCGCCGCACGGCGTCCCGAAAGGAGCATGCCGCCGAATATGGGGCCCATGCGGGCCTCTCCTGCAACCGCATTTGCCGCCATGCCGGCGACGATGAGGCCCGGGAAGACCTCTTTCGTGTGCCCGAGAATATGTGCCTCGGCACGGTCGGCCCACATGAACCCTTCCCCTGCGATGGGGAGGTTTCCTCCCTTGTTTTTGACCTGGTGGGCAACCGTCGCGTCGTGGCCGGTGGCATCGATGGTATATTTTGTCCTCAGGGTCAGGGGGTCGATATGGAGGCGGGCCATCTCGACTGCCGTCCAGTTGATGACCAGGCCGGAGATGCGCCCGTCAGCCTTGACAACGACGTCTTCGACCATCGTGACATTGAAAAATTCCGCCCCTGCATCACAGGCCGCCGCGGTCAGGCGGGCGACCGCTTCGACGGACGAGGCGACGTAGTAGTTCTCCTGGTATTTCCTGCAGGATATGCCGAATCTATCGAGAATAGGGCGGGCCTCGTCCTGGACGACGATGCGGGGGAACATCATGCCGCCGCCCCACATGCCGCCGCCGACGGAGAGCTTCTTTTCGATGACGCCGGTCTTAATTCCTGCCTCTGCAAGGTATGCGGCAGCGGTGAGGCCGGCCGGACCGGCACCGACGACCGCACAGTCAAGGTCGAGGTAGTCCATCATCACGGCATTCTGCTCTGCAAGAATTGCGCGGCTGATCACCACTTCATCGAGTTCTTTTGTCGTCATGGCTGTGATTATTCATCGATGTGCGGGTATATGAAGGGGACGAAACCGGGGAGCGGACCGGCCGTGTCATACTGAATACCTATATCTGATCGCCCGAGAAACCCAAGATGTTATGAAATGGAAGAAAGACTGGGGGCTGACCTCCCGCGTTATCCTGACGTGGGCTCTCCTCCTGCTCGTCTACCTCATCTTCCTGGCCGTGCTGAACATACTCCTCCCGAATATGTTCGGGGCACTGCTGGCGTTCGTCTTCATCTTCGCCTTCATCCAGTACTTCTTCTCAGCGAAGCTGGTGCTGATGAGTACCCGGGCCAGGGTGGTATCGGCAGATGAATACCCAAAACTCCATGCAATGATAGGAACGCTTGCGGCAGAGGCGGATCTTCCGATGCCGAAGATTGCCATCATGCAGTCGCCGGTGCCGAATGCGTTTGCGACGGGGAGAAACCCCAAAAACGCCGTCGTCGCGGTGACGGACTCCATCATGCGCACGCTTGACGACGATGAACTCGAGGCGGTCCTCGCCCATGAGCTCTCGCACGTGAAGAATCGTGATATCCTCACCATGACGGTGGCAAGCTTCGTTGCCATGCTTGCGTCGATCATCATGCAGAATGCGCTCTTCGCCTCCCTCTTTTCCGGCAGGGAGAACAACGGTGCGTGGATTGTGGCATGGATCGTCTCCATCATCGTCTGGATTGTCGCGACGGTGCTCATGATGAGCCTCTCCCGGTACCGCGAATTTGCCGCCGACCGGGGGAGCGCCCAAATCACGAACAATCCGGGGGCGCTGAAGAGCGCGCTGATCAAGATCAGCGGCCGCATGGACCGTGTGCCCGCCGAAGAGAAACAGAAGGTCGAGGGGGCAAATATGTTCTACATCATCCCCGCCCTCTCCGGAAAGAGCCTTACCGAGCTCTTTTCGACCCATCCGCCGCTTGAAAAGCGCATCGCCGCCCTCGAGGTAATCGAGGCGGAGATGCGCAGGGCATAAGGCCCTCATCCCCTTTTCAATAAAATATCTTTAATACGGATTGGCAGAAATATACTAGAGCACATCATCGGGCACCGATGGTCTAGTGGCATGACTTTGGCCTTCCAAGCCAATAGCCCGGGTTCAATTCCCGGTCGGTGCATTTTGGGCCCGTGGTCTAGTTGGTTATGACGTCGCCTTCACACGGCGGAGGTCTCGAGTTCGAATCTCGACGAGCCCATTTTCCTGCCCGCTTTTCTAAAAGTGTACACCTCGAGGTACTGCAAGGAGAATGAAGAGCGAAAGCGCTCGAGGAGGCCGGTTTTTGAGGGGGTTCCAGTGGGATGGCGGCGAACTGCTGAACTACGGCGACCCGGACGCAGCGGACTTTGGTGTAGGGCCATTTTTGGCAATCACGGGCACGATACAACGTGTCGCAGGGGAATACTGCTACGCCCTCACCTATTCAGACGCCTATGGGGCCTATACCGTGTATCTTCCCTTTGACGCCATCACCTATGCGGAAGGCGGACACGATTTGCCGAACGTGATCGCTGAGCCGGTTGCAGTGGACTATATCAAGATATACAGCTCCACCATGCTCATGTTTGGGTACCAGGGTGTCTATTATACGGCCGACTATTCCTCATCCTGCCCGTACACGCCTCCGGTTATGACGGTTGCCGGGAGCTATTCGCCCTATAGGGTGTGGAATGACAACATTAAGGTGTATGACTGGTATTGGAACCTCCATTACGACGCAACATGGGATGCGAGCCACCTCCCGCCCGGGGTTGTGCTGCAAAGAATTGATTGGTTTATCGACGGATCGTTGGGGACCTGGGGAACCTACCGGGCAAAACATATGTACCAGGTGCGTTTCCCCGGATGGCCCGATTTGGGACTTCCCCCCCAGGAACTCCCTGTGGTCTCAGGGAACTCAATGAATGACGGGTACTCCTGGCTGGGGTGTTATGCTCCGGACCTCGACATGTGTCCAGCAGATGAATGGGTTCAGAATCCCCCCTTTACGGCCGGCATCACCCTGACAACCATTGACGGCAACACGTATACCACAACGGCCGCGATGAACCCTGCGTGATGAGGGGGGCGTTGTACGCCGGTGGCGACGGGAGCGTCCACGCTCCCCGTTCCTTCTTTTTTTTCATCGCGGCGGTCCGCTCCGGGTCTTCCCGGAAGAGGTACTGATTAGATCTCCGGGGTCTCCAGCCATCGCGAAAGACTGCCCATGCGGCTGAACGCCTCCAGCATGGGAAGTCTGATACCCGGGCGACGGGAACTGCGGAAAAATCTCCACCGGTCCTGTAGCCTCGGGCCGCTCCTTCCTTCAGGTGAGAGAAGATAATCAAGTGTCTTCCGCTCTTTTTTCATCCATGCAAACCGGACCAGCACCGTTCTTGTATAGTCCTCAGGATTCGGCCAGGTATCTGCCAGAATTCTGGCGCACTCTAGGGAATGAACAATACCTTCTCCCGTGAACGGCGAGACGGTCCCGATAGATTCACCAACGCCGATGATCAGCTGGGGCGTACCGTCCATCCGTGTCTTTCTGACAAAGAACGGCGTCGAATAGTGCGGGGAAGCGACCCGGATGGTATCATGGCAGCTGCAATGCAGGGTGAATGAAAACCTCCCGGAGAAGTCCCGGTACAATTGTTCCAACAGGCGATCCTGCCGGATAAGGTTCAGACCCCCGATGCCTATATGATACTGATCGTTGCCGACAGGAAAGATCCACAGGTACCCGAGGCCGGGTATACGGTTCCCGCTCACCCCCGCTCCAAGGCGCTCCCCCCCTATGGATTCCGCGGTGACCCTGTGCTGCAGGGTAGGCAGCGTCAGATCCGACCTGCAGGGCGGAAGGAGAGCTCGCCTGATGCCGGTCGCATCCACCACAATATCATAGTCCTCTGCCGTCTCCGGCCTCAGGTTCTGCCGCTTTAATCCCGAAGCTCCTGCGAAATCCCGGAGAAGACGGGGTTTATCGATGGTGCAGAGAGGGGTCTTTGCCGCAAGGCCGTCGAAATCCATAGGCGACATTGGTTCGATGAGGTAGTCGTTCAGATCGAGGCCGACATCGGCGAGGTACGTAGTGATAGCCATCGGCACCCCCCATCCGCACGAGCGACAGGTACAGCGGGTGGCATGATCCCGGCCATCATAGACATCCGGTGAGATACCCCTCTGTTCGAGAAGCCCCGCCAGGTAGCCGCCGGCGATCCCGGCACCTGCAATCGCAACGTTCATGGTCTCACCCCAAACGCCAGTAACATGACCGTAACCGCCACTGCATGTATCATGGATGCTCCCACCTGCTGCAGCATGAGTCTGTTTGCCCTCACCTCGAAATCAGGAAAGACGGAATACAACGCACGGGTGCAGAGCTGATCAATTCCTGCCCCGTAGACCGTATTGACTCCTGCGATACCAGCCGTCGTAAGGATGAGGATATACGAGAGCTCCCCCCTTCCAAGAACGCACGACAGAGGGTAGAGCATCAGGAATGCTACGAGCAGCGTAACAATACCATATATCGTCGAATGCGGCAGTTCCGGATGCTGCACGGAAGACGTGTTTTTCCCTCCCAGCCGGTCGGAATTAACGTCACGGCGCATCATCGATACCACGAAACAGGTCCCCGTCAGGCCATGCAACAGCGACAGTATGAGGGCCAAAAGAGAGATTATGCCGGTCGCAGCGTACACCATGGTCACCGTTACGCCGACTACCAGCCAGGGAAAAATGAACCATTCGGTATAGGGCCGGTACGCCAGAGCGATGCGGGGATGGTTATAGGCATAATCGAAAAAGAAGCCGATAATGAAGAATAATGGGATATACATCCGCTGCGTGGTCAGGTACCCGGCAAGGACCACCACCAGGCATGTGACAATCACAGAGATCTTTTTGTAATCGCCGAGCGTGGCCCACCCGGCAACAAGGGGCCGGTTACGCCCGGTTTCCCTGCTCTTCTCATGCCGGTCGACCTCCACATCCATGATGTCATTCCGGATGTGGGCATCGATGTGAACGGGAAGAGCTGCGACAACCGCGATAGCGAACAAACCCCAGTTGGCGCCTGAAAATCCGACTTCCCTGAGTGTTACGACACATCCGATGAGAATTGCGCACCCGGTAAAAGGAATGAGCCCTTCAATCCGAATAATCCGTGAGGATGCACGAAGGTCAAAGCCGCCTCCTGCGGTCGGGACATCCGTCGCGGTGTTCTCATAAAGATTACAACAGGGCTTCATTTTCTCACCGGATCATACCCTGAAAGGATTATCATAGGACAAATTCTGTAGCGAAAAATTACCTTACTCGCTGAACCTGACGAGGATTCGCTCCCCCTCGGTTTTCACCTCGTAGGTCTTCAGAGGTCGCGGAGCCCTGAGGAGTTTTGCTGCGGATAATTTGATTCCCGACCAGTCGGTCCACCGGCGCATACGTCCATCGCTCAGATCAAACTGGGAGTGATGGAGGGGGCAGGTCACCGTAGTTCCTTCCAGTGTTCCCCGGGAGAGATCTCCCCCCATATGGGGGCAGCGATTGTCAGCGGCGTAGTAGCGATCCCCGACCCTGGCGAGGAGGATCTCGCGGCCGCCAGTCTCACATTTTCTCAACGAACCGTCCTGCATGTCGAGGGTGCTGCATACATCAATAAAATCACTCATAGTGACTCCCAAAGACGAAGATGCTATAAAAAGATTATCTACCTCCCTTCCCGTTGATTTCTCTTCTTTGAGACCGTTCGAGAGAGGCCGCTTTGTATTGATGCCGGGGATCGCGAGGCACTTTACAGGGCAGAACCCGGAAATGGGCGGCGGAAACAATAAAACCTCCACCCGGCACCCATCAGGAAGACTCTGTCATTCGTCACCTTCATCACCTCAAGGGTGAAATAGTCAGGATTATCCATGAATAATGCGCCCGAAGTCTCCCAGGAAGAACTCAATATACTCAAACAGAAAACAGCACGCCTTTCGGTGGTGTCCAATACCTCCCTGGTCATACTCAAATTCATTGTGGGATTTGCCGTCGGTTCGGTGAGCATCATCTCCGAGGCGATTCATTCAACAATGGATCTGCTCGCCGCAGTCATCGCCTTTTTTTCTGTCAGGAAATCTTCAGAACCTCCCGATCTCGAACATGCATTCGGTCATGGGAAATTTGAAGATTTTTCCGGGATGATCGAAGCGGTACTTATCTTCATTGCTGCGGCACTCATCATCTGGGAGGCCGCCCGCGGTCTCCTGTGGGGAGGAGGGCCGGAACTATCAGAAGACCTCCTTATTGTTGGTATCGCTGTAATGGCCGTTTCAGCAGCAGTGAACTGGTTTGTATCACGTCGTCTGATGACCGTTGCCATGCAGACCGAATCGATTGCTCTTGAGAGCGATGCCTGGCACCTGAGGACTGACGTCTATACGTCGGTAGGTGTTACCCTGGGGCTGGTCCTGATACGGGTAACCGGCATTACCAGCATCGATTCGATCTTTGCCATCGGAATTGCACTCGTCATAATCAGGGCCGCTTATGATCTTACCCGGCGCTCGGTGGCCGACCTCATCGACCAGAGCCTTCCGGAGAACGATGAGAACCGGATCAAGGAGATCATATGCGAACATGCCAGCCAATATGCCGGGTTTCACGACCTGAGGACCCGCCGTTCAGGACCGGATATTTTCGTCGACTTCCACCTGGTAATGCAAGGAAATATTTCGGTGGAACAGTCACATGACCTTGCGGATCACCTGGAGTCGGATCTCATTGTGGAGTATCCGCGGTCCAATATTACGATTCACATCGAACCCTGCTACGAAGGAATCGACGGGTGTCATCGGTGTGGCTCGTTCTGTACCTGCATGAATAAAAAATAGTATTTTATTGATAGTTACTGATGATGAAATTCCTGCTCCAGACGCATTATCCCGTCTGCCCGGCGGGTAACGCCTGTTTTCAGTTGATACATTGACCGGATCAAAATCGGGGCATGGGGAAGCGCCGGGCTTACTCCCCGCATCCCTTGAAATTGCCCCTGCATACGATATGGTAAGTCCCGTCGCCTGCCTCCGTCAGGCGGTAATAGTTGGTCTTGTGGTGCTACAGGTTCGTCTTCCCTGATTGGTGGAGACATATGCCACCCACCCGAATCCTGTGCTTCGACTTGGGTGGTGGTTCGGTTTGTGGACCGCAATATTCAACATCCATCAGTCCATGTTCTCTCCATGCAAGCCCTATCAAAGGATGAATGCATGGAGGCCGCCATCGAGGAAGCAAGACAGGGGCTAAGCGAAGGAGGCATCCCCATAGGCTCGGTGCTGGCGATCGACGGGAGAATTGTCGGTCGGGGCCACAATCGCAGGGTGCAGAAGGGCAGCGCCGTTTTGCACGCCGAGATGGACTGCCTGGAAAATGCGGGGCGGCTACGGCCCCGTGATTACCGCCGGGCGGTGCTGTATTCGACCCTCTCCCCGTGTGACATGTGCAGCGGGGCCGTCCTTCTCTACAAGATTCCCACGGTCGTCATCGGGGAACACCGGACGTTTCAGGGTCCGGAGGAGTATCTGCGCTCCCGTGGCGTCGAACTGGTGATCATGGATGATGAGGAGTGTCTGCAGATGATGCGTGAATTCATTGCCGCCCATCCGGCGTTGTGGGACGAAGACATCGGGGAAGAGTAGAAGGATTATTCAATGGTTCAGGAGAGTGCTTCATTTATGCGCCAATTGAGCATGTGCAAAATTAATCGGGGACTCTGTTTTTTGAATGTATCACCCGTTTTTCCTCTGCCGATTTCCCCGTTCGGAAGTGTTCGATCCGGCACATGAGACCCCCTGATGTGTAAGGTTCGAAGCACCCCTCCTTCGCCCTTCCGGCCGGCCGGAATGTTTTTATCCTACCCCCGTCCGGTGTAATTATGATGGGATGCATCCCACCAGCACATCACACAGAGGGATAGAAACATGACTCAGACAGCCCCCCCCAATCTCACAAAGGTGACATATTACCGAATATTCGCGGACTCGCAGGGCGACTCCCACCTTGATATCGTCACGGTCGAACAGAGTCTCGCGCAAGGAGCCCCGCCCGCCGCCCCGTTCTATATCTCTGAGGACAGAGCCGCGTCGAAGTATCGCTTCTATACCTTTGAGCCCGGCTGGATCGGCGAATTGCATCCGGCCCCCACCCGCCAGTTCCTGGCCCTCCTGTCGGGCGAGGTGGAGGTGAAGACGACAGACGGGACGGTCAGGCGCTTTGGTCCCGGTGATCTGGTCCTGCTGGAAGATACTTCAGGCAAGGGCCATGTGACGAGGAACACCGGAGATGGATATGCCATGTTCCTCGTGGTCCCCGTTCCTGCACCCTGACCTTTTTTCCGGTGTTCTCGTCTCCCCGGCACTCCTTTTATAAACCACGGTATCCAAGAGGGCATATATTCCATGAATCTGTTTGAGGAGGCTGCTTTTGAAGCAGATGCATCCCGCCAATGACGTTTCCGGAGGCGTAAAATCATGAACACACCGATCGAATCACGGAATGAAGAAACACTGGATCCGGAAGAATGGGCGTCCATGCGTGCCCTTGGCCACCAGATTATGGATGATGCGATGGACTATCTCGAGACGCTCCGGGATCGTCCTGTCTGGCAGCATGCGCCACCACAGGTGAAGGCGCACTTTGACGTCCCGCCGCCGCAGGACCCCGAGTCTGCCGAAGAAGTCTACCGCGAGTATGTCCGGTACATTCTCCCCTACCAGTTTGGCAACAGCCATCCGAGGTTCTGGGGATGGGTCGCGGGTCCCGGAACCGTGATGGGCATGTTTGCAGAACTGCTCGCAGCCTCAACGGATGCCATCAGCGGATCGTTTTCCTACCTCAGCAACAATTACGTCGAGCTGCAGGTTCTCGACTGGTGCAAGGATCTTCTCGGATATCCTTCGGATGCCGGCGGGCTTATTACCAGCGGGTGCTCGGCTTCAAACCTGATCGGCCTGACCGTTGCGCGCAATGCCATGGCCGGGTTCGATGTGCGGAGCAGGGGAATGCGCTGCGCACCGCAGCAGATGACCCTCTACTGTTCGGATGAAGCGCATTCCTCTATACAGAAGGCGGTGGAACTGCTCGGCTTTGGGAAGGATGCACTGTGCCGGATCCCCGTGAACGAGTCCCTGCAGATCGATCTTGCGGCGCTAAAAGCGGCCATCAAAAACGACCGTGCGAACGGGTTTCTCCCCATCTGCATTGTCGGGTGCGCCGGGACGACGAACACCGCCGCCATCGACGATCTCAATGCGCTTGCAGATATCTGCGCTGAGGAAAAGTGCTGGTTCCATGTCGACGGTGCGTGTGGTGCCTGGACAGCCATCGCTCCCAGGTCTCGCCATCTCGTCGCGGGAATGGAGCGTGCCGATTCTCTGGCATTTGACCTGCATAAGTGGATGTATTTGCAGTACCCCATCGGCTGTGTCCTCGTCAGGGACGCCGACGAGCAACGCCGCGCCTTCTCGCTCTCCACGACGTATCTCGCCCACGGGGAAGGGGACCGTGGGTTGACCGGTATTGACGTGCCCTGGATCTCTGATTATGGTTTTGAGCTCTCGCGAGGATTTCATGCACTCAAGGCATGGATGACGATCAAGGAGCACGGCACCGCACGGTTCGGGCGGCTCATCCAGCAGAATATCGACCAGGCGCATTATCTGGCCGGGTTGATTGAAGCCGCCCCTGAACTTGAGGTGGCATTGCCGGTATCGCTGAACATCGTCAACTTTCGCTACATACGGCCTGATTGGGACGATGCCATGCTCGACGAGCTGAACAAGCAGATCGAGACCGAACTCCAGGAGCAGGGGATTGCAGTCGCCTCAACGGTCACCCTCAGGGGCAGGATATTCCTGCATGCCGGTATTGCCAATCACCGCAGCCGGCGGGAGGACTTCGATCTTCTCGTACGGGAAGTCATCCGGATCGGCAGTGAGCTGGCAGGATCACGGGCATAACATCCGGATATGACGGTGCTCTGTCCTGACCGGTGCCCTTTCCTGCCCTCTTTTTTTATAACTGGCTCCGATCCGTGATGCGGCATCGAACCCCTCCCGAAAAAAGGAGATTCCAGTTACCATTATATAATTTATGTAGCATGATCACCGTACCAATTGTTCATTCAGGATGGGATGTCAATGAAGAATGCAGGGCATTGCATCGGCATAGTATGTCTCTTGTTCGCTCTTGTTCTCGCATGCGGGTGTTCTACGCAGGGGCCTGCGGCGGGTATGGGGGAGGGTGAAGCGGGCGCAGGCACGGCAAAAGATGCAGGAATCCGCATCATCACCGAGGAATTTCCTCCGCTGAGTTATGCAGGTGCAGACGGGAAGGCCACCGGGCTTTCAACAGAAGTGGTAGACGGGATTCTCACCCGGCTGAACCAGAACGCTGATATCGAGATCCTGCCGTGGAGCGAAGGGTACAACCTTGCCCTTGCCGGGCCGCGGGTGGCCCTGTATTCAACCGGCCGGAGTGACGAGCGCGAAGATCTCTTCAAATGGGTCGGCCCGATTGTAGCGTTTGACCAAACGCTCTATGCACGAAACGATTCCGGCATTCAGATAACCAGCCTTGAAGCGGCAAAACAGGCAGGGCGTATCGGTGTGGTGAAAGACGACTCCCGGCACCTGTTCCTGGTGGAAAACCACTTTGACACTATCGCAACCTGCAGCAGCGATGCTGAATGTCTCCGCAGCCTGATGGCAGGAACAACAGACCTTTGGTTCGGGAGCAGCGCGAATGCAGCGGATATTGCACGCAGGGAAGGGATTGATCCATCCGCCCTTGAAGCCGTATACACGGTACGGACGGTTCCGATGTACATCGCATTCAGCACCGACACACCCGACAATGTGATTGCAGACTGGCAGGGCGCTCTTGATGCGATGAAACAGGACGGGACGTTTGCTGCAATCAGCGGGAAATACGGGATAGTTTAGCCTGTAACAATGGTGGTTCCGGTATCGGACGAACCTCTGGCCGACCTCGATTTGGAGATCATGTCTGCGGAACCGGATGGACAGCTGAGGCCATCCTCCGGCCGTTTGAGGTGCTTGCTGTCACTGCCGGGGCAGGCAATCGACAGGATAACTACACAGGATTCCGGCTCCGTGGGGTATGACGATGGAGGCGTGCAGTATAGTGCCCGGTTCAGGTTTTACCCGCTGACAGACTGGCGGTTGGTGGTTGCATGGCCGAAGCCGTAAAACCACAACGAGAGCAACCTGACCCTCCCCCATTTTTTATCTGAATCGTCATTGGATTCTGATCGAATCAGGCATCCACATTCAGGAAAACCGCTACAGGGGTAGCAGCCTGATCAGGAGGAGAGGACGGTCTCCTCCCCCGTGATCCCGCTCAGGTACACCCCGGAGCCGACCCACCACTCCTCATCCACCGGAAGGACATACCCGATCTTCAGCTCCTCCCGGTCCTCACTGTCGGGGTTCGGCCAGATAAATACCACATAACCGCCTCCGGAACTGGCCGTATCGCACAAAGCACGGATATTTTCCATGCCGAATGAATCGCGGTTCTCGATCAGGCCGGACCCGATCATCTCCGGCAGATAGGGGTGGGCGAGGAGGGTCCCGTTGTAGTCATAGGCATAAATATAGTGGCCGGCACTGTCGACAAACATCCCCGACCTGTTTGAGATCGCAGAAAATGCTTTCACTGATCCCTGCTCGCGGCCGTAGGCGGCGGCGTCCTCCACAAGCCGGATCATGTCCGATATGACGTCGGGCCGCACGGTTCCTTCGGGCATCATGTCCGAGAAGTAGATGCCGGATCCGATCCACCAGGTGTCTCCGACGGGGGCGACGTAGCCGATCTTCGGTTCATAGGTGTCCAGTGCCTTCTCATCGACCACCCCTCCTTCCGGTGCCGGGTAGAGGTACGCGATAAATCCGCCTCCGGCCGAAGCGGTGGCCGCACCGATGCGGATCACCGGAAGCCCCCGTGCATCAGCCCAGCCCGAACGGTCGGTGCCGACAACCTTTGCCTGGTAGGGGTGGGCGAGGAGGGTCCCGTTGTAGTCATAGGCATAGATATACAGGTTCCCGTGGGAGAATGTGCCTTCCTGTTTTGAGAATTCGGCCAGCGATGCCTGTTGACCTGCAAGATTCCCATATTCCGAGGCATTTCTGACAAAGGAGGCCAGATCATCCGGTGTCATTGCAACCTCCCCGTAACCCGGTGAATATTCGCCGGATTCCGGGATAATTGCCGCCGGTCCTCCCGGAGATGATGATGGAGTGGCCGTTCCTGCTCCCGTGGCTGGCGCACCCTCTTCCCGCGGAGGTGCCCCCGTATCGGTACAGCCGCACCCGGCGATCATGACGATGAGGAGGATGGCAAGAGCCGGGATCGATTGTAATCTCATGTATTGGAATACGGGTGACATTATATAAGACCGAGTGGTTGGGGGGTTCTGAGGGGATTATTCGTTCTCCGGGCAATATCGGTGAGGGCGGGATTGACGAAATGCAGGGTTTGACAGGGACATCTTTGGTCTGCTCCGTCTCCTTGTACTCCCCCGTATCTTTGGAACGGCCATGTCAGTATTAAAGAAAACCTTCAATAGCCCCCGAAGAAAACGGGAACACAGGCTTATGAAAAATCCTTTTCACGTGATGATCGTCCCGACGCTGGGGTGCCCGGCGAACTGCAGCTACTGCTGGAGTTCGGAGGAGGGCTCCCCCGTCATGAGCATCGATACGGTGAAAGCAATCGTCGAGTGGCTCAGGGATTTCCGGGATGAACCCGTCACCTTCACCTTTCACGGGGGAGAACCGCTCCTCGCGGGGCCCGCCTTTTACCGGGAGGCGATCCCCATTCTTGCAGAGGGTCTTCCCCACCTGACCCCCGACTTTGCCCTCCAGACGAATCTCTGGAGAATGACCCCCGAGATGGCGGAAGTGCTGGCGGAGTATCATGTCCCCATCGGGTCGAGCATCGACGGACCGAAAGACCTCAACGACTCCCAGCGGGGCGCCGGGTATTTCGAAAAGACGATGAAAGGCTACGAAACCGCCACCGGGCACGGCCTCGAAGTGCGGTTCATCTGCACCTTCACCTCCATCTCGTTCGAGCGCAGGGACGAGATCGTCGATTTCTTCAGGAAGAACGGCTTCCCGCTCAAACTTCACCCCGCCCTGCCGTCGCTCAGGAGCAGCGAACCGGAACAGTGGGCACTTCCCCCGGAGAAGTACGGGGAGCTTCTCGTCTATCTCCTCGATACGGCGCTGGTGCACCTGAACGATATGGAGGTGATGAACATCAACGACCTGTGCCGGTGCGTCTTTACCCGGCATGGCAGCGTCTGCACCTTTGCCGACTGCATGGGCACCACCTTTGCCGTCGGGCCGGACGGCGGCATCTACCCCTGCTACCGGTTCGTCGGCATGCCGGAGTGGGTGATGGGCAATGTGGCCGCCCACCCGACGGTGGACGACCTTGCAGAGTCGGAGGCGTGGCAGCGGATGCACGCGTTCAAAGAGTTAGTCGACACCGCCTGCGCCGACTGCAGGCATATCAGCTACTGCCGCGGCGGCTGCCCGTACAATGCCATCACCCCCACCGGCGGCGAGGTGCGTGCGGTGGATCCCCACTGCGTCGCGTACAAGCGAATATTCGACGAGATCACCGACCGGATGAACAAGGAGATGTTCGCGTCCCCTCCCCCCGGCATGGGAATGGGCATGCCGATGGGAATGGGCAGGGGGGGCCCCCCCGGCCTCTCCGGTCCGAAGACGACGCCCGGGGTGATGTCGCTGATTCAACGGATGGTTATGCGGTGAGCATGCCCAAAAGGGCGTGATGGAAAAAAGAGATACGGGCGCACAAGGGGCCGGCGTATCCATAAGAATGTTCTATTTTTCGTCGCTGAACCGGTCCCGCACCCGTTCGGTGAAGGACCGTTTCAGAAGAGCGAGTTCCGATTCCGTATAGGATGCCCACGCATTGGTGGCATCGGCGATGCTCCGGTCGGCCGCCGCCATCTCATCGAGCCGGCCGTTGACATAGGCTATCCACTCACCGGTGATCCGGTTCTGTTCCCCGAGTGCTGCGACCTGGCGCTCAAGAAGGCCGATCCGCTCCTCAAGGGCGGCATCGGCCGCAAGACGTGCCTGTTCCGACTCTTCCAGGCGGGCAAAGATACGCCGGATCTGCTGTTCCAGGAGGGCGACCTTCTCGATCAGGTGGTAAGGCGCCCCCTGCGCGGGGGGGGTGGGCGACGGGCCGGGGGCAGATGCCCGTTCGCGTTTCCGCTCGTCTCCACGCTGGCGGGCAATATTTCCCAGGCGCGAGTCGCTGGTTTCTTTCGCTCCTGCCTCCCCCCTTCTTTGTCCGGGTGTTGCATCGCCCTGCCGGGCCCCTGCAGGAATTGCACCCTCCCTCTCTGCGATGCGCCTGACTGCGCCTGCAGCCTCTTCGGGGAAGACCTTTATTCGTCCCAGCCGCCTGGACGGGACCTCCTTCGGGTGCCGTTCGGCAATGGCCCGCGCTTCATCTTCACTTATGCCTGCCGCGCGGGCGATATCGGCAATCCTGATTTTTTTATCGTGATGTGTCAAACGGGTGCCTCCGGCAGGTCGCCTTCCGGTAGATTCCGGAAAAGCGCCCCTTTTTCAGCTAATGAATGGTAATCATGCCCCAATATTAAATATCTCATACGGTGAGTAATCTGCATGGACTTTCATCAGCTCAGCCTGCCGGGAATCGGGACGAAATACGAGCTCGAAACCGATGAAAAAGACATAATTTCGGTTGTCTATATGGAAAACGGGAACGTCCAGATATACACGCGCAGCAGGGCTGGTGATGATTACTGTTCTGCCGAACTGAACGCGATGGAGGCACGACGGCTGGGGAATGTGCTGACCGGGGCGATCATCGAGGCGGAACAGGAAGGGGTGGAGATCTCCTTTTCGGCACTCTGTGATCTCCGCATCAGCGTCCATACCTACATCATACGGAAAAACCTCTCCGGCAAAAGCATTGGCGAGATGAATATCCGCTCCAGGACCGGGGCAACGGTCATTGCCGTTTCCCGTGGAGGGAAAAACACGGTCAACCCCCGGCCCTCCTATGTTTTCGAGGCGGGCGATACCGTCGTTGTCATCGGCGAAGCTGATCAGATCAAGCTCTTTGAGAAGGAAATCCTCGGGTAATCCGGTACCATGCAGGGGATAGCACTGGCACTCACCGCCGGGTTTGTGGTGGCATACCTGGCGAGAACATGGCGGTTTCCGGCAATTCCGTTTTACATTATCATTGGAATTGTACTGGGCGCCACCGGCCTCAATGTCATTCATGAGAGCGAGACCGCGGCCTATTTAGGTCATATCGGGCTTCTCTTCCTCCTGTTTACGATGGGTCTGCATCTGCGCCCGCACGATGTCCTCGCGCGCAGGCGTTCCTTCGTACGCGCAGGCAGTGTCGACTTCGGCGTAAATTTTGCGATTGGGCTCATCGCAGCCTTCCTTCTGGGGCTTCCGCTGTTCGAGGCGGTCGTCATTGCCGCGGCATTTTACATCAGCAGTTCGGCGATGGCCCTCTCCTCTCTAATCGAGAACAGGAAACTTGGCTTTCCCGAGTCGGAGACCGTCGTCTGGATGATGGTATTCGAGGATATCGTCCTTGTCCTCTTCATCGTGCTCCTCGCCGCCACGCAGGAGAGCCCTCTCAGTATCATCATTATGACGATTCAGTTCGTCGCCGCTTCGTTTCTTCTGGTCTATTTCCTGAAGGACCCTTTACGGCGCCTGCTGTCCCGGGACGATGAAGTCCCCCTGCTGTTTGTAGTGGCGGCGGTGATCCTTGCTGCCTATCTCTCGAATCTGGCGGGTGTGCCCGACAGCCTGACGGTGATTGCCCTCGGTTCCGCCTTCTCCATGGTCTCACACGAAGCACCTGCGGCGATCGCACGACCGTTTCGAGAGGTCTTTATGGTCCTCTTCTTCGTCTTCTTCGGTGTATCCGTGCAGTTTACGGGGGCTCTCTCTCCTCTCCTCCTTCTGGGGCTTGGCGTGCTGGCCATTTCCTCCAAACTCTTTTCCGGGATCATCATCGGACGGCTCTCCCACCGCTCCACCCTCTCGGGTGTTGAGATCTGGTCGGATACCGCTGCCCGGGGGGAGTTTTCCATTGCGCTTGCCGCATTATACGGGTCGGTTATGGTATCCTCGACGGTTGCAGCGCTTGTTGTGATAACAGGGGTTGTCGGCGGATTTACCGGGATGTACAGTCCACGGATACGCTCGTTCCTGAAGAAAGGCAAGGGGACATTACAACGCACCAAACACAGCACCCCTGCGATTCAGTTTAAAAAACCATAAATATTTTTCAATATTACAGGAACGATCAATGAAACGATGTTCAGTAGTGTACCTCAATGCGCGGAGACTATCTGACTTCGAAGACCAGAAGGCAATAATCGAGGATTTCTGCAAATACAAGTTTGAAATCGCCCATATCTTTCATGATACCGTGTCCCCCGCGGTTGTGCCGGAAAAACGGCCGGCCTATCAGGAGATGCTCCGCTACTGTTCGCAGCACGGCATCGACAACGTCATATGCTGCAACCTTGCCGAATGCCTGAAGCGTCCGGATAATTTCCTGCGCAAGGTGAGGGATATGGATGCCGTCGGATGTGCGATATACTGGGCCCTGGGAGACTGCATCGGCGGTGGGCTTGAGGTGCAGCCGCGCATGGAGGCGGTGCATTCCTTTGGCTGCTACTTTGAACAGGTGATGGACCAGATGCGAAGATCGCATGCTGAACCGTCGGGGGGGCGGGCGGCCCGCAGGCCGGGACGCCCGTGTTCCCTTGATGAAAAAGGGACGGCAGAGCTGATAGCAGCACGAAAACAGGGGAAGAGCATCGGGGAATTATGCCGCATGTTCAGTGTTTCACGGAGCACGGTCAGTAAGATTCTGGTTGATTATCCGGAACTCAAGGGTGAATGGAAGGGATCGCGTCCTGCACAGGGGGCGGGCAGGCAGGACCCGTCCTGCACTAAAACAGACGGTAGATGAGATAGCCGTTGCAGCGTTCCTCCCTCTGGTCATGGTCTGCAAGGATATTTTTCCGGTTCCCGAGTGAGAGCATGGCCGAGGACAGGGGGCCGATGCCGCACGACGCATCGACCATCCGGGACAGCCCTTTGTTGATGCGGGCAATATCATTGCTGCGGCAACATCCGACGGGGAGGCATCTATGCCAAAATAATCAAAGGTTGTTTCGAGTGCAATTGCCCAGAGGCGTTCTTGTATTGCTTTTTCTGCAGCATCGTCGGCCTCCGGTTCAGTGAGGACAAGATACGCCCGGTCCCCGTCACAGTAGAATGCCCGGTGGCCGTAGAGGGTGCCGGCGGATTCTGTGATGCGTAGGGGGAAAACTCCCAGAAACCCGGCAAGGGCCTGCATTCGCTCATCCACATCATCGGCTATCTCCATTTCACCACCCGGCAATGGCATCAGGACGTTTCTTTGCACGAGGAAAATCCTGTAGGATCATTGGAATGAAGGGAAAAAAAAGGTATCAGAATTCTATCGTCCGCAGGGCAGCTGCCACCATCTGGCGGTAGATTTCCGGGTTGGTGTTGTAGAATTCTGCGGCCTTCTCCGAATCGGGGGTGGTCCGGAATGCATCGATCCTGTCAAGGGTCTGTTCGGCGGCATCGTCCACCCACAGTCGGTAGGTGTCGCGGTCAACGGGGAAGACCGACTCTGCACGCACGGAGACGAAGACGGACCCGTCCTCCATGCTCCTGACGACGGGTTTTCCCACGACTGCAACGAACGACCCCTGTTCGATGCGGGCGATCTGCTGCATTGCCTCCTGCTGATAACTGCCGGCATTCACGAAGAATATCCCGGTCGGGTCCCTTACCCGCACTGAATAAAAGGTGGTATCCTCCCCCTTCTTCTCCTTGAGGATCATCTCGCCGCACACAAAGATGCGGTTGCAGCGGACGCCGGTGGGAAGCATCACATAGGTCGGACTCTTTTCATCGGTGCCGTCTTTGAAATGGAGGCGCACTTCCCGCAGTTCGTTGGCATAGACCCTGCGTGCCGGTTCACGGACATATCTCCGTGCGGAGTACTGGTCGGTCATTCCTGGGCACCTCCTGCCGGCGTTCCCGCACGATTGATGAGCCCCGCATGGCGGGCGGTATCGAATTCGACCGGTTCAATGTTGTCGCCGTCACGGACGAGCATCGTTCCCTCGATGTCATTTCCGCTGCAGGAGATGTAGCGCCCCATGAGGAGCTCCTGCATCCGGATAAAGACATCGTCCAGGCCCAGCGGATTGTTCTCCGCCATTTCGACGGCACTCTGGAGGCTCAGTCCGGTGATCTTTTCGGTCGCGGCGAGCTGCAGGAGGACATTGTGGGCGCTCGTGCCGTCGTCCACAACGCCGGTGATCCTGAGATCATACCGGAAATCCTGCTGGATTTCGTGGACCGGGCAGAAGTTCTGGCGCGAAAGCGCCCGGTTGCATCCCTCGACCTTGCAGCGTTTGATAAGGCCCGTTCCTGTTCCGAGATGCACGAAGGCGCCGGTGATGGTTTTCCCTTCCCGTCGTGAGACCTCGATATCGGCCCCCTCTTCCCTGCACCATTCCGCTCCCCCGAGGTTGAGGGAAACACGCCCGTTGAACTCTTCTGCGGTGGCAAAGTAGATGGTGTAGACCATCCCCTCTTCAAGGGGTTCGGCACCGTCGCTCTTCCATATGACGAATTTGGTGGTGCCGCTCTCATCGCCCACAAGGCCGGTCTGGAGCATGCGTTCATGCCTTACCTCCCAGAGCTGGATGACCTTTGCCCGGACCGAGACCACGCCCGGTCTGACGTCTGCAAGCGGCGTCATCTGGGGAATAAAGCCCCGCTCCTCTTCAATTGCACTGATGGTTGTCCCGGAATGGACCTTGAGGTTGGGGGACCCCCTGAACTCGTCGACGACGGCCGATTCAAGCCGGTACCACTGCCCCTCCTCCATGATTGGTGCATTTGCCTTCGCCCAGACCACGAATTCGATGGCGCCGGAGGCGTCGGCGATGATCCCTTTCTGGGCAATGGAAGGACTGGGCGATGCCTGCAGGGCAACCACTTTCCCTTCTATGGTGACCCATGCACCGGGTTTGGCCGAGGCGACCTCGGTGAGTTCATCCGACCCGCCGCTGCGGGGGATGCTGTCGAGCTTGTATTCCCGCATCATCTCATTGGTGACGGTCCGTTCCGCCTCCTCGATGGGAATGGAGAATTCCTTGACGAGAAGGTTGAGTTTTGAAGCGATTCTGCCCCTGTCGGGGGTGACTCCTTTGTCTGTGATCTTTTGGGAGATTCTTTCTATTACTTCCGGATATGCATCCATGTTTTCCATCTCCTGTTGGTTCTTTTTCTCGTAGGGTTGTTCTGAATTTTGGTAGAGAATGATAGTCTTCATTCCCTACTTTAACCAACCGATTGGTCACCACGATCCTCTCCAGAAGGGTATGAATGGCAGTGCCGTGCAGGGTGAAAGTATCAAAATTACCGCCGTATTGTCACTACGGGGACGTTAATATATACCATTAAATACTCGGAATGAAAAACAGAGTTGCCATGACTTTGACTGCAGACAGTACCATCGCAGATATCCTGAAAGAAAAGCCCGAAGCCGTTGATGTTCTCTTCAGGTTCGGCATGGGCTGTATCGGATGCGCCCTTGCAAACGGTGAAACGCTTCGCCAGGCGGCCCTCGGCCACGGCATTCCCCTCGACGAGCTCCTTGCGGCGCTCGACATGACCGAATAAGGTTCAGGAAAGATTTTTTTTTAAAAAATAATCCCTCTTCTCTATCCGGAGGCTGTCCTCCTCACCCTTTTCAGTTCGTCGAGCGTGACATCCGGGTCTTCAAGCATCTTCTCAACAATGGCCGGTTCATGGGGGAGCGTGCAGTCCTCACAGGACCAGACCTTCTTTCCGGACGACCCTTCGGTCCACTTCCCCAGGCTCTCATCCCGGCAGGGGTAGAAGGGGCAGTAGCAGAATTCACAGCGCTGGCCGGCAAAGCCGTGGCAGGGATAGTACGGGCATCCCTCGGGGGACCATTCAAACCACCGCTTTGTGCCGATGGTGGTCAGGATGAAAAACGACGGGCCTCGCGAGGGAATGTCGCCTTCAAAGCGGCGGAGCGCCTCCGGGAGGCCGTGCAGGATGCTTTCATACACTTTTGCCCCGATGTCCGTGAAAGTGCCGGCGTACGGGTGGGCCACCTCTCCCCCCCCTTCGTGGCAGGCGACGACGGCGTCCGTGGTCGTGCCGGTGAAGTCATAGCCCATTCTCCGCAGCGCATCGGCCTTTGCCTCGGTGGCGGTGATGATCAGCTCGAGGAGCGCGCCCTCGCTGCATGCCTCGCGGGTATAGACGATGATATTGATGGTGCCGGGGCCCTGTGGATTCCTGTTGGTGACGCCCGCCGTGATGAACACGGTCACGTAGTCATACGTAAGGACGCACAGGTTGTGCATACCCACGGCCGTCAGAAGGCCGAATACATCCTCGCCGTATCCCCGCGATGCCGCAATGGCGTGGATGTAGGCGAGGGGGTCTTCGTGTTCGAAGTTTTTGGGGACCGTGGAGTTGCAGATGGTGGAAACATCCCTGATGCCTCCCCCCACCCCGGTGCTGGCCGCATGGAATCTGCCGCGCAGGAACAGGGTCTCTCCCCGGAGGAAATACCGCATAATCTAAAGTTAGGGGTTGGATAAGAAAACCTCAACGGTTTTCACGTAAAAAATGAGATGGGATCCTCAGGCGACGTCATACCGGGCCCGGTCCTTGAGTTCCTGCTGTTTGCCCTGGTTCCATCCGGCAACATCCGCAAGGTACCCCGTGACCCGTGAGACCCGGGATACGTCATGCGAACCGCACTCGGGGCAGACCGGCTGGCCGCAGAGGGGGCAGTATTCGATGGTCTCGATGATATTGTGCGAACAGTGGCAGTGATCGAGCGGGCACATGATCTGCAGGTGCACCTCGCCGCAGTTGGGGCAGGGGCGTTCATCGACGACGTGGTGGCAGGTGAAACACTTGTACCGGCGTTCTTCGACGGGAATATCCTCCAGGGTTCCGTATTTTTTGGCGAGTTCTCTCTGTTCCTCGGACCAGTTCATGGATTACTCTATCAGTGAATGCAAGGATAAGCATTTGGGTGTGTACAGTCATCCGTTCATGGTTTGCAGACGCGGACGAATTCATGCACCGTATATTATTCATGCACATTATATTATATATGCTGTTATTTTGCTGTCGAAGAGGCATGTGAAAGGGCCCCTGCCTGCGAGGTTCGCAAAAAAGTCCGCGCTAAAAAAAAGAAAGAGCCTCAGGTGACTCATAGGGCTCATCACGTGCCCTCCACGGAGCATCAGTGCGGGTCACTCATCATCGGCGAAATTCGGCATATGCAGCGGCGGCGCCCGCCGGGTCGCTGGCCGTATAGATGGAGCGCCCGACGATCATGCCGTCTATGAGGGGGGCGATTGCATGGGGGTCGCCGCCCTGGGCGCCGACACCCGGTGAGAGGATCTTTTTGTCCCCGACAATGCCGCGCAGCACCTTTACCCGTTCGGGGCGTGTCGCGGGCGCGATGATCCCGTGGGCGCCTACCCCGACCGCCATCCGGGCAAGGGCTTCTGCCGTATCCCCGCTTAAAAATTCGAGGGCGCCGGGATGGCTCATCTCGCAGACCACATAGCACTCTTTGCCGGCATCTTCCGCCGCATCGACGCATGCGCCGACGGAATCACTCCCGCAGAATCCCTGGCAGATGATCCCGCTGCACCCGGCCGCAAAGACCTGTTCGGCGATGAGGCGGTTGGTGTTGGGAATATCCGCCACCTTGAAGTCGGCGATGATGGGGAGGCCGTATGCCGCGAGCTCGCCCGCTATGCCGAGGCCTGCGGCAAGCACGAGCGGGTAGCCGATCTTCACCGCGTCCAGGTACGGTGCCGCAGCGGCGACGACGCGGTGCGCCTCCCCTGCCGAGAGGACGTCGAGGGCGAGGATGATCCTGGTCATCGGCCGATCCTCTCCCGCACGGCCGCGATGAGGAGCGGCAGGGTGATCGTAGCATCCCCGTAGACCGTCTGCGCACCCGCCTTTCCGGTCACCTTGCCCCAGGACTTCGCCTCGTCGAGGGTGGCGCCGGAGAGGCCGCCGAGGTCGGGCCGATCCCCGGTCAGCTGGACTGCATAGTCGAACCCCTTCGGGGTCATGAGCATGCTCTGGAAGATGTAGTTCTTCGGGACGCCGCCGCCCACCAGAAGCGCCCCTGCACGTTCGGCGGTGAAGCAGATGTCGAGCATCTGGTTCATGTCACCGAATGCATCGACGGTCACGTTGTGGGTCTGGTTAAAGAGCCAGTACTGGAGCCCGATCATCGAGTCCTGCAGGGCAGGGCAGTAGACGGGTATGTCTGCCTCTGCTGCTACGGCAAGGATGCCCGTGTCCAGGCGATCTCCTATATGGCGGCACATCGCTGCAATGGAGATGGCCGTGCCGTCTTCAATCTGCCCGAAGGTCTCCTGCATAAATTCCTCGAATCTGATGAACGCTTCCGAGGGAAGGTAGACGTCGTAGATCCGGTTGATCTCCTCTTCGTACAGTTCGACGTCATCGCAGATTTCGCTCCCGTGATAGTGCCGGCAGCCTATGGCCTCGATGACATCGTGGGTGAGGTTTGCCCCCGTCGAGACGAGGACGTCAATATACCCGTCCCGGATGAGGTCCTCCACGATGCCGCCCATGCCGCCGGGGACCATCGCTCCCGAAAGCCCGAAGAACTTCACCGTTCCCTCCGCCGTGAACATCTCCTCCAGGATGTCTGCCGCCTTGAAAAGGGAGCCTGCATTGTAGGCTCCCGCCTTTCCCATCTCATCTACCAGTTCATTGACCGTCATGCCGGCACGTACGCGTGCCTGCACAACCGGTGTTCCGCATTCATGCTCCATGATATTCCCAGGAATGGAGTAGTAGTTGGTTCCACTGGACAATAAATGACATTACAGGTGCACCGTACGGTCCCTGCCTGGTCCGGGAGCATGAAGGGGGTGTCCCCCGCGTCAGGACGGGCACCGACCGGGTGTTGGACATCAGAGGGTCCTGCACTGTATACAGCTCACAGTACGGCACCTACAACACGCTTCAATATGGAAAAAGGGTCTTCTTCATCCACCACCGGCCCCCCCCTGAAAGGGGGTGATGGCGCGGCCCGCGCCGGGTATGGGGGCCGTATGACGATTCACCTCCCGCTCTGCCGGCAGAGGGGCCGTGCGAGATGGCGGCGTGCGGAGGGGGGCACCTCATACCAGCCGGGGGTGACGGTGCGGTCGGTCGTCACCGTCTCCGGGGTGTTGATATGGGTTTTGCAC
>DSBQ01000009.1 GCA_011045995.1 Methanoculleus sp. | reverse complement strand
TCTATCCCCCATTCCGGCATCCCACATTCCCACGATCCCCTCGGCCGCCGCCTCAGAATCCGGTGGCGTAGTACCAGCCGCCCTCTTCCCGGATATGCACCGGCACCTCGAACACCCCGCCGATCTGCTCATCGGTGAGGACGTCCTCCTTCGGGCCGTCGGCAACGAACCGGCCGTCCTTCATCAGGATGACGCGGGATATTTCAGGGATGATGTCGTGGAGGTTGTGGGTGACCATGATGATACCCGTCCCGGCGAGGGCGATCTTTCGCAGCGTCGACCGGAAGGTGTGGAGGGCGTGGAGGTCGAGGCTCGTCGTCGGTTCGTCGAGAATGAGCGCCTTCGGGTCGTGCACCAGCGCCCGGCCGATGAGCACCCGCCGGGCCTCCCCGGCGGACATCTCCGTCATCGGGCGGTCCCGCAGGTGCTCGATCTCGAGGAACCGGAGGAGATCGTCCGCCTTCTCTTCCATTACGGCCGTAACCGTGCAGGTGAAGAGCCCGATGCTTGCGAAGAACCCCGAGAGGACCGCCTCCCTGCCCGTGATATCACGGGCGAAGCGGTACTGGAGGTCGCCGGAGACGATGCCCAGGAGGGAGCGCAGGTCGGCGACCCGCCACACGTCCTCTCCCCAGATGCGAAAGGTCATGCCGTCCCCCCGCAGGACGGGGTAGTATTCACGGGTGATGGTCTTAATAAATGACGACTTCCCGGCACCGTTGGGCCCGAGAATTGCTATATGGTCACCTTCCCGGATGGTGACCGAGAGGGAATCGAGGACCTTCTTGCTGCCCACCATCACGGTGATGCCCTTATATTCGAGGAGCGGCGGGGACGTCGGGTCGGGGACAGGGGGATGTGGTGTGTTCATGGCATGCACGGACCGTTGATCACTGTTCTCGTACGGGAGGCATCAATGTTTCCTTCCCCCGGCGGCCTGCGTCTCTGCCTCAAAACCATGAAATCATAGCATCCACAACATAGGACCACTATGCCAAAGCATGTCGGAATCGTTGCGTGCAGCGCCGAAGGGGCGGCACTCTGTTACCGCACCCTCTGCGGCGAGGCCCCGGCACTGATGGGAGAACACATGCATCCTGAGGTATCGATGCACACCTACCCGCTGGGCGAGTATATGCCCTACATCCGGTCCGGCGACTGGGACGGCGTTGCGGCACTCATGCTTGGCACCGCAGAGAAACTCGTTGCCATCGGCGCCGAGCTTCTCATCTGCCCGGACAACACTATCCACGAGGCATTCGACAAGGTCGCGGCGACGTCTCCCGTTCCGTGGATTCACATTGCCGACGCCGTTGGGCATGAGGCAAAACTGCACGGCTGCACCAAACTCGGGATCACCGGGACGAAATACCTGATGACAGGCCCGGTCTACCCCCGGCGGCTCGCCGAGGTCGGCATCGCCTGCGAAATACCGGACGAGGGCGACCGCGAACGCATCGACACCATCATCTTTACGCAACTCGTCAACGGCATCTTCACCGAGGAGTCACGCCTCTACTTCAACAAGGTGATCGCAAAGCTCAAAGCGAGCGGATGCGACGCCGTCGTCCTCGGATGCACGGAGATACCGCTCCTCGTCGACCCCGACGACTGCCCGCTTCCGGTGCTCGACTCCACCCGCCTGCTCGCACGGGCGGCGCTCAAAGATGCGTTGATATAACCCGAAAGGGAGGCACAGGAGAGAAAAATATCCTCGGTTTCGCAGGGGGAATCACCCCTTACCGGTCCGTCTTACGTTAGGGGAAAACCTCTATTATGATCTCACATCAAAGAATGTCTATGGCGTCTGTGTCAGCCACGGTGAAACAGAAATATCTTGTCGATGTGATGCTCGCCATCTCTTTTATTATCTGCTTTGTGACGGGCGTCCTGAAATTGCCGGGTTTTGTGCGGTTCTTCCACCGGGCAGCAATAGAGATGCCAATAGACCAGATCACCAGTCTGCACGACGCAAGCGGCATCCTCTTGGGACTCTTCACCCTGGTGCACCTGTACCTGAACCGGCGGTGGATTGTGTCCGTCACCCGGAAACTCCTGGAAAAACAGTGAAAGCCGAAGAACGCCGGAGATTGCCGGAGATTGCCGGAGATTGTAGGCTCAATCCCCCCGCACCGCCGGTTCCACCATCTCGATGAGCCGGATCACCCGGCCGGGCGGCGTGCTCGTCATCGACGACGGCCATCAGCCCCGCGGGATGACCATCGAGAAGATCCGCCGGGCAGGCTGCTGGACCATTGAGGAGGAGACGGACGCATTCCTTAGGTGCCAGCGGACCTGCGATCTGATCTGCAGGTAACAACAAAGACGAAGCGGACCACCCCCGGAACGGGACCTATCCCACACTATTGTCAGCTCCGGTGCCTTCATGCCCTCCTCCGGGCAACATTTTTTCCAAGGGGCATTAAGCAATGAAGACATTCAACGCAGAATTTACCGGTTATATCGAGCTTTCCAACGACCAGCAGTGCGACGCAGACATCATGTGCGAACGGGTCTGCAGGGAGATCCGTGAGGTCTTTGCAAGCCATGGCTGCATCAGCGACTGCAGGATCTCAATCTCGACAATCACCCAGAAAGACTAATAAATTCTCTTTTACGCCGAATTCCGCGCTGTCCTATGTCCTCCGCCACGGTTCGTGGAGGGTGGCGGGACACCGGCCACGCAGCGGGCAGTTTCCGCAGTCCCGCGGGTGGGTGGGGCACCCGCAGACCGCTGCATACGCGGCGGTGAGCGCCGCCGCGGGGTCGTTCCCGTACGCAGGTGCAAGGCGGGCGGCGGCCGCGGCGATGTCGGCTTTTACCCGTTCCGGGTAATATCCGGCCCATGCGACATCGGCAAGCCCCGCATCCCGGCAGACCCCGGAGAGGCGCTCCATCTCATCGCGGGAGGGGCCGGGATGGTAGTAGAGGACATTGTTGGGCCGAAACCCGATGAGGCGGTAGGGCACCGTCGCATCCAGGGAGGCGATGAATGCCGCAATCTCTGCCACCTCGCCGTCCGTCATCCCCGGGATGACCACCGTCCGAAAGACCCGGATGCGGTCCCTCCCGTTATCGACGAGATATGCGGCGTTCCTGAGGACCGGCGCCACGGGAGCCCCGGTCAGTGCCCGGTGGAGGCGGTCGGAGTAGGCCTTTATCTCGAGGGTGATGACATCGCAGAGGGAGACGATGCGTGCCATCGCCTCGCGGGTGGCAAACCCCCCGGTGGAGAGGCCCAGGCCGCACCCGAGCCCCTGCCGGTGGATCTCGCGCCCCACCTCCCCGATATAGGGGAGGTGGATGATGGGGTCGCCGCCGGTGAAGCTGATGGTGCGGAGGGGAGGCCCTTCGAAGGCCGCCATCCGCTCCGCCGCCTCCGCGACGAGCGCTGTGGGGGAGATATATCCCCGGTAGTGCCAGCCGGGGTCGGGGTGCTGTGAGATCCGGTAGGCATTGCAGTGCAGGCACCGGTAACAGCATCCGGCAAGCGTGACGATATAGCTCCTGAGGGAGGCGGAGCACATCGTCGCCGCAATCTCCGCCTGCCCGGCCCGGCAGACGCCCCGGTCCCCCTTCAGGCGGTCGACGCTGCATTGCCACTCGCAGAGACGGCAGTTCCGGTACCCTTCCATACCCTCCGTTGGTGCGTGTGCCTTCAAGTAGGTATGGGGGATGAAAGCGGCATGGTATACAGCGCCCGCCCCCCTACCACAAACAGGATGATATCCCGGCGCGAGCACCACTCGTCGGAGATATTTCATGAGGGCAATCGTTGTGGAGAGGACCGACGGGGACGACGGAGCCATCCTCTCGTTCAGGTTCGAAAGCATTACCCAGCTCTTCGACCAGGGTGACCCCGCCCCGCTGCCGGACACCGAACTGACCGAACCTGCAGAAGAGGCGCTCTTGCAGGCTATGTGGGTGAGTTCGGGATGAGGGCATCGGTGCGCCTGATCCTTTCCCTCCCCGCAGCGGACGTCGTGTCCGATGGCCCCACGTGTAGTGCTGGGGCGGTCCGGCGGCACTTTGCCTTCCGTCGACGGGATATCAGGCAACTGATTTCCCTCCGGGAAGGCCGTTGCAGCCTTTTCTCTCAGGCATTCACCAAAGAGCAAAATAGGAGAACCGCCCTGTTCCCTCCATGCGTACCAGCCATGCCCTTTTGCTGCGCTTTCTGCATGACCCGGCATTTGATTTCGTCCATGTGAGCGTGGAGTATCTCGACCGCGGTGCACGGGATGATCGGTCGTCCGTGGAAGGCGGGCAGATTGCCTGCCTCGACAGGGACTATTTCGTCGTGGCGTCCGGCACCGGGGACACGCCGATTCCCTACCACCGCATTCTCAGGATCCTCTACAAAGGCGTCCCCGTGTGGGAACGGCCGTCCTGACCTTACTTCTCCACTGCAGGGAACCTTCCGGGCAATTATTGCAACTATCGACAGGGTATGCCCTTACTCCTCCTCTGCGGGGAACCTTCCCCCACCCCCCACCGCCCTGGATGACCAAAGATTCATTGGGGAGGAGCGGTATCATACGTGGTATCAGGAGGCAGGAGCAGTGGAGAGTCACAAACTCTATGTCGGAAATCTCAACCATAAGGTCACCGGGGATGACCTGAAAGAACTGTTTTCAGAATTTGGCACCATCAAAGAGGTCGAAGTCGTCGGAGGCAGGGGATTTGGGTTTGTCACCTTCGATACCCTTGAGGGGGCCGAACGGGCACGGGAAGTAATGGGGGGCAAGGAATTCGAAGGAAGGACGCTCAGGGTTGAAGACGCCCGCCCGGCGTTCCTGAGCGGGGAACACCACCCGGAGACCATCATCTGATCCTTTTTTTCCGGCCGACCCCCGGCTGACCGATGGTTATTGCCGGAAGAAGACCCCATGCAGGCTCTGCGGTTCCCGCGGGTTCACCCGGTCTCTTAGAAGGACGCCCTCCCCCTGATCTCACCGGATCCCTCCCCATGTGAGAGCCCGGGCAGCGGGAACGGATCTATCCGGGGGGTAAGGGCAGACCTTGGGCCCAACTCCTGATCGCATCCCAGTCCCGAAAGTCCCCCTCCGGGGCTTTCATCGCTTTTATCATCAGCCGCATCGGCAGATTGAGGTTGTCATAGATGAGTTTACCTGCAAACATCCCGGTGGCAACGGGGGCAACCAGGTCGGTGACGTCCTGTGCGGCCTCCGCCATCTTCTCCCGGTTCTCCGGCGTATCCTCCGTCATCGCAAGGCCCGTCGAAAAGATCGCGACCGACACCTCCTGCAGGGCACCCGCGTGCTTCTTCACAAACAAAAGCGCATCCCCGAGCCACTTCCCGGCATAGACGGGGCTCCCGATGACCACCATCGCGTACGATGCAATATCAATACTATCGCCCGCCTCTTTCGCAGGGGTTACCTCCACCTCAACACCGGGCCCTCTGCCGGCAAGAACCTCGCCGACGGCCTCCGCCACCTCACGGGTGGAGCCGTAGCGGCTCGCATAGACGACGAGAATTTTGGTTGCCATGATAGTGGATTTGTCAGGGGGCTCATAAAGGGATCGGAGAAAGAGTACCAGGAGATGAGAAGGACAGAGCCTGGAATTTTATAGGGACCTGAACCTCCCCTTTCATGCACGTGCGGTACCTTACTCCGCCGTCTCCGCGTGCCGCTCCCGGTAGTCCTCTATGGCCTTGTGAAGGGCGTCGGCCGCAAGGTTGGAGCAGTGCATCTTTCGCGGCGGGAGCCCCTCGAGTTCGTCGGCCACGTCCTGCCGGGTGATCCTGTCCGCCTCCTCAAGCGTCTTTCCCGTCGCAAGTTCGGTCACCATGCTGGCGGTCGCAATCGCCGACCCACAGCCAAATGTTTTAAACTTCACATCCGTGATTATTCCATCCTCAACCCTGATGCTCACTTCCATGAGGTCCCCACAGACGGGGTTGCCCACCCGTCCAACACCGTCGGGATTTTCAATACTCCCGACATTTCTGGGATTCATGAAGTGGTCCATCACCTTTTTGGAGTAGCCAATCTGGGGAACATCTTCCATCGTTTCCTCTCCTTACATCGCGGTTATCAACCGCAGGCGTTCAACAGTCTTTCTGACGGCATCAACGACATAGGGGATCTCCTCTAAGGTATTCGACCGTCCCGGCATCATGATCATCGAGCCGTGTGCCTCCTCGTGCTTCAGGCCGATGGCAAGGAGTACGTGGGAGGGCTCGAGTGTCCGGGAGGAACAGGCCGAACCCGTCGTCACCTGGATACCGAAGGCCGTATCGAGGTTTAAGAGGATGCTCTCACCCTCAATGCGATCAAACCTGAAACTAAGGTGGCCGGGAAGCCGCCCTGCCGGAGGACCGGTCAGATGTGCATCCTCAATGGTGAGAATCTCCCGCAGGTAGGCGTCGGCGATCTTCCTGAGGCGTGGTCCTTCCGATGCCATCTCCTGCCCGGCAATTGCCGCCGCCTCGCCCATGCCGGCGATGGCAAAGATATTCTCCGTCCCGGAGCGAAGCCCCCTTTCCTGCCCCCCGCCGGGGAGGAGTGTCTGCACCTTCACCCCTTCCCTGACATACAGGGCGGCGGCACCCCGCGGCCCATACATGTCGTTTGAGGAGAGGGTTAAGAGGTCAATGCCGTCCTTCTGAACATCCACCGGAATCCTTCCCGCTGCTGCCGTGGCATTGACATGGAGGTACTGCCCGTTTTCGTGGACGATACGGCTGATCTCCCGTATCCGCTCGATGGTGCCGATCTCATCGTTGGCGTAATTGATCGATGTGACCACCGTATCCCTGGTTACTGTCTCTGCAAGAACATCGATATCGACAAACCCCTCGGCGCTGACCGGAACGACATCGTAGGTATATCCCCGTTTCTGGAGCTCTTTCATCGGGTTCAATACGGAGATATGCTCGATGGCCGACGAGACCACCTTTGTTCCCGCTTTTTTGTTCCTGAGAGCAGTCCCCCGGATGGCCAGGTTGTTCGATTCCGTCGCAGAACCGGTAAAGATGATGGTAGCGGGCGACTCCGCATTAATGAGCTCCTTCACCTTCCCCCGTGCATCCTCAAGGCCCCGCTTTGCCTCAAGTCCAACAGAGTGGAGGGAAGAGGGATTCCCAAAGTCGTGGATCAGGTAACGTGAGGCAAAGCCAACTACCCGTTCGTCGACCGGGACCGCAGAGGTATGGTCCAGATACACCGTCTTCCTCACTCCTTTTAGAATGAGATTACGGCGTCGGCCTCGAGGGCCAGATCATTCAGCGTTGCCGCCCCTGCAATGCGTGCCGTTCCGATAAAGTCCCCCCTCTCCATCCCGAGAAGCTGGGTACTCTGTTCACAGACGAAAAATTCCACGCCGGCATCTGCCGCCTGGTCGATGACCTCTCTTAGGGTAGGAAAAGCCCCAATCTGAATCTTCTCGGCCTCTCCACTTTTCATGACCGTAATTCCCTTGATCATGAAAAAGATGCTCGCTTCCACACCCATAGCAGCTGCCGTCGCTCCAAGGATAAACGGCCCATACAGCCGTTCCGGTGCGTCGGTGCCACTCGTCTGGACATACAATATTTTCGCCATCACGCCTTCCTCCGGATATAGAACGTCAAAATCCCCTCTTCCTTCTCAAATTTTACAATTTCATGACCGGTCCGCCGGGCCCACCGGAGGATATCCTCCTCGGCCGCAGGATCGTCGGCCTCAACCTTCAGTACCTGTCCCGGGCCGATCTTTTCGATCTCTTCTTTGGTCATGGCAATCGGCATCGGACAAAACATGCCTATACAGTCGAGTTCAGCGTCGGCATCTGGTTCGGCGGTCATTGATGAAGTACACTCCTCATGGTTCTCCCTTGGCAGGTCACCGTGCCGGTGACAAACCTCACTATACCCGGGGGAGTATAAATAATTAGTGCCGGCCGGGATTAAACAATATGCCAAATTAAAGCAATATGACGCAATATTCTGATTTTGACCCGCATTTACGAGTTTAAGGACCATGCCGCAGGGGCGTTCTTTTCTGTCCCGGCCCTTGGGAGAACCGTCCGTCACAAGGAACATTCCGGCTAACGAAGTAAGGGCGGGCAGGTGAACATGTTTCATTCTCCTGAACACCATTGAAGATCGAATGCACGGTGTCAGGAGTTGCGGACGCTACAATAGATTAAGGTGAGAACATCAGAGGGAAAATCAGTCTTCCGACGAAAATCCTTCTCCATCGGAGCTTACGAAGCGGTAATGGTTCCGGGGCACATGCATCTCAAAGCGGGCGCCCTCACCCGGCATGCCGGTCTCCCGGATGCCAATCCCGGTGATCTCGAGGATCTCCTTTACGAGGAAGAGACTCATTCCCTTCTTCTTCTCGTGCTTCCGGTCAAAGATCACCGCTTTCATATCCATGGGAATTCCCACGCCGTTGTCTTCGAAGACGAGCGTCAGGCCATCCTTTGTCTCATGACAGGTAAGCGCAATGGCACTCACCGATTCCCCGTGTTCAAGTGAATTCCCGAGAAGGGCATAGAACACCGTCTCCAGCAGTGAGTCCGCATACACCTCGAGTCCCCCCACCCCGGATCGCCGCTCGAGGTGCATGGTGTCGAGATGCGAGAGGGCATAGAGCCATGCGTTGTTCACACTCTGCCACGTCGGCGGCATCACCCCCAGGTCCTGGTACTGCTTCGCAAACCCGATCCAATGATCGACCTGATGGATAAGGTCCACCTCTTTTTCGAGATAGGCAAGCCCCTGTTCATCGGTCATGAGCTCCCTCTCCAGCTCGTTATACCCCAGAAGGCTGAACATCGCATTTTTTATGTCACTGAACGTGATGAGGTTGAGGAGGTTCTGTTTTTTTGAGGCCAGTCCAAGTATCTTCTCCGCATGCCTGCGTTCCGATATGTCACGGTCGATTGCGAGGACAAACTTTCTCTGTCCGACCACAAAGAGCCTCGCATTGATCTCCATCGGAAAGGTGGTCCCGTCTTTTCGTACATGCACGACCTCCCCCCGCACCTCTTCGTCATTCAGTATACGCCGGAGACGGTCCTCGACCCCTGTCCGGGATTCGGGTGCATCCAGATCGCTGATCTTCATCGAGAGGAGTTCCTCCTTTGTATACCCGTGCATTTCCGCCGCCGACTTGTTTGCGGCCACGATCCTTCCCGCGCTCTCCCCTTCGGCCTCGAATATCAGGATACAGTCGCCCGCCTGTTCAAAGAGCTGCCGGTATCTCTTCCCGCTCTCCTCGATCTTCGCCTCGGCGATGGCACGACGCCGTTCGGTCACAAAAAATCCTCCCGCTCCGGTGACCATCACCGCAAAGGCGAAGAGATAAAAGATCGTGTTGATGAAATGGATCTCGTTTAGGACAACAGTACTGTCCATATCGACCCCGACGATGCCCACCACATCGCCTGCACTGTCGCGAATCGGGGCAAACCCGGAGAGCACCGTCCCCCACTGGTCGGAGGTAAACTCCTCATCTGCCGACAGCCCCTCAAACCCCAGACAGAGTTCGGGTTCAGCTTCAGGATACGCAGCGCCGATCGGTGAGGCATCATCAGCATACCCGTAATCCCCGTCAACGACGAATTCTATCCGCCCTTCGTTGTCCCTCATGGTATAGATGTAGAGGATATCGGGAACGACCTCCTTCACCCGCCGGAGCTGGTCCCGGATATTTTGAAACTCCTCAGTGCCCTCACCGCCCTCCTGGACCAGAAGAAAGGCATCCCCGTCGATCTGTGATGCAGCAGCCCCTGCAACGGACATCAGCTCCCCCCGGACGGAGTCCTTCAGCGCTCCCTTCGTCTCCGTACCGATGGCCCAGACAACACCGATACTAACCACCAGCATCAGCAGAACCAGGATGACGGAGACCGTGCGGGATGAGGTCGTAGGTGTCATATGCTTCTGTACACCACGCGGGAATACCGCATGATGAATAGGTTTGCAGGTCCGGTAATAACTGTTCTGAATTCGACGGGGAAGAAGGTGCGATTGCCTGCGCTGCTTGCATGGTTCTTCCCCTCCGGGGGAGCATTTCAGCCTGAAAAACCCCTGTTTTCGTATATTGCTGCATGTTCAAAGAAGAAACAATATAATGAGTGATTGCTCACTTTTGTATGCGCAAAGCACGACTGCACTGCCGGACGGGCTGCGGGGCATGGTAAACGGGGGAATTGATGTGAGCAGGCATTTGTCGGAAGAAAAACGAACGGCACTGATGGAGGCGGCGATCGATCTCTTCTCGACGCAGGGATTTCACGCCACGCCGACACAGCAGATATCGAAACGTGCCGGGGTCTCTGCAGGCACCCTGTTCAGGTACTTCAGTACCAAAGAAGAGCTCATCGATTCACTCTACACATCCGTAACCGCAGCCCTCACCGATGCGGTGAATGAGGCGATACGCCCGGAAATACCCGTGGAAGAACAGATAAAAAATGTCAAGCGTGAGGTGCTGTACTGGATGTTTGAGAATCCGAAAAAGACCCTCTTCTTCGAACAGTTCTCTTCCTCCCCGAGTATTACGCAGCGAGCAAGGGGAGAGGGAATGCTCCGGATTTCCGCACTGGATGAGCTGTACCACAAGGCAGTTTCCTGCGGCCTTCTTGCCGGCATCAACCGGGAGGTCTTCCTGGCAAACTTCTGGTACCCGAATTTCATGCTCATTCACCTCCACGCCTTCGGCGCACTGCAGGGCAGCATCGAAGAGACCACCGAACAGGCGGTCACCTCCATGTGGTGCGGACTTGCAAAAAACCCGTGAGCTCACATGCAGGACGGCGTAATTGGCACCCTCCTTCACCCGGAACCGGAGAACGGCGCCGCCCGGAATCGACCCATACCATCGATGCGGCCGGGGCATCACCACCCGCAAAGAACAACAGATTAAGGAACGACACGATATGAACAGACTACAGGGATACAGGAAAATGCTCCGCACAGGCGACTGGATTAAATTTTATCCGCTCTTCCCGCTTGCAGGAGCGGCCCTTGCCGCCGGCATCTCCCCCGGCATCATCACGGCCGTTGCGCTCTTCTGCTGTGTTACCGCATACGGATTTGTGATCAACAATCTGTATGACGTGGAGATCGACCGGCGTCATGCCGGTAAGGCGACCCGGGGAAAAAATCCGTTGACGGGCAATAACGTGACGCTCCGGGGGACGAAGATCCTGTGCGCAGTACTCGCAGGCATTCCTCTTCTGGTCTCGCTTACCATCTCGGCAGCCGGATTTGTATTCACCCTGCTCTGCCTGATTGCCCTGACGGCCTATTCGGCGCCACCGGTCCGCCTCAAGGACCGGTTCGCCGCAGATATCCTCTGCCACGGCGTCATGTTCGGGGGCCTGCCCTTCCTCGCAGGATACGCCCTTGCAGGAGGAAGCCTCACTGAGCTGGTTTCTCTCCCGGTTGCGTATGCCGTCCTCAGCACGTTCATCTGCTGCGAGGCCCTGATCATCCATGAAATTCTTGATTATCATGAGGACCGGGAAACGACCTACACCACCGTCGTCGGCATCGGCCGAAGAAACGGGATAATCCTGCTGATCGTGGCGGCAGGCCTCTCCATTGCCGTGCTGGAAACGACGGCATGGTGGTTTGGCATCGGCACCACCGTCCATGCGGTGGCTCTTGCCTTCCTCCTCGTCTACCCGGTGTACGGGTCCAGGGAGGTGCTGATGAAAGAGGCGGAACGGTGGTATGGCGGGTTCCGGAATGATAACGGATACAAGGTGCGGTGATGCCCATGCTGTCTGTCATAATACCGACCCTGAACGAAGAGGAACAGCTGGAAGGCTGCCTTGCCTCCCTGAACAACCAGAGCCTGGACCGCGGCGAATTCGAGATCATCGTGGTGGACGGCAACTCCACCGATGGCACCCGCGCCATCGCCGGCAGGTATGCCGACAAGGTGGTCATGCAGGAGAGAAAAGGCATCGGCGGGGCGCGGAAAAACGGTGTCGAGGCGTCCTGCGGGGATCATCTGGTCTTCACCGATGCCGACACGCTCCACCCCTCCAACTGGCTGGAACTCATTCAGGGCACCCTCACGGGTGGCAGCTACGACGTCTGCACCGGCCCCATTCTCTTTTATGAGCAGACGCTTCGATCAGAACTCCTCTCCCTATGGAGAAAACAGTACAATATCTTCCACCTCTTCAACTTCTACTGGCTCATCGGGTCGAATATGGCGATGACGCGTGCCAGCTACGACCGGATCAACGGCCACCGGAGCATCTCGCTCCTCGAGGACTATGACCTCTCGGTGCGGATGTTCAAGGAGAAGGACATCCGGTGCCGGTACGACACCCGGCAGGAGGTCTACACCTCGGCACGAAGGCTCCAGAACCTCTTCACCTACACGCTCGTCTATTTTTACGGGCATTATCACTATCACTTCACCCGCGATTACCAGCGTCTCCTGACGTATCCGAGGTTCGACAGGATGGACCGCGAGGTGATCCTTGATGTGACCGGCATCCGCGAGCTGAACCGCAAACTCGAGGAGATACAGGAGAAGATCACCAAAAACATCGATGGAATTGAGAACAGGCTGAGCGGGAAATAGGAGATGGCATTCTCCCACCCCCGGCTTCTCTCTTCCGGTGCGTAATTATCGGGATGAGGAAAAGATGCAGCAGACCGACAACGCGGTCGATGCCGTCACCCATTTCCTGCACCCCAGGAACCTGATCAAGCGGAATCGATGCCCGAACCTCGTCCCCCGGGCGCGGGGAGGTTGATTACCTGCCAGAAAAGGACATCGGCAGCCATATGCAGCCCCTCGTGCGGCAGGGCCGTTTTCCGCAACCTCACCCCCTTATTTGATACGAATATTGACTATAATACTAATTAGTAACATATTTATGTAAATTCGTATTACAATAATATGGATGTGACCTTCGACGGTTCTTTAGCCCACACGGCTCATCACAGACGAACACACCACAATACAGTTCCCGCATATATGCCGGCGGCTGTTCACATCCGTTTGTATTTCCATCCGTATTTGGGGGCATCACCCGCCCTTTTGTCCTTTTTTTATAAAATTGAGAACCGTGCTATTCAAAAAAGCAGGTACTGCAGAAAAAAAAAGGGATCCTGTCGGATCATGGAACCGGGGGATCATCCGTACCAGGGGCACTGCTCCGGTGGCAATCCCCCCACTTCAGGAAGAGGGGCGGCACACCGGATGAGGAACAACAGGACGGGCCCGCCCGTTCAGGACTCCTGTATCTTCTTCAGCTTCGCAACCGCCTCTTCTGCCGCCTTCTTCACGTCCTTGCGCTCGTCATCAAGAAGGTGGGTGAGGGGCTCGATCGCCTTCGGGTCCCCGAGCTCCCCGAGGGCCCAGGCCGTATGGGCACAGACATCGTGATAGTCATCCTTCAGGAGCGGGATGAGCGGGTCCACCGCCCTTGGGTCGCCGATCTGCCCCAGCGAACGGGCCGCCCCGCGGCGGAGCCATTTTTCTTCGGAGGTCAGGCACCGGATCAGCGGTTCGACGGCGCGCTTGTCCCCCAGCATGCCCAGCGATTTTACAGTGACATACTGTACATCAAGGGATTCGTCATCGAGTGCCCTGATGAGCGGGACCACCGCCCTTTTATCCCCGATCTCACCAAGCCGGGTCGCGGCCTTCCTCCGGTAGAGCTGGTATGCATGCTTCAGGAGACGGATGTATCCCGGCACATCATCACGTCGCGTCTTCATATAGGCAAGGATCTGCTCCCTGTCCTTCTGTATATCCCCCGTTTGCCTGAGCATCTTATTCTGCATTCACCCACTACCGTCCACCTGAGAATTTCCGGTGAGAATATATATAGATGGTGCCATCAGCATATACCCCTCACAGGGAAACAGCGGAAAATGCACGGTCAAGAATCTCAATCCCCATATCTATATCCTCCTTTTCAATGATCAACGGCGGAGAGAAGCGGATGACCGATTCACCCGCGGGGAGAAGGGTCAGGCCGTTCCTGAACGCAGCGTTGAGAACGGCATTACGCTCTTCTTTTGCACGCTGCTTTGATATTCTGTCCCTGACAAGCTCGATGCCAATCATAAGCCCAATCCCCCGGACATCACCGATGACGGCGTGGTTTTCCTGGAGATCCTTCAGTCGCTCCATCAGGTAAGCCCCCATCCCTGTCACATGGTCCCCAAAGCCGGGGGCATCAAGGATCTTCAGGACCGCAAGGCCTGCGGCACAGGATACATTGTTCCCGCCAAAGGTGCTGGCATGGGAACCCGGCGGCCAGGCCATGATCTCATCGGATGCCACCGTCGCCCCCAGAGGAAACCCGCCGCCAAGAGCCTTCGAAAGCGTGACGATGTCGGGGACCACCCCAAAGTGTTCGGAGGCAAGGAACCGGCCGGTGCGCATGCACCCCGACTGCACCTCATCCACGACGAGCATGATGCCATGCTCGTCGCAGAGCTCACGAAGCTGCTTAAGAAAGCCCTTTGAGGGAACGATGTATCCTCCCTCCCCCTGGACGGCTTCGACGACGATCGCCGCCACTTCCTCGGGGGACACCTCGGTCCGGAAGACCTCTTCCCGAATATACCGGATGACATCCACATCGCAGGTGTCGGTGCTGAACCCGAAGGGTCGATAGGGGTCGGGATACGGGACATGAATCACCGGCAAAAACGGCCCGAACCCCTTGCGCTGAATGACCTTTGCAGCGGTCAGGCTGACCGCCCCGTAGGTCCTCCCGTGAAATCCCCCGTAAAAGGAGATGAAGTATTTGCGGCCGGTATGATACCGGGCGAGTTTCATCGCGGCTTCCACCGTCTCGGCCCCCGAGTTGGAGAGATAGACACGCTCCAGCCCCTCCGGGAGCATAGAGACCAGTTTCTCGGCAAACTGAACGGGTACCTCCGAACAGAAATCAAGAAATGCACCATGAGAGAGTTTTTGCAGCTGTTCGCCGACAGCCCGCATCACATCGGGATGGTTCCACCCTGCATTCATCACGGCGATGCCCGCGGAGAAGTCGAGATACCGGTTGCCGTCCACGTCCCAGAGGTTCATCCCCTCGGCCCGCTCAAGGACGAGCGGGTACTCCCGCACCATGCACTGCGAGATCACCTCCGCATCACGCTCAAGAATGGCACGTGCCCTAGGGCCGGGGGGTCCGGTGGTTATCAGAGGTTGCATGCTCTAAGATACGCTTCAGGTTCATAATACCTGCAGTCGCCCCATCCCCCTCCTGCATAGAGCCGTGAGGAGGCGACGGGGAAGAGGTGCGCCCTCCTCAGGCGCACCAGGCAATGACCCTGCCCGAACAACCGCCGGGTACCGGTGATCGGCCTCCCGGCAGCGGGACGGCGCACAGTCCCGTAAACAACCAGCGCCTGGACGGGTGTTCCCGCACTCACCAATATTATTATGCCCTTTTTTAGCAAACCGTTGTACAACATCCGGTTTTGCCATGATGAGGGTCCTGTTAGTTGACGATGAACCTACGCTCCTTGATATCGGAAAGATATTTCTGGAGAAAACGGGGCAGATGCAGGTGACAACAGCCCAAAGCGCACCTGAAGCACTGGCGATCTTCTCGCAGGAAGGGTTCGACGCCATCGTCTCCGACTATGAGATGCCGGGCATGAACGGCATTGAACTGCTCCGGGCGGTCCGGGAACAGGACGACCAGATCCCGTTTATCATTTTTACCGGAAGAGGACGGGAAGAGGTGGCCATTGAGGCAATTAACAGCGGTGCCGATTTCTACCTCCAGAAAGGCGGAGCACCACGGGCACAGTTTGCCGAACTGGTGCATAAAATCAACCAGAGCGCCCGGCGCAGGGGCTCGGAAAAGAAGATCACCCACCTCAACAGCGTCCTTCTGGCTATCCGCGACGTTCATCAGCTGATAGCTGCGGAGAAGGACCCGGATCAGCTCATCCACAGGGTCTGTGACCTGCTCACCGCAACACGGGGATACCGCCATGTATGGATCAGTCTCGCGGATGATTCAGGCCCCTTTGTGAAATTTGCAGAATCGGGCATCGGAACGGACTTTGTCCATTTCAGGGAAGAAATCCTCGGCGGCCGATACCCGTCATGCATGAAGAAGGCCCTCCGGACGGGAGAGCTGGTCATGTTCGACCATCCGGAGCTGACCTGCACGTCGTGCCCGCTATATCCCGAGCACAAGTCCATGAGCAATATGATCGTCAGGATCATGAGCCGCGGGCGCATGTTCGGGGTGATCTCTGCCACGTTGCCGAAGGAGTTTGCCGATGACGGGGACGAGCGCAAACTCTTTGCCGACCTTGCAGACGACCTGGCCTTTGCCTTTCATGCCATGGAATCCGCCACCAAGAGCGTGCAGGCCGAAAATGCTCTTCAGCAGTCGGAAGAACTCTACCGGACCCTCTTCGAGCGGACCGGCACGGCAACGGTGATTCTCGATGAGGACGGCACGGTGGTTCGTGCCAACAGGGAGATGGAACGCCTCTCCGGGTACCCCCTGTCCGCAATGGAGCAGAAGATGAAATGGACCTCCCTGGTATCCGACAAGGATGTTGCCAGGATACAGGAGTTCCATCGCACCAGACGGGTTGCACCCGAAAGTGTTCCGAAAAGCTATGAATTTTCAATAAAAAATCCCGAGGGGGAGGAGAGTGATGTCTTTGCCACGGTCTCCATGATTCCCGGGAGCAGCCAGACCCTCATATCCCTCATGGACCTTCGCAAACTCAGGGAGACGGAAGGAGCCCTCCAGGAGACGATGCTCATCAAGGAGACGGCGATCGAATCCTCCCCGACAGCGATCTCCATTCTCGACCCCGACGGGACCCTGACCTATGTCAACCGGGCATTCCGGCGGATGTGGGGGTATGAGTCCACCGAAGAGCTCATCGGCCGCAAAGGCCTGATACTAGGACTTGCAGAAGACCAGCAGGCGGGCGGCCTGCCAGATTTCTGGAAGACCGGTTCAGTCATCGGCGAGTTCGAGGTGGAAAAACGGGACGGCACGCCCTTCGTCATCCATCTGACGGCAAAGATCGTGAAGAATCCCGACGGTCATCCGGTCTGCATCATGGCCTCGATGATCGACATCACCGAGACCAGAAACTACCGGGAAGCCCTGCAGCGGGCAAACGAAAAACTCAACCTCCTCTCCGATGTGACACGCCATGATGTCCTGAATCACCTGACCTCCCTCCTCGGCTACCTTGAACTGATGAAGAATACGCCGCCGGAGACCGTGCCCATCTATATCGGAAAGGTTGAGTCGCTTGCGAGGACGATCGAGAACCAGATCTCATTCACCAGTGATTACCGGAATATGGGGGTGCTTGCCCCCCGGTGGCAGCGTGTTGACAACCTGGTAACAGCGGCGACATTGCAGGTGGACCATCTGCCGGTTGATATCCTGTCAACGACCGGTCCGGTCGAGATGTACGCCGACCCGCTTCTCGCCAAGGTATTCGTCAATCTCATCGACAACGCACTGCGCCACGGTGAGCATGTCACACGGATCAGCATTTCCTTTGTCAGGAGAGAAGAGAATGGAGTCCTCGTTATCGAGGACAACGGCAAGGGGATACCGCCGGACCTCAAGGATAAGATATTTGACCGGGGGTTCGGCCGCAACACCGGATACGGCCTCTTTCTGGTGCGGGCAATCCTCGATATCACGGGCATTGCCATCCATGAAACGGGGGTGGAAGGGGAAGGCGCCCGCTTTGAGATTACCATGAGACCCGAACTCTTCCGGTTTCCAGAGATTACGGGGGGGCAGTAGAGGCCCCCCTTCCCAACCACCGGAGCGGTAGCCCGGACAAAAAGGCCACGGGACAACCGGGCACTTCCCATTCAGGGAGGCATCCCTCGTCCTTACCATTCCCTCCCGTACCCGTAGGCAAAGGCCGCCTCCATCACCCGATCGGCGACGGCCCGGACGACCCCGCGGTCCGTCACCACCGGCAGAAGGTGGTCTTCGGAAGGTGCAGGCAGATACGCGGCAAGGCCGTGGGCAGCGGCAACCTTCATTTCATCGGAGATACGCGTCGCATGGGCATCGAGAGCACCCCGGAACACACCGGGAAAGGCGAGGGCATTATTGATCTGGTTCGAACCATCGCTTCGCCCGGTCCCGATGATCCGTGCGCCCGCCCGCCTGGCCTCGTCGGGCATGATCTCCGGGACCGGATTTGCAAGCGCCAAGACGACCGGGCCATCGTTCATGCTCCGTACCATATCAGCGGTGAGAATGCCGGGGGCGGACACCCCGATGAAGATATCGGCTCCTTCGACGGCATCGGCAAGCGTCCCGACCCTCCCCTCGCGGTTGGTCTCATCGGCGAGGATGAATTTGTACTTGTTCTCGTAGAGGCCCCGCCGGTCACGGTGAATGATCCCCTGCCGGTCGCAGACGATAATCGCACCGACCCTCCGGCAGAGATCCCGCTGGTACCCGATGCAACAGAGAAGCCGGGCAATGGCATATCCCGCGGCCCCGGCACCGGAGATTACGACCCGGAGATCCTCGAACTCTTTCCCGGTGACACGGCAGGCATTGATTATGGCGGCAAGGACGGTGATCGCCGTCCCGTGCTGGTCATCGTGCATGACCGGAATGCCGAGGTCCTGCAGTTCCTCCTCGATTTCAAAACACCGCGGGGCGGCGATGTCTTCGAGATTGATGCCGCCGAATACCGGCGCGATATGCCGGATGGCGTCAATAATATCGGGAAAATACCGGTCAAAGCAGATAGGAAACGCATCGATGCCTGCAAATTCCCGGAATATTGCCGCCTTTCCTTCCATCACGGGAATTGCCGCAACACCGCCGATGTTTCCCAGCCCGAGGACGGCAGAACCGTCGGTTATGATGGCAATGGAGTTGCCTTTGAGGGTATAGCGATAGGCAAGAGAGGGATCGTCAGCGATGGCCCGGCACACCGCGGCAACACCGGGAGTGTAGGCCCGGGACAGGTCATCCCTTGTCCCCATCGGCACCTTGACGCTGACGGCAATCTTTCCGTGATGCCGCTCGTGCAGGTCAAGGGCCTCCGCGTAATATCGGTCGCCCGCTTCTTTGTCCATGTCCTTCCTGCTCCTATGCAGGAGATGGGGGTATTCCCTTATAAGAATAATTCACCCCGAACGATCCACCCTCTCCCCCTCAATGCCCGGTAACTGTTAAGTCAATGAACATCTATTACCGCCTATCCCATCACATGATGGGGGTGTTTGAAATGAAATCACTGAAACTGCTGGGTCTCCTGCTCGTGGTCGTAGCGGTGCTCGCCGCCGGGTGTACCGACGATTCACCGGAGGTAACGCCGACACCGACACCGACACCGACGCCGGCACCTGGAACCATCATTGAAACCGCAGAGGATGCGGGGTCATTTACCACGCTGCTTGCGGCAGTCGAGGCCGCCGGCCTGACGGAGACGCTCTCGGGGGACGGGCCGTTCACCATCTTTGCACCGACCGATGATGCCATTGCCGCACTTCCCGAGGGAACGGTCGCCACTCTCCTCGAAGACCCTGAAGGGGAACTGAAGAATATCCTCCTGTACCATGTCGTCGGGGAAGTACTGATGGCGGAGGACGTGGCCTCACAGCCCGATGCGATGACGCTCCTTGGCAAAAGGCTCCGGTTTGATACGACGGACGGCGTGATGGTCGACGGCGCAGAGGTCATAACGGCAGACATCGTCTGCAGCAACGGCGTCATCCATGTCATCGACGCCATGATGCTGCCGAAAGACAACATCGTTGAGACAGCGGTCGCCAACGGGAACTTCGCCACGCTCGTTGCCGCGCTCCAGGCGGCAGGCCTCGACGAAGCACTGAGCGACGAAACAAAGGACTTCACGGTCTTTGCTCCGACGGATGACGCCTTTGCGACGCTGCCCGCGGGAACGGTCGAGGGGCTCCTTGAAGAGCCGGAAGGAGCGCTCACGGACATCCTCCTCTACCATGTGGCAGAAGGCCGGCTTTGGGCCGCTGATGTGTTGGCCATGGAGACCATCGATACCCTTGAGGGGACGGCACTCGTCGTCGACACGACGGATGGCGTTGTGGTCGACGGTGCGACCGTCATCGTAACCGACATCGAGTGCAGCAACGGCGTCATCCATGTCATCGATGCCGTGATGATCCCGCCCGCGTCCTGAAACTCCCGGGACCAAAAACCACCCTCTTTTCCCTCGGACATCTGCACAGGAGAAAGGGCAGCCGGACACCTGAGAGAATGATTATCTTTATCATCGGGGAACCCATATAGTTCGAAATCGAACGGTTCTGAATTGAACTATAAGGAGCATCCCCCCCTACCATGAAAGGTCTGCTGTCATTCACTTCACCCCACGGGAAGGAGCGGGGCTTTCTCGCCCTGTACATCCTCCACACGCTCCAGCATGAACCGAAGTCCGGCTATGATCTCCTGAAGGAGATCGAGGAGAAGACGAACGGTGCGTGGGTCCCGAGCAAAGGCACCCTCTATCCGGTCCTCACCCACCTCGAGGAGGAGGGGCTCATCAGCGTCGTCGAGACGGGGCCCCGCTCGAAGAGCATCTGCCTGACCACCGGGAAGGGCAAAGAGATCCTCCGGCATTTCAGGGAAGACAGGGAGAAGCAGCGGGAGACGTTTTGTCTCCTGCGGGACCTGCATATGGAGGTCTTCGGGGAGGAAAGGGCCACCCTCGGCGAAGCGCTCTGGCAGATGCGGGCTGCCGTCGACCGCATCCCCCCGGAGAAAACATCGGCGGCAACACGGATGATCAAGGAATGCACGGAGCACCTCAGGAGCCTCGGCAACGATGACAGCGATACACGTTGAAGGGCTTACCAAGGAGTTTGACGGCTTTGTCGCCGTCGACGCCATTTCTTTTGATATAGAGGAGGGAGAGATCTTCGGCCTCCTCGGCCCGAACGGCGCCGGCAAGACCACGACCATCTCCATGCTTGCAACGCTTCTCGAACCGACCGCCGGCACCGCACTGGTGAACGGCGTCGATATCAGGGGCGACCAGGACGGTGTCAGAAAATCAATCGGCATCGTCTTCCAGGACCCGAGTCTCGACGAAGAACTGACCGCATGGGAGAATATGGACTTTCACGGCAGGCTGTACAGGATCCCCCGTGACGTCAGGGAGGAGAGGATTTCAACCCTTTTACGGCTTGTCGAACTGGACGACCGAAAAGACAGCCTCGTCAAGACCTTCTCCGGCGGAATGCGCCGCCGGCTCGAGATCGCCCGGGGACTCATGCACGAACCAAAGGTCCTCTTCCTCGACGAACCGACCCTCGGGCTCGACCCCCAGACGCGAAACCACCTCTGGCACTATATCAAATCCCTCAATGCGGACAAAGGGGTCACCATCATTCTTACGACCCACTACATGGACGAGGCGGACCGCCTCTGCGACCGGATTGCCATCATCGACCGCGGGACGATCATCGCCATGGATACCCCGGAACACCTCAAAGGCCTGATTGGGGGCGATGTCATCACCATCGCATCACCGGACGCCGCATCCATTCCTGCAGTCCTCACGGCGGAGTGGATTACACGGATTGACCTCCACGACGGCCGCGTAACGGTCCATCTCCGGGAGGCGGAGAGCCATATTGCCGAACTGGTAGGGCTCCTCGGGAGCCATGCAATCGAGATCTCCTCCGTCTCCATCCATAAGCCTACCCTTGAAGATGTCTTTCTCTATTACACCGGGAGGACCATGCGGGAAGAGGAAGCGGACGCCGCTGCCCGCATGCGCATGATGCACCGTCCGGGGAGGCGGTAGGAATGGACATCGTCTATACCCTCTGGCTGAGAAGCATCAAGCGCTACGTGCGCTCGAAGAGCAGAATCCTCGGCAGCCTGGGAATGCCGCTCTTCCTTCTCCTTGCGCTCGGGTTCGGGCTGAATTCAGTCGTGCAGATTCCGGGGGCGCAGGGTGCGGGATATATTGAGTTCATCATCCCCGGCATCATCGCCATGAGCGTGCTCTTCACCTCGGTCTTCTCAGGAATTCAGATCATCTGGGACAAACAGTTCGGATTTTTAAAAGAGACCCTCGTCGCCCCGGTCTCCCGCCTGGAGATCATGCTGGGACAGACCTTCGGCGGAGCCACGACCGCCGTGATACAGGGGGCGATCATCCTTGTCCTCTCGCTGTTCATCGGCCTGCAGTTCCCGGGCATTTCCGGTTTTTTGATCGCGTTCGTCTTCATGCTCCTCATCGGCATCTGCTTTGCCGCCCTCGGCATCGCGATCGCTTCGAAGATGGAGGATATGCACGGCTTTCAGCTGATCATGAACTTCGTCATCTTCCCGATATTCGGTCTTTCCGGGGCCCTCTTTCCCATCGAAAACCTTCCCGCATGGGTGAGAATGGTCACCTACCTCGACCCGCTCACCTATGGGGTCGAAGGGATCCGCTACGGCCTCCTGGGGACGGCAGCGATCAGCCCCGTCACCTGCCTTGCCGTGCTCGGCGGGTCTACGGCCGTTATGATCGTCATCGGGGCCGCCCTGTTCAGGAAGGCCTCGATATGATATCCCGTTCACTTTTTTCTGAGGCGGCGCAGATATCGAGGCAGAGGTCGCGCAGGGACTCGGCAACGGGATTTTCTGAGCGTCCCAGAACGATACTGCGCACGTCCGGCTCGGATTCGATTATCTCCTCATTGTAGGGGATATAATGAACCGAGGTGAATCTCACCCCTCCCCCGGAGAGCCGTTCGGTTTTTCTGATATCCGCCTCGGAGCGGACCTTGTTGACCACCAGGTGCACATGCCTGATGCCCAGTTCACGTGCAAGAGAGGCCGAATGTTCGGCGACGCTGTAGGCATTGAAGGAGGGTTCGGTGACGACCACCGCCTGGGAAAACCCGGCCGACATCGCCCGGCCGAAATGCTCCACACCCGCCTGGGTGTCCATCAGGATCACCTCGTTTCGCCGCAGGCGGATGTAGCGGAGGACACTTCCCAGGAGGGCGTTTTCCGGGCAGAGGCAGCCGCCGGCCGCGGCAGTGACGCTTCCCATCACGAGAAGGCTGATATGATCGTCGATGGTGATCCCAAACCGGTCCACCACATCGCTCACCTGCGGATTGAGACGGAGCATCCCGCCCCGTCCCGCCCCGGAGGGCACTCCTACCTTCTCCTCGATATAGGACGCATTCTTTGCGAGGGGCACGATCACGGACGCCCGTTCCGGGGGATAGCCGAGGGAGAAGGCAAGGTTCTGCTGGGGGTCCTCATCAACGGCAAGGACTTGCAGGCCGCCTTCGGCAAAGAGGGAGGACAGGATGGCACACGTCGTCGTCTTACCCACCCCGCCTTTGCCGGTGATGACGATGCGCATGCCATCTCCCGGCGTGGCCGCCCGGCGGGCACGGAAGTACCGGGTTGCCTTCTGTATAGCAAATTTCCTTTCCTGCATCCTCGTTCTCCCTTACAGTCCGAGCTCCGCCCTCTTCCCGTCAATATGCGAGATGATGAGCTTCGCCGCCGCCACGGGGTCCGGTTCAACGGCAAATGTTGCCCCCACGACCCCCTCCAGCCCGCCGGTGAGCAGTTCGGTCACATTCTGGCTGCCGGTGATCTTGGGCATCACCCCAAGCACCGTATAGACGCCTGATGCAACAAAATACGACCCGATGGAGACGGCCTTCTGCGAATACCATTCCGGTGCCGCCCCCGCCGCCGGCAACTGGTGGATGCCGACGCCCAGGGCCTTTGCAAGCTCTGCGAGGAGGACGAGGATACGCGAACAGTCCACGCACGACCCCATATGCAGGACCGGCGGGATGCCGAGGGCTTTGCAGACTTCCCTGAGGCCGGGGCCGGCACGTGAAGCGGCATCAGGCATGAGAAGCCCCGCCTTTCCGGACGCGATTGCGGCGCATCCGGTCTCGACACAGAGGATGTCGTGCCTGATCAGCTCCTCTGACAGGGCCACATGGCCGTAGTCATGCTTCACCTTCGGGTTGTTGCAGCCGACGATGCCGACCGCCCCCCGGATTTTCCCTTCCGCAATCGCCTCGATAAGCGGCTGGAAGGTCCCGCCGAGCGCCTCCCGGATGGCCTCCACCGAGAACCCGGCCATCAGGTCAACCGGCGTGCCGGGGATGAAGACCTTTTCGGGATTTCTGTTCGGGAAGTTGGTGACCGCCATCTTCAGGATGGCTTTCGCGGTTTCGTAGGCATTCTCGGGCTTGAAATCGTAGTAATAGGACCCGACCACCTTCGATTTTTCGCTCGTCGAGACGATCTTTGTGTGATAGCAGCTGGCCGTTCGCGGCAGCGACGGGAAGATGCACTGGTAGTCGACGATCATCGCCTCAAGAGCCCCGGTGGTGATCACCAGCTCCTGGTTGAAGTGGTTGCCTGCCATCGGGACGCCCTTTCGCATGAGCAGTTCATTGCCCGTGCAGCAGAGGCCGACCAGATTGACGCCCTTTGCCCCCATCTTCTCCGCGAGCGCCTGGATGTCGGGATCTTCCGATGCCCGGACGATCATCTCCGAGAGCATCGGGTTGTGCCCGTGCAGCGTGACGTTGACATAGTCCTCCTTCAGTACGCCAAGGTTGACCTGCGACTGGTTGATCTCCGGCGTGCCGAAGAGGACATCGGAGATCTCTGTCCCCATCATCGACCCGCCCCAGCCGTCGCCGAGCGCAGTCCGCAGGCCGTGCAGGAGAATATTCACATAGCTCGCCCCGACCCCCATATGGACCCGGTGCATCGCCTCCACGATCTCCCGGTCCACACTCCGCGGGCGGATGCCCGCGGCGTCCCACCGCGCCCGGGTCTGTTCGGGGGCCCGCTTTGAAAAGCAGATCTCGTCTTTCACCGTCCCGAACTCCTCGAGGAGCCCGAGCCCCACCTCGACCGCGATGTCTTCATCGCTTCTTCCTTCTGTTCCGACCCCGAGTTCATCGGCGATGCGCCTCAGCTTTGCGGGATCGGAGATGGCATACCCCTGGGCGGTCCCCTTCCCGGTCTTGTACAGGGTCTCGACGATGTCACGGCCATGGTCCGAGTGGGCAGCTGCGCCGGTTGCGAGGGTATCCAGCAGATTTCGTGCGACGACGAGGTCGCGGTCCGCACCGCAGACGCCGCGTTCCCGGTTATGTTCCGGGATGATCCTGCACGGCCCCATCGCACAGCGGCTGCAGGACAGGCCGCTGGCACAATACGTGCACTGGGGCTGCTGCATTTCAAACCGGTCCCATACCGTCTCGACACCCTCCCGCAGGGTGTGCCGGAGCATCTCCTGCGCTGTTGTGTCGATGGTCCGTTCCTGTACTTTCTCCTCTATGAGCCCCGCGTTCATGAGGCTCATCCGTGCCCGGTCAATCTCACAGGTCTCAAGCTTCCTCTCGACCAGCACCGGGTGCTGTTTTTCGCCCATCCTTTTCTCCTCCTGCACTCATCGCATCCGGGACGTGTCCCGTACCGGTGCAGATGGACGACATTGCATATAGTTATTTTCCAGAACCGTGTGGGGAGGGAGGACCCTAAACATCGGAAATTTAGAAGATTGCAAGAGAGGCATCGTAAGAATGGCATACCATGTACATCCTCATCCCTCCGCAACGGCTTTTCCTGAGCGGACCACCCCTGCCCGCCCGGTGCGGCAGGAGAAGGTGCAGGGGGCCGATCTTTTTATTGCGCCGTGCACCCATCAGAACATACTGGCATCGTATGGTGGTAACCGTTGACCCCCGAGATCATTCTTGTCCTCATCGTCCTTGGAGCAACTATCGTCCTGTTCGTCACTGACAAACTCAGGGTCGACGTGATTGCGATCATCATCATGCTCACGCTCGGGTGGCTCGGCCTCGTCTCCCCTCTCCAGACCTTCTCGGGATTTGCGAGCAACGCCGTCATCTCGGTGATGGCGGTGATGATCCTCGGCTACGGGGTCGACCGGACGGGGGTGATGATCCTCCTTGCACGAAAGATCGTTGCGATCGCGGGCGCAAGCGAGAAAAGACTGATCGCCGTCATCTCCTCGGTCGTCGGCGTGCTTTCAGGATTCCTGCAGAACATCGGATCGGCAGCGCTTTTTCTTCCCGCCATCCTGAGAATTTCCAAAAAAACCGGCATACCCCGTTCCCGCCTCGTCATGCCGATGGGATTCATGGCAATCCTCGGCGGGACCATTACCATGGTGGGATCATCCCCCCTTATTCTCCTCAACGATCTTCTCATCCAGGGAAATCTCGAACCGTTCGGCATCTTTGCCGTCACGCCGATCGGCCTTGTGCTGCTTGCGGCCGGCATACTGTACTTCCTTCTGGCGGGGAGGCATGTGCTCCCGTCCGGGGAGGGTGAACCGGCCGCCCGTGTCGTGCAGCAGGAGATCATCGAGACGTGGCAGCTGCCACAGAGCATGCATCATTATATCATCCCGAAGGAAAGTCCGCTGGTCGGCACGACCCGGGAAGAAGTCTCCCTCAAATCCCGCTATTCCCTCCATCTCCTGGCGGTAAAGACCGGGAAGGATACCCTTTTTGCACCGTGGCGGTACACGGTCTTTGCGGAAGGTCAGATACTCTCCCTTCTCGGGACCGACGAGGATGCCGATCGGTTGGCAACCGACTACGGGCTCGTCCCGGTGGGGGACCAGCAGCGGCACACCGAAGAGATCAGCGAAGAACACGCAGGATTTGCCGAGATCATCGTGCGGCCCCACTCCCCCTACATGGGAAAGACCCTCCGGGAGATCTCATTTAGAAAGGAGCACGGCCTCGAAGTCCTCCTCTCTCTTACCAAGGAAGGGGAGCACCGGCGGGGATTCTTTGGCATCCCCATGGATATCGGCGACACGTTTGTCGTCTACGGCCCGTGGGAGAGAATTCACCGGACCGGTCAGGGCCCCGAGTTCGTCCTGAGCGCCGTTCCCGATGAGAAGGGCGTAACACCATCGAAGGCCTCGTTTGCCCTTTTCTGCCTCATCGGGGGCATCAGCCTGACCTTCGCCGGCGTGCCGATATCGCTGGGCCTCCTCAGCGGTGCTGTTGCAATGATCCTCGGCAGAGTGCTGACCATCGACGAGGCATACCATGCGATCGACTGGCGGACCGTCTTTCTTCTGGCAGGGCTCATACCCCTCGGGATTGCAATGGACCAGACCGGAACGGCAGCATACATTGCAGATGCGATGATGGCCGTGCTCTCCGTTGCGCATCCCTTCCTCATCCTCCTCGGGATTGGCGCTCTTGCCACCTTCTTTTCGCTTTTCATGTCGAATGTGGCGGCGACGGTCCTCCTCGTCCCCCTGGTGATCATCATCGGCACCTCGACGGGTATCGACCCCCGGGGCCTTGCCCTCCTGGTCGGAATCTGCGCCTCGAACTCGTTTATCCTCCCCACCCATCAGGTCAATGCCTTCCTTATGACGCCCGGCGGGTACAGCAATGCCGACTACCTGCGGGCCGGAGGAGGGATGACGGTGCTTTTCCTCGTTCTGGCGACGGGATTGGTATATATATCATTCGTCGTATAGGAGACAACATCGAACAGATGGATGGACACAATGCTGCTGAAACAGTTCTTTATCGAAAAAATTGCCCACAGCTCGTACCTTATCGGTGGTACCACGACCTGTGCCATCGTGGATCCGAGCCGCGACGTGGACCGCTATATTGAAGCCGCAGAGGCCGAAGGGCTGAAGATAACGCACATTCTCGAGACGCATCTGCATGCGGACTTCGTCTCGGGCCACATGGACCTTGCCGAACGGACCGGCGCAGAGATCTATGCCCCGGCTGCAGGCCACTGCACCTTCGAGCATATCGCCGTTTCCCATGGCAACACCTTTCGTATCGAGGACATGGAGGTTCGTGTCATTGAGACCCCCGGGCATACCCCTGACTGCCTTGTCTACGTGGTCACCGACACATCCCGCGGAGACACGCCGGTCGCGGCATTTACCGGAGATACGCTCTTTGTCGGGGACGTCGGGCGCCCGGACCTCTTTCCGGGGAAGGCCCGCGAACTGGCCGGTCAGCTGTTTGAAAACCTCCACACGAAGGTCATGACCCTCCCTCCTGAATGCCTGGTATTTCCGGCACACGGTGCAGGGTCCCTTTGCGGAAAGATGATGGGTGCGATGCGGTTTTCGACCATCGGCTACGAGACCACCTACAACCCGGCGCTGCGCATCGAAGATACCGGGGAGTTTATCCGCTCACTGACCGTCGGTATGCCCCCGGCACCCGACCACTTCGCCCGGTGCAGCGACATCAACCGCAAGGGCCCGGCACTCGTCCGGACCCTGCCCTTACCCCGGGGAATGAAACCGGCCGAATTCCGTGAGCGGATGAAGGACGCGGATACCATCGTCCTGAGCATCCGCAACTATGCCACCTTCGGCGGCCAGCACATCCCTGACAGCTATCACATCGACATTGGCGGCAACTTCGCCACCTTCGCCGGCTGGGTGCTGCCGCCGGACAGGGACATCCTCCTCGTCACCGACAGTCCCGCCCAGGCGCGGGAGGCGGCGGTCCAGCTCAGAAGGGTAGGTCTCGACCGGACGATCGGCTACCTCGAAGGAGGGACCCATGCATGGGTGATGGCAGGGTATCCCACGGATCACGTGTATCAGCTCTCGCCGTCTGAGGTGCATGAGAAGATCAGCGAGCCGGATGTCGTTCTTCTCGATGTCCGGTCAAAAGAGGAGTATGAAGAGCAGCACATTCCGGGGGCAGTGAACATCATGGCGATGGATCTCAGGACACGGGCCGGGGAACTCAACCCCACGAAACCCATCGTCGCCATATGCCGGACCGGCCACCGTTCGAGCCTTGCATGCAGCCTTTTAAAGCAGCAGGGCTTTACCGAGGTCTATAACGCCGCCGGCGGGATCACCGGGTACATCGCCGCAGGATTTCTGCGGTAGCAGGATCCCCGGAATATAAAAGGAGAGAAACAATGGACTGGACACCATATATTGCGGGAGCGGGGATCGGCGTCCTGAGCTGGGCGGCATTCCTGCTCTCGAACAAACCGCTCGGATGTTCGACCGCATTCGCAAGGACGAGCGGCATGATCGAACGGCTCTTCAGGGGCAGGAAGACCGACGAAAAAGCGTATTACCGGAAGTTCCCGCTCGTCGTCGACTGGGAATGGATGCTGGTCGCCGGAGTGGTTATCGGGGCGTTCATCACCTCGGTGATTGTCGGAGGATTCTCCTTCGAATGGGTGCCGACGCTCTTCGGGGACACCTTCGGGTATGATACCGGGCTGCGGCTCGCGGTCGCCTTTGCAGGCGGCATCCTCATGGGGCTCGGCTCGCGCTGGGCGGGGGGGTGCACCAGCGGCCACGGCATCAGCGGCACACTCCAGCTTGCCGTCTCAAGCTGGATAGCTGTCGTCGTCTTCTTCCTGTCGGGGATCGTATCGGCATTTTTGCTCTACGGGGTGCTCTGGTGAGGTGGCGGCCATGATGTTTGAAGACCTCCATGCCAATACCCGCCTGCAGCTCGTAATCGGCCTTCTCCTCGGCATCTGCTTCGGGGCGTTTCTTTACATCAGCGGGGTGACCGAGTACAACGTGATCCTCGGCCAGCTCCTGCTGACGGATTTCACGGTGATCAAGGTGATGCTCACCGCGGTACTCGTGGGGATGATCGGCGTCTATGCGATGAGAAGCAGGGGGCTGGTCGAGCTGCACCCGAAACCCGGTTCCATCGGCTCCACCGTCATCGGGGGCATCATCTTCGGCATGGGGTTTGCCGTCCTCGGCTACTGCCCCGGCACCGTCGCGGGGGCGGTGGGGCATGGCGCCCTCGACGCCCTCTTCGGCGGGGTGACGGGCATTCTGGTCGGGGCGGGCATCTTTGCCGCGGCCTATCCCACTCTCGATGAGAAGATCCTAAGCAGGGGGGTCTTCAAGTCCATGACGGTTCCCGATGCCCTGAAGGTCAACCCGTGGTATGTCATCATTCCGCTCTGCATCCTGATTGCAGCAATACTGGCGGGACTGGAATATTCCGGCTTTTAAGCCGGGATAGCTTTCCAGGGAGGGGGGAGCGGCCTCTGCTCTCCTCTCCGGAGGGGCGACATTTTTATACTGATCTTTCCATTCACTCAGTATGAGTCTTCTGGCCACCGATGTGTATGTGTTCAATACTCTTCTCGAAGCGATCGTGTTCTTCTTTGAGGTGGTCGGTGCAGCCCTTATCATCTATGGCGGCATTCGGGCAACCGTCAGGGTGCTTCTCCTTGAAATCCGAAAGACCGATATTTCATACAACCAGATCCGGATAAACCTGACGAACAAGATCGTCTTCGGCCTTGAGTTTCTTATTGCTGCAGATATCCTTGGAACCATCCTCAACCCAACGCAGGAAGAACTTGTCATGCTTGCGGTGGTTGTCGTCATCAGGACCGTTCTGGGGTATTTCCTCGAGAAAGAGGCAATTGAATACCAGATCACCTAATGGGTAGTGAAAAGAAAAATGGAATCATGTGCAAATATCTAAACAGTCATCTTCCGGTCACCAGGACTCTGCCCGTACAGAACCGGTGCGTGGCAGCGGATACCCCGGCAACATGCCGGTAGAGGACAGGTGAAAGGTTTTTTCCTCTCTCCCCCATACTACGACTGATCCCATGTACGAACTGGTCTCCCCTGTAAAACCCCTCGTCGTCCTGAAGTACCTGGCAGTGCTGATGATGGGGGCGGGGGGGGCGTTGCTGGTCCCGCTTGTTGTTGCCGTATATTTCAGGGAATTTGCAATTGGTTCCGTCTATGCAGTAATCGGGTGCACCATCATTGCCCTTGGCTATCTCTTTCACCGCCTGCTTCCCACAGCGGACCTTGAATGGAAGGAATCCCTCGTCATCGCGGCACTCATCTTCCCGTTCTCCGCTCTGTTGAGCGCCATCCCCTTCAGCCTCTCGACGGGAATGCCTTTTCTCGATGCGTTCTTCGAGGCGGTATCGGGGGTGACCACCACCGGCCTGTCCGTTGCCCCCGCAGGCGTCGGGCCGGTATTTCTCTTTGCCCGTTCATGGCTCCAGTGGATAGGCGGTATCGGCATCGTCATCATCATCCTCATGGTCTTCGTGACCCCCGGCATCAGTGCGTACCGTCTCTACGCCGTCAATGCCGGCGAACAGAAGGCCCGCCCGACGGTCATGGCAACCGCCAAACTGCTGGTGGAAATCTACTGCATACTCACCGCCATCTCGTTTGTTATCCTGTTCTTTGGCGGCATGTCCCCCTTCGATGCAGTATGCCATGCCCTCTCCTCCGTCTCCACCGGCGGCTTTTCCACAAGAACTGAATCCGTGGCAGGTTTTTCCGGGTTTGCCATTCCGTTTCTCATCACCATCAGCTGCCTGATGGGAGCCTTCAATTTTACCCTGTACCCCAGAATGCTCGAAGATAAAAAGGCACTTTTTACCGGTATCCAGTTCAGGTACTTTTTCCTCTTTGCCCTCATCGGCATTTGTCTCCTGCTCTTCACCCTCCTGGAGACCCTCCCAATAAATGAGGCGCTCTCGGTGACGCTCTTCCAGGCCTTCTCCGCACTGAGTACCGCCGGGTTTTCAACGGTCGATATCGGCACGCTGCCGGAGGGGGCAAGGGCGGTCCTGACCGTCCTGATGTGGATCGGCGGGTCTGTCGGCTCAACCGCGGGAGGCATCAAGATCCTCAGGCTGGTGATCCTCCTGAAGATTGTGCACCTGGTCTTCATCCGGTATTTTCTTCCCAGGGAGGCCCTCACCCCGCTGAAGATAGGCGACGAAGTGATTGAAAGCGAGGTGGTCTACACCATCGTCACCTTCGTCGTTCTCTATGCAATGGTCCTTGTGATCTCGAGTTTTATCTTCATGCTTCACGGCTTCGGGCTCGATAACGCCCTCTTCGAGGTATCGAGCGCACTCGGCACTGTCGGCCTCTCCTGCGGCATCACCAGTGCGTCGATGCCTGACCTCCTGAAAGGGGTGCTGATCGTCGATATGCTCCTGGGGAGGATCGAGATCATACCACTCTTTATATTGTTCTTCCCCCGAACATGGGTGAAGAGGTAACATCAATGCGGGTGATCATCGTTGAGGGCACAGCCCTCGGAATAGATTTGGCCAAAATACTGATCCGTACGGGATCGGAAGTAATACTCATCGAGCGAAACCCCACCCTTGCAAAGGAACTGTCCGAGACGCTCGACTGTACCGTCATCAATGCAGAGGGGACGAGGCCCGACATCCTTGAAAAGGCGGAGATAGAAAAGGCGGATGCGATCGTCGCCTGCACCGCACATGATCAGGACAACATCATCATCGGGCTCATCGCAAAGGTCTTCAACGTCCCGGACATCATCATCACGACCGATGACATGGGATTTATGACCGTTGCAAAGCGCCTCGGGTTCCATCATGTCGTCAACTCGCCGCAGACGACATCGACCAGTATCTACCATACGCTCCGCGGCATCGACACGATTGAACTCTCGACGATGATGCGGGAGGATGTCCGGTTCATCAGCGTGATTGCCGGAAAGAAATTCCAGGAGACGGAGCTTTCGGCGATTGAACTCCCGAAAAACAGTGCTTTTATCGGCGTCTACCGGAACACCGATTTTCTCCTGTATACCGAAAATCCTGTCGTAAAGGAAAGCGATGAGATCATCATCGTCACCCGTGTCGAATTCGTCGACAGAATATATGAGGGATTCAGGGACGAGGAAAAGGAAGAAGATCACCTCCCCGAACCGGCACCATAGAAGGATATGCCGCCCTTCCGGAGAACACTCATCTTTTTTCCGTGATTATCTTCATCCCGGCGCTGCACGCACTGGTCCCGGTGACTCCTGACAAGGTCACTCATCGCAGGTATGCAGGTTTGGATTGCAGAAATCCGTCCGCACGATGCGGCCGTCATGGTCGACAGCGTAATACTCCGGGTGGTCAAGGAGGTTTGACACATTGATCTCCATCTCGATCAGGTTTTCATAGCTGAAAAGGACGGAATGGGTCGTCTCTCCGGAGAGATGGCTTACCTGCACCCCGTTGAAACTTTTCTGCGCCTTCAGGATCGGTTCCATGAACTCTGATGGGCAGAGGAGTCTGATAATAGTTTGTCTTAAGTAAGGCGGTCCGCCGCCCGGAGGGATACCTTCCTGTACTCTGCATCCGGACATGCCATCTGACCGGCACGGGGGCCCTGCCCCGGCATTCATGCGAAAACAACTCCCTCTTTCTGTGCACCTTTACAAAACACCCGCACCGGCAGACATGAGACCCGCCAAAAGCAGCGGGACAGGCACCACACGGGTGCCGGCCATCTCATGGGGGCAGTGCCGGGGGCTTCAAGGGGGCTTCAAGGGTCTGCTCTTGCCACTGGAAAGCGGTGACGGTGATGCGGGGGTGATGCACGCCGCATTGAAATTTGGGCAACCGCCCCCTTCAGCTGCCGTTCAGGAGGGGCGAAGGCTTACATCCACGCCCTCATCTCGTAGACGTTCCCTTCATCGACCGCCAGGTGGGTGGCCTCATCGACTGCCGACTGGATACGGGAGGCAAGCAAGGAGTCCTCCTGCAGAAGATTTCGCGGACCTGCGTGATCCGCGATCCTGATGAACAGTTGCCCCTCCTCAAAGGAGCACGAGAGCGCGAGGTACCCGCGGTGCCGGGGGTACCCGTTCTCGAGAATATCCAGAAACATCTCCCCGATGACGATGCAAAACTCTTCTGCAGACTCATCAGGAACGCCGCATGCTCTCATCTGCCGTTTCGTTGCCTCAATGAGGGCGGGGACCCCGCCGGCCGTTGCAAATTTCAGGCTGAAATCAATACAGTCGCTGGTCGTTTCACTCAAATGCGATCACCTCTTCGCCCCACCTGCAGATATGGCGCGGGGGCCTGGTTTCTATCTCAGTGCCCCGTGCATATACCTTTTTCCTGCCATCTGCCCGTCAGGGAAAAGACCTGGCCCCCCGGACAGAGCAGATTCATTCAAAGAAGATGTCGACGACACGGGTGCAGATGATGGGAACAACCGACCAGATAACCCCATGATGCGGGCATTCATCACTGTATTACCCCGATTTGCCTGACAATTTCTCCTTTATCATGAGGAGGGCAGCCTTACGGTGGATAAGGCGCCTGCATCACTCTCCTCATATGAATTGGCGGATGTCCGGGATAATGGCGCCAGAATGCATTGTTATTTCCCTCATTCAAAAATATGGACCGAAACCTTTAATGCCCGATATTCCCCTGAGGGGGGTGATCTTCGGGAGGAAAAAGCGACAGGCACCAGCGCAGTCCCGAAATAACCAGGATTCCCTTTTGGATGTCATCACCCGGACATCAATCCACCCCCACCAGTGGGACGCCGCCTGTCGCCCGCACCTCCCGGGGAGGTGAAGAAGAGATGGAACAGACATTCAACCAGATCCCGGCAGAACGGCGCTGGGATATCGCAACCCGCGGCGCGAGCATGATGCCGTTTGCCTATGACCGGGCATTCCGAAAAATTGCGCCGGAACGGCGTCGCGATATAGACCTGGCACAGAAGGAAATCTGGCGGGAGATGGGAAAAAATCAGGCGGAAATCGCAAAAATACTTGGGTTCCGGGTTGACTCCGCCGCCGAGGTTGCAGAAACGTTCAGCGCGATCTCGACGATTATCATGGGCCCGGAACTGCAGGGCCGGGTCATCCCCCGGGCTGGTGATGCGGCAACGATAGTCACTGACAAGTGCCCGATGGAAGCCAACATGCACCAGTTCAGGACCGAGGCGCGCCAGACATGCGAGCACTGCAACGCCTATGGCACAGAGGCAGTGGCGAGTCTGAACCCCGGCTATCGGCTTACCTCAGACAGGCATATGTGCATGGGCGACCTCTCCTGCCGGATGACCATTGAGAAAATCCGCCAATAACCATTTTTCCACCACCCTACCCTCTTCTTCCGTTTTGGCCGAGCCTAAAGCGTCTCCTCATGCTCGATCTTCCCGTCCCGAAGACGGATGACCCGGTCGAAATACTCCCGGTGCCAGTCCTCGTGGGAGACCATGATCACCGTCTGGTTCAGCTCCTCGTTGATCTGCCGGAAGAGGTCGAGCACCTTGCGCGAGTTGGTGCTGTCGAGATTTGCACAGGGCTCGTCAGCGAAGAGAACGTCGGGGTTGTTCACCAGCGCCCGGGCGATGGCCACACGCTGCTGTTCCCCTCCCGAGAGTTCGGCCGGGAGGTGGTCCCTTCTTGCCGAGAGCTCCACCCGGTCCAGGTATTCACCGCCGGACGCCCGGGCCTCGGGCAGCGGAATTCCCCGCGCGATGGCGGGGAGGATGACATTTTCCAGGGCTGACAGCTCCGGGACCAACGCGTAATCCTGGAAGATGAACCCGAACTTTCTGAGCCGGAACCGTCCCTTCCTGCTGTCGGAAAAGCCAAGGACATCCTCTCCGCCGATCATAATCTCCCCTTCTGTGGGGTCATCCAGGAGACCCAGTATATGCAGGAGTGTTGATTTTCCTGAACCCGACGCTCCCGTTATCCCTACAAATTCACCCGTTCCGATGTCAATGGAGACCCCGTTTAAGGCGTGCACCTGCACGAGGCCCATCGTATAGATCCTTTTCAGGTTTTTGGCGGTGATCATCAGGCACCCCGCATCGCATCAAGGATTTTTTCGTTGGTGATGCGCCAGGCGGGGATGAACCCCGCAACCGCCGAAGCGAGGTAGAGCAGGAGGGTATTTTCGATGAGCATCCCCACATCCACGATCGGCGTCACCGTCCCGTCCGGAAACTCTATGGGAAATGCGGTAAAGTACAGCACCATCCCCTCGAGGAGGAGCAGTCCGAGGATGATGCCGAAGGTGCAGATGAAAAACACCTGCATCACATAGGAATTGATGATGACGCTCTTTTGTATGCCAATCGCTTTTAAGATGCCAATCTGCTTCCTGTTGGTGAAGGTCTTGATGGTGATCAGGATGAAGATCACCACCACCGCGATGATGAGGCTTCCGATGATGGTGATGTTGTTGATGATGTTGAAGGACTCGACCGATTCGGCGACGATGTCCGAAGTCGCATCCTCCCAGGTCTTCACCTCCTCTCCCACCCCGAAACTGAGGATCATGCGCTTGAGGGCATGCAGGTCGGCATCATCGGTCGCCTTGATGAGTATCTCGGTTGCGCGGGTGTTCGGTTCGGCACCACCGAGGACGGCGTCCATCTCATCAGCGGTGACAAACGCCATGTAGTCGGCAATATACGATGTTGTCTGGACAATCCCCTTTATCCGGTACTCACGGACGATCCCGTTCGCGTACCGGACCGTGACCACGTCCCCGACGGCCGCACCGCCAAGGGATTCGTAAAAGTCCTGTGATGTATCCTCGTGGCCGGTCACGAGCACCCCGAGAAGGATCTCGTCGCGGTCGCCGCTCCCGAGGTAATTGCCGTCCTTCATGTACTCGTGGATCCTGGTGACCTCCACCTCATCGCGCGGGTCGAAGGCCTTGACTTCAATGGAGACCGAATTCTCTTTGAAATCTATCGATGCCGGCATGGAGAAGCGTGCGGATGCCCGGACGACCCCCGGAATTCTGTTGACCCGGCCAAGAAGCGTGTCGGCGTCCTCGATGTATCGTTCATTCTCGCGGGGCCCGATGACGATATCCGAGGTCATGAAGTCGATCGTCTGGACATTATAGGTCTCCACGGCGCCTGAAATGACTGACGGCAGAAAGATCATGTTGGTAAAGACGAAGGCGATGACGATGATGTTCATCAGCACCCTGCCCCTGCCTCCCCGCTGCAGGGCACGCGCCGCGAGAAATACCGAGACCCTGAGGTTCTCAAACATCAGTGCTCAGTCCTGTTCTTCCTTTTTCCGGTAGACGAAGTAGTACCAGGCACCTGCCGCAACGAGAGCGATGAGGACAAACCCGAAGACGATCATCCCCCCGTCATCCTTCGAGCGGACAGGCATCGTCAGGGGGAACTCCTCCGTGTGCACCCCCCATTCATCCTCATAGGTAACGGTCAGGGTATAGTCATGGTCGCGGGCATCCTCCGCGTCGAGGGTGAAGACTGCCGGAGCATCATTGTCCGGCTTAATTTTCCCGATAAACGAATTCTTGTTGCCGGAGAACGGGAGGTCTATCTCTGCTTGTGTTGAGGTCGCATCACCGGTGCCGGTATTTTCCAGGCGGATGATGAGATCAAACTGATCCTTCTGCAATACCCGGACAGGGTCGGTCTTGATGGAGGCGATCCCCAGCTTTGCACGGCCACGCACATCGAGGGAGACGGTATCGGTCCGGGAGACGAGCGCGCCGTCCACCGTGTAGTAACTCACGTCAAGAACGATAGTGCGGATACCGGGTTCCAGTTTCCTGTCGGTAATCAGGGAGAGGATGAGGTCTGCCGATTCGGCTGTATTGAGCCGGTTGATATGAAAGGATCCCGGGCCTTTCGGGGCAAGGGAAGGGTCTTCCTCGGAGATGCGGATGAATATGTCCTCTGCAGGACTCTGCCCCATGTTGGAGAGCCCGAGCGCCACCTCCACCTCATCACCGGGTTCGACAAATTCCTGCTCCAACTGGCTGATAAGAAGCATCGGTTGTCTGACGAAGGATACCGGCACGTTCACATTGACCGGTATCGGATATATGAGACTTTCCGCCCCCTGCACCCGCACCCTCAGGATTGGAAAATAGATGCCATCCTTCTCCGGCGCCTGGATGAAAAACGAGAGCTGAATGGACTGGTCGGGGCCAAGATCACCGGAAAATTGTGTATTTCCGCCAAGAACTTTGATATCCCTGCCCCCGTCGAGGTAGATGCTCGTGATGGTCGGATTGACCTCGGTGCTTGTCGTCGTATCGGTCGTCGAGGTCGTCGTCACCGACGCCTTTGCCGTGTTTTTCAGCGTGACCGTTATGACCCCGGTGTCGCCGGGCATCAGCACCGCGGGTGTCATTTCCGTTCCGGTGATGATCACCGTAGGTTCATTGAGCCCGGCAAGCGCCGGGACGGTGCAGAGTGCCGCAATACAGAGCACGGCAAGAAGTCCCTTCAGCATCATATGCTTCTCTCCTGATTGAGTCAATGATCCGGATTCTTATTATGGTTGCTATCGAAGGGTTGTGCAAATAATAGTGAACTCCGTTCAGGCAGACCGGGGACACCCGGGTTGCCCCTTTACCCGGTGCAGGGATAGCGGCCCTCCCCCTGCGTGCCGCAGCATAGTGTATGCGGCAGAACTGTCATGCTGCCCCGGCGTCACAGGGATAATCCGGCTGACCGCCGGCCGGAAGGTCCGTCAAGAGGTTTGTACCAGACGTTCATGCTCTCAAAGGACCCGCAGATACTGGTGTTATTGACAAGCGTCCCCGCAAAGCGATACCCCGCCCGGGCGAAGAGGATATTGACGGGAGGATACGCGGCACGGGCAATGGTAAAGGCGGTGCGTATCCCCTCCGGTTGTATCGCCTGTTCCATATGCCGGAGAAGACATGACGATATCCCCTGTCCCCGGAATGCGGGAAGAGTGGCAAAATCCGTCATCTCGGCATTCATCGATGGCAAATCCATCTCCGCAGACGAGGCGCCGATCAGCGTCCCTTCATGCCTGACGATAAAATACCGGACATTGTCGGTCATCGTCTCACGGATATACCGTGGGTCGGCAATCGGGAAGGGGTAGGTCTCGAAGACCTGCCCATAGAGCGCTGCCAGGTCGTTCGCATCGGCAGGGCCTGCCTCGGTAATCTGCCATGCAGGCGCAGGCCGTGCGGGGCGGCGTTCCCCCGCACAGGCAAGGGCGCAGGCCACCACCTCTTCTATTCCGGGATCCGCGGATCTCCGCCGGTCCTGACTGAAGTACTTCCCGAGAAAAAAGCCGTCCTCGTCACCCTTGAAAAAACCCGGGACCCGTGCCTCGATACGGTACCCCGCGGCAAGAAACTGCATCACGCTGCCTGCCGGCACCTTCGCAAAGATCTTCGAGTAGCCTTCCGCAGATGCAAGAGCGTCGAGTTCCGGGACTATTGCCGCGGCATCCGGCGCCGACAGCTTCATCAGGTAAACGCGGTCATTGAGCGGGCCGTGCTGGATGAGCGACGACCCGATCGTCGTTATGCAGTCAGTCGCCATCCCTTCGGTCCATACGGCCGTTATGCTGCGGAACGAGGAGAATCGTCTCGTCATAGTCGCAGAGCAGCTTTGCAATACCCACCGCCTCCGATTCGTCGGCGTCGTCCAGTTTCAGCTGCAGCGTGCATTCGTCGCACTTCCGGTCGCAGAAGACATTACGGTAGCAGTCGGGCTCCCGGTACGTCGAGATTACCCCCTCGTAATTGCGCAGGACCACTTTGTTCGTCGACCACGAGATCAGGTAATTGGGCATGACCGGAATCTTCCCCGCACCGCCGGGGGCGTCGATGACATAGGTAGGCACGGCAAAACCGCTGGTGTGCCCGATGAGGCTTTCGATGATCTCGATGCCTTTTCCGACGGGTGTCCGGAAATGAGCAAGCCCTTCGGACAGATCGCACTGGTAGAGATAATAGGGCCGCACCCGGTTTTGCACGAGTTTGTGCACCAGCTTTTTCATGATACGGGGGCAGTCATTGACGCCGGCAAGAAGCACCGTCTGGTTGCCAAGGGGAATGCCCGCATCCGCAAGTCTCCCCAGTGCTTCCCTCGACGAGGCGGTAATCTCCCGCGGGTGGTTGAAATGTGTGTTGATATAGAGCGGGTGGTGCTTCTTCAGGATGGCGAGAAGCTCGTCCGTAATCCTGTACGGGAGCACGACCGGCACCCTGGTGCCGATACGGATCACCTCGACATGGCTGATGGCGGCAAGTTCGGAGAGGATCCAGTCAAGGTACTCGTCAGGGAGCATCAGCGGGTCGCCGCCGGAAAGGAGCACATCGCGGATCTGCGGGTGATCCGCGATGTAGGCGATTGCCTCCCTGATCTCCGAGGCATCGGGAATCGAATCGACATCTCCCACTTTGCGCTTTCGCGTGCAGTGACGGCAGTACATGGCACAGACATTGCTCACCAGAAAGAGCACCCTGTCGGGATACCGGTGGGTGATGCAGGCGACGGGGCTGTCCTCGTCCTCGGCAAGGGGATCGGGCATGTCGCAGTCCTCGACGATCAGTTCGGATGCCGACGGGAACGCCTGCATAAATACGGGATCGTTGTCGTAATCGCCTGCCTCGATGAGGGAGAGGTAATAGGGGGTAATGCAGAGAGGAAAGCGTGCAATCGTCTCTTCGAGCTCAATGCGGCGGTCCGCCGGGAACCGAATGCCGAGGAGGCGCTCGAACGTGTCGATGTCACGGATGGAGTGGTTGATCTGCCATCGCCAGTCCTTCCAGTTTGATATGAGGGTATCGGGATCGATTCGTTCTGCGATTTTTTGTTGGTTTGATGAGTACACATGCATGGAAAAACAATTCCTGGATAATGGTCCGGTATATAATCATTACTGGTTCATCCCTATTAAGTGTTGAGCAAAATACGCCACAATTATGCCCAGATCGAAAAAATAACCTTATTTACGGTTTATCAACAAGTCCTCCCCCGAATTGCCGAACGCGATGTTCTCCGGCAGGGTATCCCGGTACCAGCGAGGATGTGCCGGGGGATCCTGCTTTCCGGGACGATGCCCCCCTCATTTGGCACATGAATGGATCTGAGAGCCCGGATCTGTGTATGAACGGTATTTCTCCCTCAATAGTGGAGATAATCCATGCACCGGCCTTTTTCAAAGCGCCATATCCCAATTTTTTTTGATTCTGCGCCATCCAGGAATGCGGCAACGCGAGAGGGGAGCGCACACGGGATGCACCGCCTGGCATGAGCCCTTGCGGGGGATGGGCCACAGGGGCAAAAATCTATTTATAGCATCACCAGCTTCACAACCCCATCCTCAATTGGAGGGATGCCGATGAAAAAGGAAGAATACAGGAGCATATTATCCGGAGCGATCGAAAAAGAAGTAGAATCCTATACATTCTACCGCGATGTTGGGAACCGTGTGAGCGATGCATCACTCAAGAAGATCTTTGGCGAGCTCGCAGAGGAGGAACGCAAACACCGTGAAACACTGGAAGAGTTCCTCACAAAACCTGTCGCCGCCTTTGAGTTTGATGAGGCAAAGGACTACAAGATCTCAGAGACCCTCGATCTTCCGACCATGACGACGGAGATGAAACCCATTGAAGGCATCGCACTCGCCATCAAAAAAGAGGAATCCGCCCGTGACATGTACCAGGAACTCGCCAACCTGAGCACCGCACCACAGCAAAAGGAAATCTTCACGAGCCTTGCCAACATGGAATCGAATCACAAGGCACGCCTGGAAGACATGTACACCAACATGGCATTTCCGGAAGTCTGGTAGACAGTCTCCACGGTTTGCACGAACAACCATTTGAAAGCCGCTTTTTGGGGGGAGGCGGCTATCGTCCGTCATTATGACAGGATCGCCAAGGCGGACTAACACCTCTCCTCCTATCCCATCCCATCCCATCCCATCC